>NZ_JQBD01000012.1 GCF_001437255.1 Pediococcus damnosus | reverse complement strand
TTTTCCTACATTTTACGGGTGCCTTTTACACTTAGAAGGCTTTGAAGGTTTTATCAAGTTTATGGTTGGTTATACTGATGAGACTGGTGGATGGAATCCGTTTCATCCAATTGGTGTGATGGCCGTTGGAATTATCGTTGGGACCGACATTACCTATTGGCTTCAACAACGAATGGTGCTAAAAAATCAATAAAAATCCAAAAAAATAGCGTAGTTCTAAATGTCTTTGTTCAACATTTAAAACTACGCTATTTTTTTGGATTTTTATGAAGCTTCTACCAAATGTTTGTAAAAGGCAGTATAAACACCTTGAGAATATGGAATATACCAGATAAATCCAATTCCAAAACTGACTAAGCACAAGAGATACCAACCAATCATACTTAATTTCAAGGTGAAAAATTCAAATTTATGGCCCATCATCAATTTACGACTCATGGTAATACAATCAACGTATTCAATGCGATCAGCATTCCCAGAAGCCAACTGATCTTTGTAAATTAAATAGGATTGTGAGTATGAAAAGTATTTAATAATTCCTGGAATGATAAATAGTAAAGTCCAGAGGAATTGAAAGATAAATTGTAAAACAAAAATCGCTAATGCTGGAATAAAGTAACGTTTGGTGAAGACCTGGAATGCACCTTTAACCGGTGAAAATTTCAGCTCTGGATTTCGTAACCAATCGAGAAAAGTATAATTAATACCTACACCAATAAAAGTCATCAGTGCACCACGAACGAAATTCCAGACTTCACTGTGGTTATTTGAGCTGGTTACTTCTTTATAAAATTCTGAACTGGTTGAATCACCAGATGTTAAATTGGACCAATAACTCGGGTGGAAAATATCAGGATGGGTACTGATTAAGTAAATTGACATTAGGATTACCATGGAAATAATAAATCCGGCAACTGCTTGAATAATTATTGGGATAAGGGCGGTTAGAGATGCTTGACCCCAATGCCCCTTAAAAGTTTGTTTAACTTCATTTTTTAATTGGTGCCGTATACGATGGTTTGACATATGGTAGGCTCCTCCTCTTTTTATCTATTTTAACATTATCAAAGGAATTCACAATAATCATAAGGTAGCTTTATTAGGGCTTTGAACTTGCGGCGTGTTAAAATAAATTATTACTTACGAGGAGAATAGTGTTATGAAAGAAGTTGAATCAGTCCGTACGCAACTTCAGCAGTTACGTGCAAAACTACAAAATGGTGAGATTTATCAGTCGCTAATTCCTGAAGTGGATAATGTGATTAAGGCAATTAAACCTACTGCACCAACTAAGGTTGTTTTGCCAGATGATCAAGATGGGATTAAAGACTTGATTGAGAATCTTAGAGAGCAATTAAGTGCGCATAAACTAGACGAAATTAGTGATGCAGATTTAACCCAACTATTTCAACATATTGGATCAACCAATTTATTTATCCGTGATAAAGGGGTTTATTTTTTATTCAGTGATATCATCCAGCAACAAATTACATCTAAAGACCAGCTTAAGCTAATTTTTAAACATTTAATTCAAGACGAAAGCCTATTTCCACATATTACTGAGCCCCAAAATGATGCTGTTTTTCAGCGGTCATTCAGTGTGATGTTTTTGTCAACTTTACTTTATGTTGATCGGGCGGGGTCTAATTTCATTGATGACGAGAGTAAAAATACGTTAGTCGATCAAATGCTAACCTATATTGCGTTGGAGACGGATACTCGGGGGTATGCCGGTGAAAAAGGTTGGGCGCATGCGTATACGCATATTGGAAATGTTTTAGACGAATTAGCTTTTGATAAGAGTTTAGTACGTGCTGATAAATTGTTATTACTGGCTGTGTTGATTACGCGTTATAAACGACTCGCAACACCTTTAATTTTTGGAGAACCAGAACGTTTGGCCGGGTATATGGCTGATTTAACAAAACAAAATAAATTATATAGTGATTTTCTCTTGTTAGCTTTAAAAAATTGGCGGCATGAACTTGTCTCAATTCAAGCTCAAGAAAATGAACAGATGTGGACAAGCTTATACAATCGGCAACGGTTACTACAAGCGATGGTTTTAAATCCAGAAATGCCAAAAGAAATAACTACTTATTTGAATGAAGAAGACGATTTTCGATTTTAAGGAGTAAAGAAAAGATGAATGAACAGGTACAAGCAATTGGTTTTTATAAAGGATTACCAATTGAAGATGCAAGTAGTTTGATTGATTTAAAAGTGGCTCGCCAGACAGCAGCCGGTTACGATTTATTGATAAAAGTTAAGGCTGTTTCGGTGAATCCGGTTGATACTAAAACTCGGCAGAGTCACCCAGAAACGGAGATCCCAACTATTCTTGGGTTTGATGCTTGTGGCATAGTAGAAGAAGTTGGCGACCTGGTCAAAGGGTTTTCAGTTGGTGATTCTGTGTTTTATGCTGGGACCAATCAACGACCAGGAAGTGATCAGGCCTATCAGTTGGTAGACTCACGGCTGGTTGCCCAAGCACCAAAAAAAATTAGTATTGAAGAAGCTGCAGCAATGCCTTTGACTAGTTTAACGGCCTGGGAATCACTATTTGAACGAATGCCATTGGTGGCAAAAAAAGATGCTAATACGGGTCAAAAGATTTTAATTATTAATGGTGCTGGTGGGGTAGGATCGATTGCGATTCAGTTGGCAAAGTGGGCCGGTTTAACGGTAATTACAACCGCTTCACGGCCAGAAACTGTGGAATGGGTAAAAAAGATGGGGGCAGATGTTGTTCTCGATTACCATCATTCGCTTGAAGCGCAATTAAAAGAACAAAAAATTCAAAACATTAAATTTGGAGTAATCTTTCAATCAACTGATGCGTATTTACCAAAGTTAGCTAAATTGATTGCTCCTGAGGGCTACATTACTTCGATCGTGGAAAATGAAAAACCGTTACCAATGGGCGGGCTGTTAAAAGCTAAAAGTATCACGTTTGCCTGGGAGTTTATGTTTACAAAGAGTATTTATCAAACCGAAGATATGGCTTCACAAGGTGAAATCTTGAGTCAGGTTGCAGATCTTTTGGATCAAAAAGAATTACAGTCAACGTTAACCTTAACGTTGAACACCATTAATGCCCAAAATTTACGAAGAGCACATGAATTAGTGGAGAGTAATAAAATGATTGGTAAACTGGTGATAACTGGTGATTTTAACGCCAAGTAATTTGGATGTTAAAGTTTTTTTCTCTAGAAAACCGTGGTACAATTTAGATTCAATACAAAATCTATACGTTAGGATGAGATTTTATGAGTACGGACAAAAAAATTCATGTAGGACTACTATTTGGAGGTAATTCATCTGAACATGATGTTTCAAAGCGGTCTGCACATAATATTTATGATGCAATGGATAAAGATCGTTATGAAATCAGTTTGTTCATGTTTACCAAAGATGGTTATTTATTAAGTGATGCTTCATCAAGAAGAATTTTTGATGGCGAACCAGAAGAGCAAGTCGTTAAAGAGGCTGTTCAAACGATTGATGAAGGTAATCCATTATCGCCAATTTTAAACATGGGCGAGCAGAGAGATATTGACGTTTATTTTCCAATTATCCATGGTAATTTAGGGGAAGATGGCACGATTCAGGGGCTATTACGGCTACTTCAAAAACCTTATGTAGGTAGTGGTATTTTAGCTTCGGCAATTTCTTTTGATAAAGATGTTACAAAACAAATTTTGACTCATAATGGCATTCGAAATACTAAGTATGTTGTTGTTACACCTGAGAACCGCACTGAATATTCTTATGAAATTTGTCGTGATTTACTTGGCGAATTGATGTTTTTAAAGCCAGCTAATCAGGGATCTTCAGTAGGAATTCATAAGGCGACAAACGCCCAAGAATTTGAAGCTGGTCTGGATGACGCTTTTCGTTATGATTTTAAGGTTCTAGTAGAGCAATCTATTGAACAACCAGAAGAAGTTGAAGTCTCAATCTTAGGAAACGAGGCACCTAAAGCTTCTAAAGTGGGACGAATTGTGGTTCCTAAATCAGATACATTCTACGATTATAACAACAAGTTTGTGGATGCTAGTGGTGTTCAATTTGAATTGCCAGCCAGCATTACCCCCGAACTTGCTAAAGAAGTTCAACAAATGGCACTAGATGCGTTTCGAGTGCTTGGCTGTTGTGGGTTGGCCCGCATCGACTTCTTAGTGGATCATGATCAAGTACCTTATTTGAGTGAAATTAATACTTTGCCTGGTTTTACAAATATTAGTTTATATCCTCAGTTATGGGAAGTTTCAGGAATTAGTTATGAAAAACTGATTGATCAATTGATTGATTTAGCGTTTGCAGAATTTAAACGTCGTTCTAAAATTCATTACGATTTTACGCCGCTTGATGCTGAATAATCGGAAGGCTGCCATTTTTGGCGGCTTTTTATTTTGCCGATTTTTCAGACAGTTATTCAGTTCGTGTACCGCTGGTGGTAAGATTATAATAGTGGGGAGAGGTGTAAAATGAAGCAATTCTTTTTTCAAGATTATCGACGATTAAAACAGTTAGTTAATTACATGATTAATTCTGACGAGAACTTGTATTATGCCGTTTTGACTGGTCTAGTTGGTGTAGTCACTAGTATTTTAATTGAACATGCACTTTTTTTATCAGAGAATTTTTTATTGATTCCTTTGAAAATTGTTTTTGCAATTGTTATTATTTGGGGATTCTTTTCAGGATTATTAGCAACTTTATTAATGATTAGTGGATTCCAATCAAAACGACCGGTTAACTTTGGCCAGCTACGCCATCTAATCCAACGATTATTTGAGAAAAACTGGGTAATGACAGTGGCGTATTTTTTCTTCTACGCGGTGATCACAATTCCATTGGGGGGGTTTGGATTTTCAACGGTGATTCTGGCACACATTCCGACCACAATTGGATTCCAAAATTTTGTTTTTGCCAATCGCTGGGTAATGGGTTCCATTTTTGTTGTCCTGTATATAGGATTATGTTGGGTGGCATTACGCATGATTTTGGCCTTGCCAGCGATGGTTAGTCGTGAATGTTCTTTGTCCGAGGGGATTCGAACTAGCTGGCAGTTGACCAAGGGTCGAACGGTAAAAATGCTGTGGCAAATTTTATTAACTGTCGTGCGGGTTTCAATACCGATATTTGTTTTTGGTGGTCTAGTATTGCTAGGATTGGCTAAGTGGAATCAGTTACTTCGATCTGAACAAGTAGGCCTTATCTTAATGATTTTTGCAATTTCATTTGCAGAATTATTATACGTAGTCTGGTTTCTATTATTTTCGACAGGATTTTTGTCTGAATTAAATAAATGGGTCACAGATGTGAATCTACCACTCACGAGCGTGCCAGTTTTTAAAAAAAGTTCGCATTCCTACCCTAAATGGGATCTCAAGCAAATTAAGCAAACGGGGCTATCTTTGTTGGGACTTTTATTATTAATAACGCCGTCCTATGCATATTTTTCAATTCAGAAGAATGATAATCATCCGTTAAAAGTGCTCACAATTTCCCATCGGGGAGTTAGTGATGGAAACGGAGTTCAAAATACTACCATGGCTTTGAGGAAAACACATCGCCTTCATCCTGATTATATTGAGATGGATGTGCGTGAAACAAAAGATAACCAATTTGTGGTCATGCATGATTCAAATTTGGCCCATTTAGCCGGTAAAAATGTGATGCTAAGCAATCTTACCTTAAATCAGTTAACCCACATTACATTGCACGAGAATGGCTATCATGCCAAAATTAGTAGCTTTTCTGAATATCTTAAGACGGCTCATCAATTGCATCAACGTTTAATTGTTGAGATTAAGCCTAGTAAGGGTGATTCTTCCAATTTAGTAAAACTGTTTAATAAGCGTTACGGTGCGAGCTTGCAAAAGCATGGTGACAAAGTGCACTCGCTTAATGCTACGTTTATGAGGCAGCTAAAAAAGAAAAATCCAAAATTACAAACAGGGATTATCACGCCGTTTAATATTGCCAAAATTCCTAATAATTCTGCTAATTTCTATTCCTTAGAGTTTCATACGCTTAATCGGCAATTCATGCAGCAGGCTTGGGCTAAACACAAACAGGTTTTTGTTTGGCCAACAGATGGGACTTCACCGATGAAAAGAATGCTGGCCCTTCGAGTTGATGGAATCATTACTAATCATTTGGGAAGGCTGCAGCATGTTCTCAAGACGCAAACACGACAAGAACTCATGCAATATGAAGTTTTAAATAATTTAATTGAATTGTGGTAAAACAGCGAATCTTATTCATACTCGGGAAGGAGATAGAATATGAATCGTTGCTCATGGAGTACTAAAAATGATCGACTTATGCAATATCATGATTTGGAATGGGGGGTTCCAATATTAGAATCAAATCGGTTGTTTGAATGCTTTGCCTTAGAAATCTTTCAAGCTGGTCTAAACTGGTTAACTGTGTTACAACGCAGGCAGGCCTTGAGAATAGCCTTTTCTGAATTCGATCCGCTGAGATTAAGTAGCTACTCACCAGATGAAATTCAACAAGTGATTAAAGATCCAACGGTGATTCGTAATGCACGGAAGATTCAGGCTATTTTTCATAATGCGGACGTTGTCACACAATTACCAATGACCTTTTCTGACTATATCTGGCATTTCGTGGATTTTAAACCGATTCGTTGTCCAGAGATTTTATTCAATTCAAACAAGGCTCAGGAGTTATTAGCAAAACGCATAGTCCGGCAAATGAAACAAGATGGTTTTGTTTTTATTGGACGCAAAAATATATATGCATTTGTTCAGGCAGTTGGTTTGATAAACGATCATGAAGTTGCTTGTTTTCGTTATCATGATTTGGCAGTTTTATAAGTAAACAAAAAGTCGATCACTCCGTTACCGGGTTGATCGACTTTTGTTTACTTGTGAAAAAATTATTTATTAAGCTTAACGGGTTGGTTATCTAAATCAGTCCGAACAACCAAGACGTCACAACTTGCAGTTCTTGTAACATACTCAGTTACCGATCCAATTAAGAGACGTTCCACGGCATTTAATCCAGTTGCACCGATCATAATAAGATCAGTATGCAATTGTCTAGGCATGTCGTTTGCGATCACAACTTTTGGTGCGCCATATTCAATTGAATAGTCAACGTTTTCCAAGCCCTTGTCCTTTGCTTCTTTAATATATTTATCAAGGGTTGTCTTCGCTGTTTCTGTCACTTGTTCTACCATAGCTGTATCAAAACTCGAAATGTTTTGAAAAGCACGAGTGTCAACAATGTGAACCAAATGTAATTCGGCACCCTTATTTCGTCTGGCAACTGCCACGGCCTTTTCGAAAGCTAATTCTGCTTCTTGCGAACCATCTACAGGAACCAAAATATGTTTATATTGTTGTGTCATATAAATCACCTCTCCAACTTTATAACTTCATTTTACGTTAAAATTGCCAAAATAAAAAGAAAAAAGAGCGTTTTCTTTTTTTCTAGGGCATAAAATGAGTTAAACCAATTAGGATACCCGTAGTTGTAAAGCAACCAAGGAGTAAGATAATACAAATTAGGATCGTGACATGGGTCCAGGCAATAACAAAGGCAATGACTGCCATTAGGCAAAGGGCGATCCCACCGATACGTAAAAGCTCTTGGAGAGCAGGTTGATTTGTTGGATCAAAGAGTAAAAAGGGACGTTGTTGATGTCGATAAAGATAGATACCAATTGTACCTAATAAAATTGAAAAAACAACCATAAGGATTGAAATTAACATGGGAGACGCTCCATTCAACAGAATTATTATTTTTTGAGTTTATTTAAACTAAACAAAAAGGGATTAGTACGTAATGTCCTAATCCCGAAACCCTTCGTGGTGCCGTTAATCGTTTCCCAGTGAAAGCCCGCAAGTATATTTAGCGGTGGGACCAATTGATCTGGCTTTAAGTTTCCTAATTAAAGGCCTACATGCCACCAGATACCCTCAGTCCCTATACAAATTATTTGAACGGCAGTACATAAATGAAACAACGCGTACACCAAAGAAATTTCAAGTTCATTTTAGCATGAGTAAGCAGAAAGTTCAATTTTTTGCTTATCCCTTTTAGTCTCGTTGGGCGTGAAGAAGTCGTTTATATTGAGCGCCCAATGCTTGTTCAAATTTACCATTTTGTTTAGGCTCATAATACTCCGCAGATTTTATTTTATCTGGTAAGTACTGTTGTTTAACCCAATCATTAGGGTAGGCATGGGCGTATTTGTAATGATTGCCGTGCCCCAGTTTGGATGCGCCTTTATAATGAGCATCTTTTAAATCTGCTGGGATGTCTCCATAATTACCTGTCTTTACTTCATCTAGGGCAGCATCCATCGCTGAAATTCCTGAATTAGACTTGGGTGACAAACAAAGTTCGATAACAGCATCAGCTAAAGGAATTCTTGCCTCAGGAAATCCAAGCTTTTCGGCGGCTTGCACAGCCGTAACAGTTCGTGCACAGGCGGGCGGGTTTGCGAGGCCAACATCCTCATAGGCAATGACCATTAAACGACGGGTAATGCTTGGAAGATCACCGGCTTCAACAAGCCGTGCCATATAGTGAAGTGCTGCATTGACATCACTACCACGAATGGATTTTTGGAATGCAGAAATAACGTCGTAGTGCGCATCGCCATTTTTATCTTGGGTAAGTGCCTTTTTTTGCAAGCATTCTTCAATTACGTCAAGAGAAATTTTTATAATTCCTTTTTCATCAGGGGTAGTTGACATAACAGCCAGTTCTAGACCATTTAAAGCACTTCGTAAATCACCGTTAGTGGAATGAATCAAAAAATTCATTGCAGGTATTGTGACGTTAATATTAAGTTTACCAAGACCATTTTCTGAATCAGTTAGGGCCCGATTAATGGCTTTTTTTATATCATCCGCGTCTAACGGATGAACCTCAAAAATCTGGGTTCGACTTCTTATGGCGGGATTGATTGAAATGTAAGGATTCTCGGTTGTAGCTCCGATTAAAATGATGCGGCCACTTTCCAAATGGGGGAGTAAGAAATCTTGTTTAGTTTTGTCCAATCGGTGAATTTCATCGAGAAGCAAGATAACTGTGCCGCTCATTTTTGCTTCTTCCGCAACAATTTGCAGATCCTTTTTTGAATCAGTAGCTGCATTGAGCTTGCGAAAAGCATATTTGGTGGAACCAGCAATTGCACTGGCAATACTTGTTTTTCCGGTGCCCGGGGGACCATATAAAATCATCGAAGAAAGCAATTTTGCTTTGACCATTCGTGAAATTATTTTGCCTGGGCCAACTAATTGTTGCTGACCCACGACATCTTCAATTCTTTTGGGACGCATTCGGTACGCTAAAGGTTGTTGCATGATAAACTCCTACTTCAAAAAACTATTTTTCAATTTATCCAATAAAGATTTTGGCTTTTCTTGATTGCTAGTCGGTGTCTTTGATGATTGAAAGTGACTAATATCGATATCCTGCACATTGATTGATTCTTTAGACGCCAAGACTAAGGCTAGGCTCTGATCGGCAGTGGTATAAATATCATCAGTTTTAATTGTAAATTTTAGAGAAATTTGGCTAGCCGCTTTCATATAAGGACCGATCAATTCTTGTCCGACATTACCATTAATGAAGAGCTGATAATCAGGATGTTTCTTTAATTCTTGAATGAAGGTATCCTGGTACTGATTTGATTTTAACTGACTTACTGACATGGTAACGGCAACTCGTTCTCGAAAAGTTCCCAGATATTTTCGTTGTTCATCTGGATTTAGCTTTGGAGTGCCAAGAGCAGCATCCTGTAAACGGGTATTAACATCATTTGAATTATTAGCCATTGCGCTCACAATCCTTTCTAGATAGTATAATAAGTATAGCATTTTGAGGGAGTTCAATCTTGTTTTAAGATTAAGCGCACACGAGAAAGTGGGGAACTAGAAGATGTTCAGTGATCGATTGTTTTCAGTTTTTAAAGAACCTGATGTTGAAGGACGATTAGCTTTGATTCGGAAACAAGTTGATCCGTTTTTTGAAGAAGTTAGTCAGCAAATTTTACCTATTTTAAATACGAATGATCATCAATACCAAGCATTTATAGCAAAACACGCGCGCCGGCATGTTAATCCACCTATGAATACCTGGGTAGCATTTGGCGAGCACAAGCGTGGTTATAAAATGATTCCACATTATGAAGTTGGTATTTGGGATGATCGGTTATTTATTTGGCTCGATTTAGAAACAAATATCCAAGAACGCGAAACGGTTATAAAAAAATTGAAACAAAAACAGACAAACTTTTTAGATCTAGGAGCGCCATTTGTTCTTTCTAATAATCATATGATTAAAGGTGAGGTGTCATTAACACCTACAAATTATGAAAATCAGTTATCTAATTATGAAAAACACAAGCAAGCAGAGTTTTTGATTGGTCGGTGTGGGTTAGACGACGAGTTACAATTAAAAGATGAGCAGGAGGTTATGCGACTTATTGAACGAACGATTCAGCAACTGGCAGAAATTTGGGACAAATAAAAAAGCATTTGGAAGAAATCCCAAATGCTTTTTTGAAACAAACAATAATTAAAAATTAAAGTTTGTTATAGTATTCAACGATTAGTGATTCATCGATATCGGCCTCTAACTCTTCACGTTCTGGGAGACGAGTTAATGAACCTTCCAACTTATCAGCGTCGAATTTAACGAATTGAGGACGACCAACAACAGCTTCAACAGCTTCGCCAATGATCTTCAAATCTTTTGACTTTTCACGAACGCCAACAACTTGTCCAACTTCAACTTCGTAAGAAGGAATGTCAACACGTTTGCCATCAACCGTGATATGACCATGGTTAACTAATTGACGTGCTTGACGACGAGTTGTTGCCAAACCTAAACGATAAACAACGTTATCGAGACGACGTTCGAGCATGATCATGAAGTTAACACCATGTTTACCTTCATTGATCTTACCAGCACGTTTGAATAAGTTTGAGAATTGACGTTCAGTTAAACCGTACATCATACGCAACTTTTGTTTTTCACGAAGTTGTTGACCATATTCTGAAATGTTACGACGATTGTTTTGGCCGTGATCACCAGGGGCATATGGGCGACGAGCTAGTTCTTTACCAGTACCGCTTAATGAAATACCTAAACGGCGGGAAATTTTCCAACTTGGACCTGTATAACGAGACATAAAGTATATCCTCCAATATTTTTGTTGGAGTAAAATAATCCGATTGCGAGTTTAGTATTCGTGCAGACTGTTTTGCAATTTTCACCTTTTGCAGCCGCAGGTTACTAATTGAACCAAAGAAATGGCACCAGTCTGTTGACGAGCTTACCACTCGCCGCTGCATTATTTTACACAATGATCAGTTTACAACAAGTTAAGCCGGCATGTCAACGTGGGACAAGAAAACCGCAGCAAAACTTTCTAATTCTTCTTGGTTATCAGAAGTAAAACGATTAAGTGATTGTGAATCAATATCTAAAACGCCTAGCTTGTGACCATTTTTAATTAGTGGAACAACAATTTCTGAATTGCTGGCACTATCACAAGCAATGTGCCCGGCAAACTCATGAACATTAGCAATCCTTTGAACATTTTCCGTAGAAAGGGCAGTTCCACAAACACCACTTCCATTTGCAATGTGCATGCAAGCAACATTTCCTTGGAAAGGTCCGAGAACCAATTCATCAGCGGATGCATCGTACTGATAGAAACCTGCCCAATTAATATCTGAATAGCTAGATTTTAAGAGCGCTGATGCGTTGGACATGTTAGCGATTAAATTAGTTTCACCATGCAGAAGTGCATCTAATTGTTGATTCATCAGTGAAAGTGTTTTTTTTGCCATGATAAATTCCTCCATATTGAATTAGAAATATAAAAATCACATAGTGAAACAGCGAAATCCTATGCTATAATTTAACTTGGATATCATTTTATATTGAAAAAAACGAGAAAGCAACAAAATTCATTTTTAAATGAAAAAAATGGCATAAAAGGATGGGGTTCTCATGTTGGGTGTATTAATTGGTATAATCGTGGTGGCAATTCTAATATATATCGGAATTGTTCTCTATCAGCGATATTTATTAAAACAAATTACGGATCTTGTAAATAAGAAAAATGATTTGATGGATTTACCCGTTGCTAGCGATCTTGATGAAATTGGCAACATAAATTTGGCGGGTTCTTCCTTAGAGGAATACCAAAATCTTCAAGATGACTACCGCAATGTCAAAAACAATAAGTTTCCGGAAATTGATGAGTTAGCAGAAACGGGTCAACAAAATGTAAATGATATGAAGATCTTTGATGCTCGTTCAGATGTTGCGGGAATTAAAGACGCGATTCAAGTTATTCAGTCTGAATCTGATCGAATTCAAGCGGCTTTAGATCAAATTAAACAAGAAAATGAAGATCAGCAAAATGAAGTCAAGGTTTTACGTCATAAATATCAAGATTTAAGAAAAACGCTTTTGGCCAAAAATATGACTTATGGGCCAAGCATTGATATGTTAAATGACAATCTTCAACGTTTAGAAAATGCTTTTGAAAACTTTGCGCAAACTGTTGAGAGTGGTGATCACAAGAAGGCTCAAGGACAGTTACAACAATTACAAAGTAATACAAAAAATTTGGAAAGCAATTTAGAGGCAATTCCAGATTTGTACATTCAGTTAAATGAAACTTTTCCTGGTCAGTTAGATGAAATTAAGACTGCTTACAGTCAATTGATTAATCATAATTATGCATTCACGGACGAAAGAATTCCTGATGATATTAATGATATTTCACAGAAAGTTACTGAGAACTTGGATACGCTTAGTAATTTACGTTTAGATGCAGTCAAAGGAAACAACGAAACAATTGCTAATCGGATTGATGGTTTATACGACGCTATGCAAACAGAAATTGATGCTCGAACAGAGGTTGATGGAAGTTTTCAAACGATTGCGGACTATATTGAGCATGCTGAAAAGCAAAGTCATACTTTGTTAATTGAAATTGATCGACTTGGGCAAAGTTATGTTTTAAATGGTAAAGAAGATGACCAAGCACATGATCTTGAGGCACGTTTACAAGACATTCGCAATGAACATGATCAGGATGCAGAAGCTATTACTAATCAACCAGTTGTTTATTCAGAAATCTTACAGCGGATGCATGAAGAAAATGACCAGTTAGATGATATTGAATCAAAACAAACAGCAATTAATGATAGTATTCAAAAATTGATTGAGGAAGAAAAAGATTCACGAAGAACTCTGCATCAGTTTGATCTTGAAATTCATGAAATCAAACGACATATCGAAAATCTTAATTTACCGGGAATTCCGGCCAGCTATATGGATTACTTTTTCGTGGTTAGTGATGAAATTGAAAAGCTGTCAGAGAACATGAATCAAGTTAAAATTGATATGAAACAAATCGATCAGCAATTGGGTATGATTGATAAGGATATGAAGACATTAGCTAAAAAGACGACTGAAATTACTGACAATGCGGCATTGAGTGAACAAATCATTCAATATACAAATCGTTATCGCCACAGCAATGAAGCGGTTGATAATGCTAGCAAACGAGCACAAAAATTATTTGATGAAGATTATGACTACGCACAGAGCTTGAGTGTGATTAGTCGTGCTTTGGAGGCTGTTGAACCAGGCATGGTAGATAAGTTAACACAAAGTTACCAAGATCAGAAAAATACCCAGTATTAATTATTCGCTAGAAATTAAAAATAGCAGGAAGAATTTATTTTGAATTCTTCCTGCTATTTTTTAATTCATCATACTGGAACTCAATATGAATACTTTGTGTTTAAGACAGTTATTGAGTATTATAGTTAGGGTTGTTGTAATGACCTTGTTCAACATTGAATGGGTTGTTATAATTAGAAATGGTTTTTAACAAGGATTATGCCGAATAATGGTGGGAGAAATAGAATGATTTATTTTGATAATAGTGCAACAACAAAAGTTGCTCCTGAGGTTTTAAAGACCTATCAAACAGTGAGTGAAAAAATATGGGGAAATCCCTCAAGTTTGCACAACATGGGTGAACTTGCATTTAATTTATTGGAACAATCTAGAAAACAAATTGCTGATCTTCTAAATGTAAAACCACATGAGATCTTTTTTACGAGTGGTGGTACTGAGGGAGATAACTGGGTAGTAAAAGGTACGGCAATTGAAAAGCGTACTTTTGGTAAACATATCATTACGACGGCAGTTGAGCATCCAGCAATTACAAACAGTATGGAACAGTTAAAGCAACTAGGTTATGAGATTACCTACCTTCCCGTTGATAAAGAGGGAAGAATTTCGATTCAAGATTTAAAAGATGCTATCCGGCCAGACACAATTTTAGTTTCGATTATGGCTGTGAATAATGAAATTGGTACCTTACAACCAATCAAAGAGGCCGCTGAGGTTTTAAAAAAATATCCTAAAATTCATTTTCATATTGATGCTGTACAAGGAATTGGTAAGGGAATTCAGTCTCAGATTTTTAATGATCGGGTTGACTTCATTACATTTTCAGGGCACAAGTTTCATGCGCCAAGAGGAATTGGCTTTATTTATGCTCGTGAAGGCCGAAGAATCGCGCCATTGATGACCGGTGGCGGTCAGGAAAAGAATCAACGAAGTGGAACTGAAAATTTGCCTGCAATTGCTGGCATGGCAAAGGCTTTACGGTTGCTTTTACAGAACGAAAAGCAGAACGTGCAACAGCAGCAATCAGTCAAAGAAACGATTTATGACCATGTTAGCAAATTTGAAAATGTGACGATGTTCAGTCACCGAAACGAGGGGTTTGCACCACACATTCTCTGTTTTGCCATCAAAGGGGTTCGCGGGGAAACAGTGGTCCATGCTTTTGAGAAGTACGATATTTTTATATCAACAACTAGTGCTTGCTCTTCAAAAAAACAAGTAGAGTCAAGTACATTAGCTGCAATGAAAACGCCGGAAGACATCGCAACGAGTGCCATTCGAGTTAGTTTAGATGCAGAAAATACAGTGGCAGAAGCCGAAAAATTCAATCAAGTTTTTGATAAATTATACGCTGAATTTGCCAAATTAAATTAGCGGTTGAAAAGACAAGGAGTTACTCACAATATGCAGTATACAGAGATTATGGTTCGTTACGGCGAATTATCAACAAAAGGTAAAAATCAACGCGATTTTGTAAGCCGCTTGGGTGGCAACATCCGTAAGAGTCTTCATAACTTTCCCAAACTTGAGATTTATCCCAAACGAGATCGGACTCATGTGACATTGAATGGCGAAGACTCAGAAGCTGTTATTGAACGGCTGAAACAAGTGTTTGGGATTCAAAATTTTTCACCATCTCTTAAAGTTGATCGAAACATGAAGGCCATTCACGAGGGCGTTTTGAAAATGATGACTGACCAGCTAAAGCCAGGAATGACGTTTAAGATCAATACACGTCGATCAGATCACAACTTTGAAATGGATACCAATGAGCTTAATGACGATTTAGGCGGTTTTGTATTAGATCATTTTCCTGAAGCAGTGGTTAAAATGCATCATCCAGATCTTATTTTGCGAGTTGAAGTAAGAAATAACGGTGTGTTTCTTTCGAGTGAAACGATTCAAGGGGCTGGTGGATTGCCAGTGGGAACTGCTGGTAAAGGAATGATGATGTTATCCGGTGGAATTGACTCACCAGTTGCTAGTTACCTGGGAATGAAACGTGGCGTTGACATGGAAATGATCCACTTCTTTAGTCCGCCATATACCAGTGAACAGGCGTTGGCTAAGGCTAAAGAGCTTACTTCACACTTAGCAGCCTATGCCGGAAGTTTGCAATTTATTCAGGTACCTTTTACTAAAATTCAGGAAGAGATTAAAGAAAAGGTTCCTGAGGGTTACTTAATGACAGTTCAACGTCGAATGATGTTAAGGATTGCAGTGGCAATTGCTAAGAAACGTGGAGGAAAGGCCATTTTTAATGGTGAGTCTCTGGGGCAAGTTGCTTCCCAAACGATGGAGAGTATGGAAGCTATTAATGATGTGACTAATATGCCAATCTTGCGCCCAGTGATCTCTTTAGACAAAACTGAAATTATTAAAAAAGCAAAAGAGATTGGGACTTATGATTTATCAATTTTGCCATTTGAAGATTGTTGTACTATTTTTGCACCACCAGCGCCAAAGACAAAACCTGATACAGAACGAACCCGTTATTATGAAAAGCGGATTGATGTTGAAGGGTTAATGAAAGAGGCCATTGATGGCGTTCAGGTTAGCGAAATAAAAGCAGGCCAAAATTTCTTGAACCAAAATGAAGACGTTTTTGCGGAATTACTTTAAAAACAGTTTTTTTAATTGATTGTTGTTGTGGAATGGGTTATGTTTAACTTAATCTTTCGAGAGCCAAATTTACGGAATTTGAGGAGTGATAAGTGTGGATGTTTTAAGTGGTGGAGAAAAGGTTGCCCTTGTTGGTAACCCTCCAGAAGTTGGCGAGCAATTACCAAAGTTTAAATTATTTGATGCTAACAATCAAAAGGTAAAGACTAAGGATTTAATTGGCAAACCAACGTTAATTAGTACAGTTCCGGATCTAAATACGCCAGTTTGCAAACTTGAAACAAAGAAGTTCAATCAACAGGCTGATCATTATCCATCCGTTCGTTTTGTGACAGTTTCAAATAATACCATTGCAGAACAAAAGGCTTGGTGTGCCGCAGAAGGCGTTAAAAATTTAGAAATCTTATCAGATGAAGAGCTATCTTTAGGTTATGAAATGAATCTTTATATTCCTAATGACGGATTCTTAGCACGAACTATATTTATTATTGATGCTGAAGGCAAAATTGTGTATCGACAGATTGTGCCAGAAATTCACGATGAACCGAATTATGTAGAAGCATTGGACGCAATAAAAAAATATGCGACCGATGTTGACTAATCTATAATTGTTGTTATAAAATGCTTATACAGGCAATGAGCAATAGGGATGTTTTGGGTAAAAAGAGAGAAAATGATAGCTGAAAGTTTTCATCAAGACGTCTTGTAGATTGTGAGCCGCTATTCTGAATTATCTAGTAGGGATAGCCGGAAATTTTTAAATTCCGTTAAGAAAAAACTGAGTGGGGTTAAAAACCCAAATTAGGTGGTACCGCGAAGCATATTCGTCCTTTTTTTAGGATGGATATGCTTTTTGTATAGAAAGGACGATACAATGACAGGAAAAAAAGAAATGCCAACGAAGTATGATCCTAAAGCAGTTGAGCAGGGAAAATACCAACAATGGTTAGATCAAGGATTATTTAAACCAAGTGGTGACAAAAAGGCTAAACCGTATTCAATTGTTATTCCACCGCCAAACGTAACTGGAAAATTACATCTGGGTCACGCATGGGATACAACTTTACAAGATATGTTGATTCGTCAAAAACGGATGCAAGGCTATGATACTTTATGGTTGCCAGGGATGGACCACGCTGGAATTGCTACTCAAGCTAAAGTTGAGGCTAAGTTACGTGAACAAGGAATTTCTCGGTATGATCTTGGCCGTGAAAAGTTTGTTAAACAGGTATGGGAATGGAAAGATGAATACGCTGATGTTATCCATAAACAATGGGCAAAACTTGGCCTTTCATTAGATTATGCACGTGAACGGTTTACGCTTGATGATGGTCTTTCTAAGGCAGTGCGTAAGGTTTTTGTTGCGTTATATAACAAGGGACTAATCTACCGTGGTGAGTATATTATTAACTGGGATCCACAGGCTAGAACGGCTCTTTCTGATATTGAAGTTATTCATAAGGATGATAAGGGTGCCTTTTATCATGTGAAATACCCATTTCTTAATCCTGAAGATACATTTAATGGTAAACATTATATTGAAATTGCCACAACTCGTCCTGAAACCATGATGGGTGATACTGCGGTGGCGGTCAATCCAAGTGATAAACGGTATAAAGATATTGTCGGCAAGGAGCTTGTCTTGCCACTGCAGGGACGTCATATTCCAATTATTGCAGACCAATATGTAGATCCTGAGTTTGGAACTGGGATGGTAAAAATTACGCCAGCTCATGATCCTAATGATTTTAATGTTGGTAATCGTCATGATTTGGCACGAATTAACACCATGAATGAAGACGCTACAATGAATAGTAACGCCGGTAAATATGAAGGAATGGACCGTTTCACTGCTCGTAAAGCAATGGTGAAAGATTTAGACGATCAAGGATACTTAATATCGATTGATCCAATTGTGCATAGTGTGGGCCATTCAGAACGGACTGGGGTTCAGGTTGAAGCGCGTTTATCAACACAATGGTTTGTAAAGATGAAAGATTTATCTAAGTTGGCTTTAGATAATCAAAAAACGGATCAAAAAATTAATTTTATTCCGGAAAGATTTGAGCACACGTTTACGCAATGGATGGAAAATGCTCATGACTGGGTTATTTCACGTCAATTATGGTGGGGACATCAAATCCCTGCCTGGTACAACAAGAAAACCGGCGAAACCTATGTGGGTGAGACGGCTCCCAAAGATATCGAAAACTGGGAACAGGATCCAGACGTTTTGGACACCTGGTTTTCTAGTGCACTATGGCCATTTTCAACAATGGGTTGGCCAGATGAAGATGCACCAGATTATAAACGTTATTTCCCAACCAGCACGCTGGTAACTGGGTATGATATCATCTTCTTCTGGGTTTCTAGAATGATTTTCCAGAGTCTTGAATTTACTGGGAAACCACCGTTTAAAGATGTTTTGCTGCATGGTCTAATTCGTGATGAACAAGGACGCAAGATGAGTAAATCTCTGGGTAACGGGATTGACCCAATGGATGTGATTGATAAATACGGGGCTGATGCACTACGTTGGTTCTTATCACAAGGTTCAACGGCTGGCCAGGATATTCGTTTCAGTTATGACAAAATGGATGCGGCCTGGAACTTTATTAATAAAATCTGGAATGCTAGTCGTTATGTCATCATGAATCTTGGCGAAATGACTAAACCAGTTTTACCAGATCAAAAAGAATGGAATTTAACTGATAAGTGGATTCTGAGTCGTTTGAATACCACTGTTCAACAAGTTACCCATTTCTTTGATACTTATGAATTTGGTGAGGCCGGTCGCGCTCTTTACACCTTTATCTGGGATGACTTTTGTGACTGGTATATTGAAATGAGTAAAGAAATTTTAACTGGTGACAATGAGGAGGCTAAAGCAAACACAAGAAATATTTTGGCTTATGTTTTGGATCAAACTTTACGACTATTACATCCAATTATGCCATTTGTAACTGAAGAACTTTGGCAAGCAATGCCACATAAGGGCAATTCAATTGTGACGGCAGCTTATCCAACTGTTCACGATGAAATGGCTAATCCTCAGGCTGAAGCCGATATGGGTCATTTGATTGATTTGATCAAAGCAGTTCGAAATATCCGTGCAGATGCAAATGCGCCGATGTCTAGTTCTGTTGATTTACTTGTAAAAACGGATAATGAAAATCTGAAGAACTTGTTTGAGAGTAATCAAGATTACATCGACCGTTTCTGTCATCCAGCTAAGTTTGAGGTTGGTTCTAATCTAGAAGTGCCAAAACTAGCGATGTCTGCAGTTATTACGGATGCTGAAGTTTATATTCCATTAGCAGAGTTGGTTGATCTAAAAGAAGAGGCTGCTCGCCTTCAAAAAGAGGTCGATAAATATACAAATGAAGTTAAACGTTCGGTTAAGAAATTGGGAAATGAACGTTTTGTAGCCAATGCTCCTGATGAAGTTGTCGAAAGTGAACGTCAGAAACAGGCTGATTATCAATCTAAATTAGTGGCAACACAGGAAAGATTGAAGACAGTTCAAGAGGCAAAGTAGCTTTGGGAAATGCCTAATAAGAAATTTGATAAAAATGAAAAAGAGATGCGATCAAAACTTAACCGTTTGTTCGGTCTCTTTTTTCAGTTTGAGGAGATTAGTAAAGTGGCAGAAATAAATACTTATGAAGAGGCCGTTGCATTTATTCATGGCCGGACAAAATTTAAAAAGATTCCGACTTTAAAACGGATGAAAAAATTTATGGAAGTTCTTGGGAATCCACAAGATAAGCTTACAATGATTCACATTGCGGGAACTAATGGAAAGGGATCAACCCTGACCTTTTTACGAGGAATGCTACAAGAGACAGGTTACAAAGTTGGTACGTTTACTTCCCCGTTTTTAGTGCGATTTAACGAACGAATTAGTGTCGATGGCCAACCAATCAGTGATGCAGAAATATTGCGACTGGTGCAAAAATTGTATCCAGTAATTGCAAAATTGGATGCGCAGTTACCGGAGGGTGGCCCAACCGAGTTCGAAATTATCACTGCTATGATGTTTACTTATTTTGCTGAAGGACATGCCGACATTGTGTTGGTTGAAGTCGGCATTGGCGGGTTATTTGATTCTACTAATGTTTTAACGCCAGCTGTTTCAGTGATTGTCAATATTGGTTTTGATCACATGAAGTTGTTAGGAAACACCTTGACCGAAATTGCGACCCAAAAGGCTGGAATTATCAAAAATGGAATTCCGGCTGTAATTGGTCAGATGGATGAAGAGTCGCTCACAGCAATTACAAAAGTTGCTTCTGAAAAGCACAGCCCACTGTTGTGCTTTAATCGTGATTATCGTGTTTCTAAACGTCAATATCAAGATTTGTGGTCACAGCGGTTCAATTTTGAAACAGACACCGTGCAATTTAAAAAATTAAAAATTCAAATGTTAGGCGACTATCAAATTAATAATGCGGCTACTGCTTTGGAAGCATACTTGACTTTTATGGCAAAACAAAACATTTCGGTCACAGAAAAAAACGTGAAACAGGGATTGGCAAATGCTTTTTGGGCCGGTAGGTTTGAGCGTGTAAATGATCAGCCACTAGTTGTTTTAGATGGGGCTCACAATGAACCTGCCATGCAGGAAGTGACGAATTTGTTAGCTACGCACTTTAAGCAGATGGAAGTCTATGTGGTAATTGCGATTTTAGAAGATAAACAATATCATAAAATGATTGAAACACTGGGAAGCTTAACTAATGTGCATATTATTGCAACAACATTTGCGGGTCCCGGAAAACGAAAAGCAGCAAGTTTGTCGGAGTTACAAACTAGTGTCAAAACGGCAAATTCAGTTCAAACTGAGGAAAACTGGCAATTAGCCATTGACCAGGCAAGTCATGAAATGTCGAGTGACGACTTGCTCCTAATTACGGGTTCCCTGTATTTTATTTCTGATGTTCGTAAGTTATTCGTTTCCTAACCAATTCTGTGCGTACTTTCTTTTAGGGGAGAGTGAGAGCAGTGGAAAATGTAAAACAGATTAAAGAATCACGAAAAGCTTATGATGAGATGGATCAGTTCACGAATGAAGAATTTTTGCAAATATTTTTACAAAACCAAATTGGGATGGAACAACTTACAGAAACTATTGAACAATTCTGGAAAGTGGTTCCTGATTTATCATTGTTTTCGTTATTATATAATTCAGAGAAGAAAATGATTTTTCCCGGGGTGCCAGAAGTAAATCGACAATTTTTAGCTGCCGTTGAATTGGGCAGAAGGATTGAATTAGCGCCGCAAAAGATAATTGGCGAAATTTTTGGCAGTCGTCAAATTGGTGAAAAATTAATTTGCGTTCAACGAGGATATCGTCAAGAACGACTGACGTTACTATGTTTAAACACGAAAAATAAAATTATTTTTCAAAAAGTAATTTTTAAGGGCAGTTTAAATTCAGCAACGGTTCATCCGCGGGAAATCTTTTTCGAGGCTTTGCGAGTTGGAACTAATAAAATTATGGTTACCCATAATCATCCAAGTGGGGAAATTAATCCATCAGAACAAGATATCAAATTTACTAAACGTTTAAAAGAGTGCGGCATTTTAATGGGAATTGAAGTTTTGGATCATATTATTACTGGTAGTGATAATTACTATAGCTTTGCAGAACAACACCTTATTTAGAAGCTTAACAATTGATGTTGTCTTAAATTCTTAAGGTGTGTTAAATGGTGTGGAACGATATTCTATGGTGATTTTTTCTGTGGTATAATACAAACTGTGTTTAGGTGTCGTTAAGTATCTATGTGATACAAATAATCTTCGGAGGGTCTACCCATGCAAAAGTTTTTTTCGAATCGAAAGTTAGTAATCGCTGTAATTTGTGTGATTATCGCGGTTGGTTTAGTGACCCTATCTGTAACGACTCGAAAAAAGTCTACGACACCAATTGTTCAAAAAGTAGGTAACGATGCAGTTGCGTTAGTTGATCGTGTAGTTGCTTATCCAATGAATGCAATTAGCAATACTTCACGATCTCTAAATTCAATCATTAACACTTATCAAGAAAATGAGCGGTTAAAAGGGAAAGTGGATCAACTAGAAGCAGTTCGCTCACGGGATCAAGCATTAGAACAAGAAAATAAACAGTTAAAGCAACAAGTAAGTTTAAAGAAAACAATGACAGATTATAAGTTGGTGACGGCAACAGTAATTTCACGAGCTCCTTCGTCATGGCAAAATATTGTTGTGATCAACAAAGGAACGTTGTCAGGAATCAAAAAGAATCAATCAGTGATTGCAGGAGAGGGTTTAATCGGGCGAGTGATTGAAGCCAGCTATTCAACTAGTAAGGTGGAACTAATCAGTGACAGTAGTGATTCAGCTAACCGTTTTGCAATTCAAGTACAAGACGAAACTGGAAGTTCAGTTAATGGAATCGTTACAAGTTTTGATCGGGGTACAAATGAGATTGTGATGGGACAAGTCACTTCAAAAGCTAAGATCAAAAGGGGTTCTTTAGTGACAACTTCAGGTTTAGGCGGGGTAACTCCTAAGGGCCTATACGTTGGGAAAGTAGTGGATACTAAAAAGAACAGCAGTGGTTTAGCTACTGAAGTGTACATTAAACCTGCGGCAGATATGAGTAGTATTAATGTGGTCTCAGTTGCAGAATTAAATTAATCAATTGGGATGGAGGATACTTCAATGTTACAAAGCGCTAAATTAAAATATATTTTTCCAATTGGATTTTTCCTATCATTATTTTTAGATGGCTCGATTAATTTGATTTTTTCAGGATCCCTTTTTGCTTATCCCTATTCGATGGTTAGCAATTTAACTATCCTATGGTTGGTGTTAGGAATCTTCTTTGAAGGGGAGACTAGCTTACCAATTGCAACATGGGCTGCGGCTGTGGGACTTGTTTTTGATTGGTATTATACTGGCGTATTCGGAGTAAACATGTTTATTCTGCCGGTTATGGTGCTAATCATTCAGTGGGTCAAAGTATTTTTTAAACCAACGTTTCTTTCAATCTTATTAACTTTCTTTTTGGCATTGACCTTTTATGAAAGTGCATTTTACATTATTTTTGAAATGATTCACTACACAAGTATTAGTTCATCAGCCTTTGTGGCATATAATCTCGCACCAACATTGGCATTAAATTTATGTTTCTTTGTGATTTTGTATTTACCGATTAAAAGTCTCTTTCGGCACACGCGTGGGGCAAACTTTAGAAGCATAGAATAAAATTCTAAAAGTATTTTTTAAAAATCCTTGACGCGAACAAAAAAAAGTTTTATATTCAATACAACATTAAAAAACAATGAACGGAAGAGTAAAACAAGAAATCATTTCAGAGAGCTTTAAATGGTGAGATTAAAGCATGTATCTTGTTTGAAACACATCTGCGAGTTTACTTTCTGAGCTAATTAGGAAAGTACGGGTGATCGTTATCTCATAAAGTTGAACTTATAACTTGTTGAGCTGGTAATTGTGAGATTATCAGAAACATGAGGTGGAACCACGTTGATGCGTCCTCTTGGGTATTTTACCCAAGGGGATTTTTTTGTAGGTTTAACTTGCTGAGGTAATTGTTGTGAAGCAATTACGAACAGGGGTGGAATCGCGCTTACTCGTCCTCTTGAATTATTATTTATAGTTCAAGAGGCTTTTTTTATACATAAAATTGGAGGGGATAAGATGTTTTCTTTACACTATATATCAGAAATTTTGCCATCGCTATTATCTGGAACAACCATGACATTGAAGATCTTTTGTTGGACATTGATCGGTGCGTTACCAATCGGAATGATTTTTGGACTTGGACTTGTTTCTAAATTTCGTCCTATACGATATATATTGAATTTTTATGTTTGGTTGATGCGAGGGACACCATTACTATTACAATTAATTTTTGTTTTTTACGGTCTTCCAATTGTTGGAATTGTATTTCAAAGATATGATGCGGCCCTGTTTGCTTTTATTCTTAATTATGCGGCTTATTTTGCCGAAATATTCCGTGGTGGGCTTCAATCCGTTGATCGTGGTCAATATGAAGCAGCAAAAGTATTGCGGTTATCTTATTGGCAAACCATTCGAAAAATTGTTATTCCACAGGTAGCAAAAATTGTCTTACCATCGATTGGAAATGAAGTTATTAATTTGGTTAAGGATTCATCGTTAGTTTACGTCATTGGAATTGGTGATTTGCTACGGGCCGGAAATGTGGCTTCATCTCGAGATGTTACCTTAGTACCACTGCTACTTGTTGGTATTATTTATTTACTTTTAACAGCGATCTGTACGTATATTTTACGTCGAATTGAAAAACACTTTGCCTATTGGCGCTAAGGAGGTTCAAATATGTTAAAAATTAAGGATTTAACGAAAACGTTTGGCGGACGGGTTATTATTGATAAATTATCTTTTGATGTTCCGGATAGTGAAATTTTAACAATTGTTGGGCCTTCTGGAGCCGGTAAAACGACCTTGCTTCGTTGCATAAGTGGACTTGAAAAGATAGATGCTGGTGGGTTTTACATAAATGATCAAAAATTTGATCCTTATGAAAACAGTGGTAATGAAAGTGTTATTGGTGTTGTCTTTCAAGATTTTCAACTATTTCCCAATTTAACGGTTATGGATAATGTGACGTTGGCGCCTAAATTAGTTTTGAAAAAGGATGTGGCAACTGTAAAGAAAGAAGCGTTAGAAAGTTTTGCAAGATTGCAACTGGATGGCAAGGAAGATCTTTATCCTTATCAATTGTCTGGTGGTCAAAAGCAACGGGTTGCAATTGCCAGGGCTTTGGCAATGCATCCTCAAATTCTGTGTTACGATGAGCCTACCTCTGCGTTGGATCCTGAATTGCGCGGAGAAGTCAGCAAAATTATTAAAGGCTTAAAACAAGATGGTATGACTCAAATTGTGGTTACCCATGATATGGATTTTGCCAATGACGTTGCTGATAAGCAATTACATGTTTCACCGATCAAATAAGGGATGGGAGGTAATGAGATGAAAAAAAAGTTAAGATTAATTTTTCTCATGATGGCAGTTTGTCTAGTACTACTTCCTAGTTTGAGTGGTTGTGAAAATGCAACGAAACGGGCGAATACAACTGATTATTGGCAAACAATTAAAAAACGGGGAACCGTTGTTGTTGGATTAGATGATAGTTTTGTACCAATGGGCTTTCGTGAAAAAAACGGTAAATTGACTGGTTATGATATTGATCTAGCTAAAGCCGTATTTAAACTGTATGGAATTAAAGTCGATTTTCAAAGTATTGACTGGTCCATGAATACAACAGAACTGCGTAATCGGACGATCGATTTGATTTGGAATGGGTTTACGGTGACACCCGCACGCGCCAAAGTAGTTAGCTTTAGCCACACGTATTTAGCTAATCAACAGGTTTTAGTTAGTAAACGAAGTCAAAATATTACGAGCTTTCAAAAAATGACTGGAAAAACGCTGGGTGTTCAAAGCGGTTCTTCAGGTGCGGAGGATGTTGATAAACAACCTCAGCTTCTAAAAAATAAGATCAAAAATAAAACGCCTATTCTCTATGACTCCTTTAATGATGCATTTATCGATCTGGGAGCTAATCGGATTCAGGGCCTATTGATTGATGACGTTTATGCAGGTTATTACATTAAAAAAGAAAATGATCCAAATAGTTATCGAGAAATTCAGGGTAGCTTTCCAAAGGAACAATTTGCAGTTGGAATTCGTAAGGGTGATGTAACGCTCCGCAAAAAAATCAATCACGGGTTATATGTACTATACAAAAATGGTACTTTAAAAAAGATTAACGAAAAATGGTTTGGAAATACTGCACCAGTTGAAAAACAGCCCAAAAGTTAATTTTATAGTTGATAATGTTGATCTAGATTGGCGCGGACAAGGCCAATTTAAATCAACATTTTTGTTATCTCTTAAATTTCCTTTTAAATTGCATTTTTTAGGGTACTCAAAGGCAGTAAAGGTCGCGTATAATGAAATTAGTAAATAACTTTTTAAAATGAGGTAATTTTTAGTGCGAATACAAATTAAACAGGGAGTTGCGTTAACGGTTATTCCGGTATCCCAATTCAAAAATACCCAAATTTCGGTACACTTTTTAGAAAATGCATCAAAACTGAAAACAAGCTATCGTTCACTGCTAGCTAATATTTTGGAGACTAGTTCAAAAAAATATGTGACACAAATTTTAGTTTCGCGAGCACTATCACAATTGTATGGGGCTGGTTTTGGTACGACAGTCATGCGGAAACAGAATATTCATGATCTTACTTTTTCATTGTCGTTGCCAAATGATCACTATTTGGATTCTTCAGAGGATTTATTATCCGAGGGGATTCAGTTTTTACAAGAGATGATTTTCAATCCGCTCGCTAAGGATGACTGCTTTCATGAACAGACTTTTCAACGCCAGCAGGCTAATTTAATTGCGTACATTAATGCACTTCAGGATGACAAGCAATCCTATGCAGCACTGCAATTGCAAAAATTGGTATTTAACGAAGATGAGGTTCAAAGCGTGCCAGCCTTCGGGGATGCCAAAAGTTTAGCCGAAATAAAAAATCACGATTTGTTTGATTATTATCAGTTGGTTTTGGCACATGATCGTGTGGAGATCTATGTGGTAGGTGACGTTAATGCAAATCAGGTTGTTAATGAAATTAACCAATGGCCATTTGTAGATCGGTCAGCTAATTCGGTAGAACTAACAAATAGTGAAAAAAAAGAAAGATCATTCCAAGCACGTACTGAAAATCAGGATGTTGTTCAGGCTAAGCTAGATTTGGCCTACCAGTTTCCAACGGATTTTCGGAATGATAATTATTATGCTGGAATTGTTTTTAATGCGTTATTTGGTGGTTCCCCCTTATCAAAATTATTCATAAATGTGCGTGAAAGAGCGAGTTTAGCTTATTATGCAAACAGTAGTGTGGATATTTTTAATGGATTGATGGTTGTTCAAGCAGGGATTAATTCACAGGATAAAGAACAAGTTTTAACTATCATTGCCAAACAATTAACAGATATGCAGGCCGGTGACTTTACTGATGAACAGCTTGTTCAGATTAAAAAAGGATTAATTTCCAATTACGTCTCATCGTTAGATTTAGAGCGTGTTTATGCCAGTCGTGAGCTCACAAATGATTTAGTTGGTAGTCAAATTTCTGCTGAAGAATGGATTGACCAAATCCAGAAGGTTTCACGCGAGAGCATTATGAAAGTTGCGAAACAAGTAGAGTTACAAGCTGTTTATTTTTTGAGTTCAGAGGTGAAGACACATGCATAAACAAACGTATAAACAATTTGGTGAGAGTCTTTACACAGAAACTCTAGATAATGGCTTAACCGTTAATATCTTGCCAAAACAAGGGTTCCGTAAAACCTATGCGATTTTTACCACTAATTTTGGATCGATTGATCGGACCTTTATTCCTCAAGGGAAACAAACACATGTCACCCAACCTGGAGGGATTGCCCATTTTTTAGAACATAAGATGTTTGATAAAAAAGGGTATGATGCTTTTGATTTGTTTGGTAAGTATGGAGCTGATTCGAATGCTTTTACTAGTTTTACTAGAACAAGTTATTTATTCTCTGCAACGCAAAATATCAAGGAAAACTTGGATATTTTACTTAATTTTGTGCAAGAACCGTACTTTACGAAGCAGTCTGTTGAAAAAGAGAAGGGAATTATTGGTCAAGAAATTCAAATGTATGACGATGATCCTGATTGGAAATTGTATATGGGAATTTTAAATAACCTCTATCCTAAACATCCTGTGCATATTGATATTGCTGGGACTGTCAGTTCCATTGCAAAAATTACAGCTGACGATTTGTATCTGGCCCACAAGACGTTTTATCATCCAGCAAATATGGATTTATTTATTGTAGGAAACGTGGATCCAAATAAAACGTTGGAGTGGGTTATTCAGAATCAAAACGAAAAAGCATTTCCTAAATTTGAATTGCCAAAGGTTCAGTTGCCGCCAGAAGATCCGAATGGAAAAGATATTATTAAACGCCAAGTGGCTAAGATGGCTGTAAATCGTCCAAAAAGTATTATTGGACTTAAGGGTCTAGATCAAGTGCCTGATGGGCGAGCTGGACTCGCTTATAAACTGAAAGTTAATTTGTTACTTTACTTATTATTTGGTGACTCTTCACAGGAATATTTAAACTTGTACGATTCTGGTGTTGTTGACGATACATTTTCATATGAATTTGATCTGGCTCGGTCGTTCCATTATGTCAGCTTTAGTAGTGATACGGATCATCCGGATCAATTTAATGAACAAATCGAAAAAATACTGGCTAATGCGCAACAGATATTGCCTAAATTGAAAGCACAATTCGAACTTGCTAAAAAAGAAATGATGGGGCGTCTTTTATCACGAATGGATTCTATCGAGTCAATTGCTAACGGTTATGAAGGCCAATTGTTTGACCAGGCGACCATTTTTGATCAGGAAATGATTTACGAAAAGTTAACATTAGCGGACCTAGAGCAAGTTGCTGCAAGCTTATTTAAACCAGAAAGCTTGAGCACCTTTGAAATTATGCCAATGGAAGTGAAGTCATGAAACATGCTTTAGTTTTAGGTGCTTCGGGAGATATTGGGATTGCAACCGTTACCCAATTGGCTGCCGAGGGTTGGTCATTATATTTACACTATAATCATCAAAAAGAAAAGATCACACAATTGATTACGAAATTAAGCACCCAGTTTCCAACTCAGGATTTTTTAGGTGTTTCGTTTGATATGAGTACGCTTGACCATTTGCATGAATTTCTTGGAAATATTTTTGAGTTGGATACCATTATTTTTGCACAAGGAACAACATCGTATAAATTATTAACCGAGACAACGAGTGAAGAAATTCTTCATCAATGGAATATGCAAGTTGCGGTTCCAATTGAAATGATTAAAGCCTTACAAGATAAATTGGCTAGATCCTCACATGGACGAATCATATTTGTTGGATCTGTTTATGGAGCAGTGGGAAGTGCCATGGAGGTCAGTTATAGTACTGTAAAAGGGGCGCAAAGTGCTTTTGCTAACGCTTATGCAAAAGAAGTGGGATCCCTTGGTATTACGGTAAATGTGGTGGCTCCTGGTGCAGTAGATACACATATGAATCATTTTTTAACAAGTGATGATCGTCAATCAATTACAGAAGATATCCCGGCTGGAAAATTTGCAACTCCGGCTGACATTGCTTATTGGATTGTTCAGCTAACGAATCAAGCAGCTGGATACATGACGGGACAAACTATTTATATAGATGGTGGCTGGTTAAAATAAGAATGAGATTTCAGTTGATTTGAATATGCTATACTAATAGCGGACTAATTTAATAGTGGGTGAAAAGTGATGAGTGAGAGACAAAATAAAGAGATTGGAAAAAGGCTTCAAGCAGCCAGAATGGATCAAGGATTATCGATTGATTATATTCAAGAAAAAACCAAAATTCAAAAACGCTATTTAATGGCAATTGAGGCCGGACAAATGAATGATTTGCCAGGTGATTACTACGTGCAATCATTTGTCAGCCAGTATGCAAATGTGGTTGGACTGGATTCTCACAAATTATTGGCCGGTGAATTGCAAGAAACTAACGATAATGGCAAGCAAAGCGCGCCTGTAGCTACGGGACCATTACCTTCTAGAACAACGCAGCATAAGCAAGTTGTAAAAGAAAGTGAATTTTCTAGACGCTTTGGCAAATACGCAGCTTATTTACCAACGATAGTCGTAGTGGTCATTGTTGTTGTGGTTTTGGGAACAATTTGGGGAATGAGCCATTCCGGAAATTCTGCTCAGCCACATCTTACTAGTAGTAAGGTGAGTGTTACTGATGATGCAAGTAGTTCAAAAAAGAAACAATCAGCTTCAAGTAAATCATCAAGTTCATCATCTAAAGAAAAATCTCAAAAGATTACTCAAGTTGGGAGTTCTACGACAGAATATGATTTAAAGGATGGCCCTTCTGATGGATCGAGTTTGAACATTAAAGCGGGGACAAGTAATGCATGGGTCTCAGTTTCAAGCGACGGAACACAAAGCTGGATGGGGACTTTGCAAACGGGAGCGGCGCATACGGTGAAAGTTGCTAAAGGTGTCTCTAAGGTCTCAATAAGCTTGGGCAATGCCCCACAAACTACCATTACAGTTAACGGGAAGAAGTTTAATTTCAATCCTCAAAATGATACTACCCAAACTAAGACAATTACCTTAAATATTAAGGATTAAATGGAGGACATCTTTTGAATTTACCAAATAAATTAACAGTATTTCGTATTATTTTAATTCCGGTTTTTATTGTAATTATGGTTATCCCTTATACATGGGGAACAGTCACTTGGTTCGGCACATCAATTGCTGTTACAAAAATAATTGGTGCAATAATCTTCGCAGTGGCATCTCTAACCGATTTAGCTGATGGCAAAATTGCCCGTGCTAAACATTTAGTGACAAATTTCGGAAAGTTTGCCGATCCTCTGGCAGATAAAATGTTAGTCATGTCAGCCTTTATCATTTTAGTTTCGCTTGATAAAGTACCAGCGTGGGTGGCTGCAATTATTGTTTGTCGTGAATTAGCAGTTACCGGATTAAGATTACTGATTGTTGAAAATAATGGTCAAGTTATGGCGGCTGCTATGCCGGGAAAAATAAAAACAACTTCACAAATGATTGCAATTATTTTATTAATTCTAAATAATGTTCTGTTTGCAGCATTAGGAATTCCAATGGCCGACATTATGCTTTACATTTGCTTGTTTTTCACAATTTATTCCGGAATAGACTACTTTGTTCAAAATCGGGACGTTTTTTCCGATGGTTTCAAGTGAAAGATCAACTGAGTTTTAGTGAGGTTCTTACCAAACTCTTTTTTTAATCTGTTTAAATAAATTGTTTTAAAAAAAAGCGTATTTGATTATATAGGAGGTCGAATTTTGAAAGCAGAACTAATTGCCGTTGGGACAGAAATATTACTTGGTCAGATTACCGACACAAATACACCATTTATTGCACAAAAATTAGCGAACTTGGGGATTGATGTTTATTTCCAATCAACAGTTGGAGATAATCCGGAACGGTTGAAGGCAACCATTGAATTGGCGGCGCAACGTAGTGGCCTCATTATCTTATCTGGAGGATTGGGGCCAACAGAGGATGACCTAACAAAACAAACAGTTGCTGATTTTTTGCAGCAAAAGTTAGTTACCGATGCTCCTGCCATGGCCAAAATTGAACGGTATTTTAGGGAAACTGGCCGGGTAATGACAGAAAATAATCGCATACAGGCTATGTATCTGGCCAACGCACAACCGATTAGTAACCGAACTGGTTTTGCAGTTGGAATTTTTGCTAAGGAAACTAACGGACCAGACTTTTTACTTTTACCGGGACCGCCAAGTGAGCTTGAGCCGATGGTTTCGGAGCAAGTTTTGCCGTTATTAACAAAAAACTATTTTAGAGATCATATTTTACATTCAAGGGTTTTACGTTTCTTTGGAATTGGTGAATCTGAACTAACAACGCAATTAAGTGATTTAATTGATAAGCAAAAAAATCCCACAATTGCGCCGTATGCTAAGCAAAATGAAGTAACGTTACGACTTACGGCTCGGGGAAAGACTGTTTCTGAAGTTGATGGTGCTTTAAATAACTGTGAAAGCAAAATTCAAAAATTAGTTGGTGATTACTTTTATGGGTATGGTGATCATAATTCACTGTCCAAGGTCGTAATTAAGCAATTAAAAAAAGCACAATCGACGGTGAGCGCTGTTGAAGGTTTTACCGATGGCCGATTGTTGACAGCACTTACGGAGTCTGATGACAACAATCAAATTTCTAAAGGTGGCCGGGTTTTAACAACACTTTCATTAGTTACTGATCAAAATGAATTCCAGACGGATCTTAAATCAAAAAAAGATACGGAGCAGCTGGCTAAACAAATTAAACAGGATACTAATAGTAATTTGGGAATCGCCGTTTCTCAAGCACAACTTGACCAAGTAGCTAATGGTGAGCAGGTTGGATCAATTTGGATAGCTATTGTTGACAACAAAAACCAAATGAATTGTAAAAAGCTTAAATTCTCAACGATTCGGCCTTTTGTTAAAGAACGAGTTGTTATGAATGCATTGAGTATGATTAATCAAATTTTAAAGTGATGCGAACTTTTGTTCGTTTTTGCTTGCAATTCATGTTAAAAATCAGTATTATTATGACTGTTAGATATTCCCGTTAAGGAGGAAACAAATTGGCTGATGATCAAAGAAAAGCAGCATTAGATGCTGCGCTTAAAAAAATCGAAAAGAATTTTGGTAAGGGGTCTATTATGCGAATGGGTGATTCTGCCCAAACGCAGATTTCTACCATTTCTACTGGCTCATTAGCATTGGATGATGCACTTGGTGTGGGTGGCTACCCGCGTGGAAGAATCGTTGAAGTTTATGGACCAGAAAGTTCAGGAAAAACAACGGTTGCATTGCATGCAGTTGCTCAAGTACAAAAGGAAGGCGGCACAGCAGCTTATATTGATGCAGAAAATGCGTTAGATCCTGTTTATGCAGAGCATTTAGGCGTTAATATTGATGACTTGCTGTTATCTCAACCGGACACAGGTGAAGAAGGTCTTGAAATCACCGATGCATTAGTATCTAGTGGTGCTGTTGATTTGGTTGTTGTTGATTCAGTTGCGGCATTGGTTCCTCGTGCAGAAATTGAGGGTGAAATGGGTGATGCTCATGTTGGCCTTCAAGCTCGTCTCATGTCACAGGCTCTTCGTAAGCTTTCTGGTTCTATCAATAAAACGAAGACGATTGCCATTTTTATTAATCAAATTCGTGAAAAAGTTGGGGTTATGTTTGGTAATCCTGAGGTCACACCTGGTGGACGGGCTTTGAAATTCTATGCAACAATTCGATTAGAGATTCGTCGTGCAGAACAAATTAAAGATGGTACGAATATTATTGGAAATCGAGTTCGAATCAAGGTTGTTAAAAACAAGGTTGCGCCTCCATTTAAACGTGCCGAGGTCGATATCATGTACGGGCATGGAATTTCCCAAACCGGAGAAATTATTGATATGGCTGTTGAGAAAGATATCGTTGATAAAAGTGGTTCTTGGTATTCATATGGTGATGAACGAATTGGACAGGGCCGTGAAAATGCTAAGCAATATTTAGAAGATAACCCTGAAAAAAGAGAAGAAATTTACAAAAAAGTTCGTGCAGCCTATGGGATGGATGAAACAGCTGAAGAAAAAGATGAGGAAGAAGAACAGAAAAAAACTAAGGCTAAGGAAAAGGCAAAAGGAAAAGCAAAGAAAGAAAAGTCTGATCCTTCTAAGCTAGATCTTGAACCTTCTGATAAAAATAAATAATAAAAAGAGTAATTCACTGTTTAAACATGGTGGATTATTTTTTTAAGAAATATTTAACTTATTTTTTGGATTAAATCCGTAAAATTGATAATATAAATAGTGAGATAGCTTGATTAAACTGCCTTAGGAATGCTAAACTAAGTATTGTGTGAATAATCAAAATAACATCATAAAATTCGGTTAGAAGGTTAACCAACTATTGATGATTCGGAGGTGGAAACATGATTGTTTTCAATATAATCCTCGCAATCATCGCTATTGTTGTTGGCTATGGCATTGGTTATTATGTGCATAAACTCATTCAAGAGAGAAATGTACATGATGCTCAAGACACGGCTAGTGGTATTTTAGATAATGCCAAGAAACAAGCGGCAACTGAAAAAAGAGAAGCTCTTTTAGAAGCTAAAGACGAAAGTCACCGCTACCGAACTCGAGTAGAAAACGAACTTAAGAAACGGCGTGCAGATGCGCAAAAACAAGAGGAACGTTTGTTACAACGAGAAGAGGCTTTGGATCATAAAGATAATGCTTTCGAAAAACGTGAAGATAGTTTAGAACGCAAGGAAGAAAAATTGAGTTCCGAACAAAAGCGGATTGACGAACAACAACAAGCAGCATCCTCATTAGTTACAAAACGTACAGAAGAGTTGGAACGGGTTGCGGCAATGTCGCAAGACGACGCACAGTCCTTGATTCTGAACGAGGTTCGTGATGGCTTGGCAGACGAGCGTGCTAAAATGATTCGCGAAAGTGAAGATAAAGCACAAACAGATGCTAAAAAAGTGGCAACAGATTTAATTGCTCAAGCTATCGAGAGAAGTGCAGCCGATGTGGCTACAGAATCAACTGTTACCGTGGTGGATCTCCCCAGTGATGATATGAAAGGCCGAATTATTGGTCGTGAAGGTCGAAACATCAGAACTCTTGAAACTCTGACTGGTATCGACTTAATCATTGATGATACACCAAAGGCGGTTGTGCTAAGTGGATTTGATCCAGTTCGTCGTGAGATTGCTAAAATGGCACTTGAACGATTAATTCAAGATGGTCGAATCCATCCGGCTCGAATTGAGGAAATGGTTGAGAAGGCCCGCAAGGACATGGATGATAAAATCCGTGAAGTTGGGGAACAAACCATTTTTGATCTTGGTATTCATTCAATGAACCCAGAGTTGATCAAGTTAGTTGGTCGGCTTAAATTCCGTACTAGTTATGGACAAAACGTTTTGGATCATTCAATTGAAGTTGCTAAATTAACAGGTATTTTGGCAGCCGAATTAGGTGAGGATGTTACTTTAGCTAAACGCGCAGGATTATTACACGATATTGGAAAAGCGGTTGATCATGAGGTTGAAGGATCTCATGTGACAATCGGTGTAGAATTTGCAAAGAAGTATAAGGAAAGTCCAGTGGTTATTAATGCTATTGCTTCCCATCATGGGGATGTCGGTGCAGAGTATGTAACTTCAGTATTGGTTGCTGCAGCAGATTCAATTTCAGCTGCTCGACCAGGTGCCCGTAGCGATTCTCTAGAGAATTATATTCACAGACTTGAAAAGTTAGAGAATTTAGCTGATGGATTTAAAGGCGTTAGGAAGAGTTATGCGATTCAAGTCGGTCGAGAGATTCGGGTAATCGTTAAGCCTTCAAAGATTTCCGATTTACAGGCAACAACTTTGACTCACGATATTCGAACGGCGATTGAAAAACAACTAGAATATTCTGGGAAAGTTAAAGTTACGGTAATTCGAGAAGTTCGCGCTGTAAATTATGCTAAATAAATAGAATGTGAGAGAAGTTTGGCACATATGTTGCCAGGCTTTTTTTGTTTTTAATCGGTCAAATTAGTTAGTAGGCACTCTAAAAGTTAAATGTTAAAATAGAACAGATAGTTTTAAATATTTGAATTAGATAAAGAAGTAGAAAGCAGGAGAGAGTTTGCCACAAAAAACGAGTGATACGCCGATGATGCAACAATATATGGCGATAAAAAAAGAATATCCGGATGCCTTTTTGTTTTATCGAATTGGTGATTTTTATGAACTTTTTTATGATGACGCGATTAAAGGCGCCCAGATTCTCGAATTGACACTGACTTCTCGAAGTCATAGTGCGGTTGATCCAATTCCAATGTGTGGGATGCCTCATCATGCAGTTCAAAATTATATTGATATTTTAATTGAAAAAGGATACAAAGTTGCCATATGTGAACAAATGGAAGATCCACGATTAGCCAAAGGAATGGTGAAGCGGGAAGTTATTCAATTAATTACACCCGGGACAGTGACAGATTCCAATGTTACTGAAGCAAAATCAAACAATTATTTGACCGCATTGGTAATGACTAAAAATAATGAGTTCGGTTTTGCGTATACCGATCTATCAACTGGAGAACTAAAAACTAGTTGTTTAGAATCTTCTGAGGCCGTGATCAATGAAGTTGTGAATCTGCAATCTAAGGAAATTGTGGTGGACCCATCTGTTTCAGATGACATACAAGAACAATTTAAAAAGTTGAATATTATGGTCTCCCATCAAGACAAAATTGAAGTGAAGTCTGAATTGAGTTATTTAACGCAGGCACTTACTAAACCAGCAGAGAAAACTGTTGTCGAGACTTTGCTGACGTATATCACCGTAACTCAAAAGCGGAGTTTAGCGCATTTACAAAAAGCAGTTGCCTATGAACCGTCTTATTACTTACGAATGGATCACTATTCTAAATATAATTTGGAACTTACGCGCTCTATTCGGACAGGGAAAAAGCAAGGAACCCTTTTATGGTTGTTAGATGAAACACGTACAGCTATGGGAGGTCGATTACTGAAACGTTGGTTAGATCGACCATTGATTCGAAAAAAAGAAATTGAAGATCGGCAAACCAAAGTGGCAGAATTACTAGATCATTACTTTGAGCGGAGTAGTTTACAGGAAGAATTAGTAAAAGTTTATGATTTAGAGCGTCTGGCTGGCCGAGTAGCATTTGGAAACGTTAATGGGAGAGATCTTATTCAGTTGAAGACCTCATTACGTCAGATTCCTAAAATCAAACATGTTTTGGGAGAATTAGATGATAAAGTTTTCGGCTCAATGCTGGCCAAACTGGATCCTGTCGAAGATATTGCAGATTTGATTGAACGGGCCATTGTAGATGAGCCACCCATTTCGGTAACCGAAGGAAATGTGATTAAAGATGGTTATAACGAGCAACTTGATAGTTATCGGGATGCCATGACAAATGGAAAAAAATGGATGGCTGAATTACAAGCATCCGAACGAAAAGCAACAGGAATTAAAAATTTAAAAGTTGGCTACAATAAAGTTTTTGGTTATTACATTGAAATCACTAAATCTAATTTGAGCGCCGTTCCAGAGGGACGTTATGAGCGTAAACAGACGCTGACAAATGCTGAACGTTTTATTACGCCGGCGCTAAAAGAAAAAGAAAGCTTAATTCTAGAGGCAGAGGAAAAATCTACAACCCTTGAATATGACCTATTTAGCAAGATTCGGGAACAAATTAAGCAAGTCATTGATCGGCTACAGAAGTTGGCTCAACAAGTTGCGACCTTAGATGTTCTTCAGAGTTTTGCAGTTGTTAGTGAAAATTATCATTTTGTTAAACCAAAGCTGATTAAAAATCACAGCATTGACATTGTTGGTGGACGGCATCCTGTCGTTGAAAAAGTTATGGGTCGGCAAAGTTATGTACCAAATGATGTTAAAATGCCTGAAGATGTTGATATTCTTTTAATTACAGGGCCGAATATGTCTGGTAAAAGTACGTATATGCGGCAATTGGCTCTAACAGTTGTCCTTGCTCAAATGGGTTGTTTTGTACCGGCTGATTCGGCTACGTTACCGATTTTTGATCAAATTTTCACAAGGATTGGTGCGGCAGATGATTTAATTGCCGGACAAAGTACATTTATGGTGGAGATGCAAGAAGCTAATCGAGCAATTCAAAATGCCACTCCGCAGAGCTTGATTTTATTTGACGAGATTGGTCGTGGAACAGCTACCTATGATGGAATGGCAATTGCTCAGGCAATTATTGAATTTGTTCATAATCATGTCCATGCCAAAACGCTTTTTTCTACCCACTATCATGAGTTGACAGCCCTGGATAAAACATTAAATAAATTAAAAAATGTCCATGTTGGGGCAGTTGAAAAAGATGGCGATCTAGTCTTTTTGCATAAAATGGAAGATGGGCCTGCCGATAAATCATATGGGATTCACGTTGCAAAGTTAGCTGGCATGCCCAAAGAATTATTGAGCCGGGCCGATAAAATCTTGAAACAACTGGAAATTCAAAATAAGGATACGGATCAAGTGATTACGAATGAGGTTCAAGGCGATTCAAATGAAGAACCAACTAAAAAAGATAAGGGGACTAGTCAGTCTGGAGAAAAAAGCGAAATTGATGAACAACTTGCGCTATTCAAAACAGAGCCAGTTGATCCTGAAAATGCAGAAGTAGTTGCCCAAATTCGTAATCTTAATTTGATGTCTATGACCCCTATGGATGTCATGAATCAATTATATAAGTGGCAGAAAAAATTAGGAAATAAATAGAAGGTTGAGATAATATGGCAAAAATTCATGAACTTTCTGATGTTCTTGCTGACCAAATTGCTGCTGGCGAAGTAGTTGAACGACCAGCTTCAGTTGTAAAAGAGTTAGTTGAAAATGCCATCGATGCCAACAGTACACAAATTGATATTTTGGTTGAAGAAGCAGGATTAAAATCAATTGAAGTTGTGGATAATGGGGATGGCATCGCAGCCGAAGATGTGTCAATGGCTTTTGAACGGCATGCGACAAGTAAAATCACCACTCGTGAGGACCTATTTAAGGTACACTCTCTGGGTTTTCGTGGTGAAGCCTTACCAAGTATCGCTTCAGTTGCAGACGTCCTCTTAGAGACATCAACTGGCGATGAGGCCGGGACTCAAATGCATATCAAAGGTGGTCAGGTGATTGGCCAGTCGTTATCAGCGGTTAGAAAAGGAACAGATATTAGTGTGAAGGATCTTTTTTTCAACACACCAGCACGTCTGAAGTATATGAAATCGCCACAAACCGAATTAGCAAATATTAGTGATATTGTAAATCGGCTGGCTTTAAGTTATCCACAAATTGCGTTTACGCTGAGTCATGAAGGAAGAGAACTTATTCGGACCTCTGGCAGAGGAGATTTACTCCAAGTAATTGCAGGAATTTATGGTGTTCAAAACGCCCGTAAAATGGTGAAGTTCAAAGGTGAAGACGTTGATTTTGAGATTTATGGGTACACGAGTTTACCTGAATTCACACGAGCTTCACGGCAATATATTTCCGTTCTGATTAACGGGCGTTATGTTAAAAATTTTCAAGTAACGAAAGCGATCATTGAAGGATACGGGTCAAAATTAATGGTTGGTCGTTATCCGGTGGCGGTTTTAAATATAAAAATGGATCCCTTATTGGTTGATGTCAATGTTCATCCAGCTAAGCAAGAGGTTAGAATTAGTCAAGAATCTCAGTTGCAAGATCTAATTACAAAAGTAATTTATAAGGAGTTATCTAAAGAAAACTTGATTCCGTCGGCGGTTAAAAATCTTAGTACCAATCGTAAAGTTAACACAGACCAATTACAGTTTAATCTAAATGAAGCTTCTGCAAAATATTCAGAATCCACAAAACCTGCAAGTGATTCTACTAACTCGACGGAACAGCAGGCGGATCCGTCAACTGAGTTGTTTCAAGCACTGCCCAAAAATGGAACCCAACCAATTGTGATCAAACACGAAACGGAATTGCAAAGTGCTGCTTTAACCAATTTTCAAAAGAAATATACCGAAGAACCAAAGCTATCTCCTTTTGAAGAGAATGCAACGACGAATGAGACGGAAATTGCAGAAGACTTATCTGAAGAAAAGTCTAAAGAAAAGAGATTTCCTACTTTGCATTATGTAGGCCAAATGCATGGCACTTTTTTATTTGCTGAATCAGAGGATGGATTATATATTTTGGATCAGCATGCCGCTCAGGAACGTATCAATTACGAGTATTATCGGAAAGAGATTGGAAAGGTTTCAACTGATTCTCAGAGCCTATTGGTTCCAATTGTGCTCGATTATTCGACTAGTGATATATTAAAAATCCAAGAAAAGCAGGATGTTTTGGCAAGCTGTGGAATCCAATTAGAATCTTTTGGACCGAACAGTTTTGTGGTTCGACAACATCCAACTTGGTTTAAGGCTGGTCAAGAAGAAGATACGGTTCGTGAAATGATTGATTATGTTCTTAATGATTCGCGAATGACAGTAGCTAAATTTCGTGAGAAAACAGCAATTATGATGAGTTGTAAGCGGGCAATTAAGGCCAATCACCACTTAGATGATCAGCAAGCGCGTCAATTACTTAAGGATTTGGCTAAAACAGAGAATCCATTTAATTGTCCCCACGGCCGTCCTGTTCTGGTTCATTTTTCCAACTCAGACATGAAAAAAATGTTCAAACGTATTCAAGATCCTCATCGTCCCTTAGAAGAGCAAGAATAAAAAATAAATATGGTACAATGAATAAAGGCAAACGTATGTTTATTTTAGGATAATGGAGAAAATTTGAATGTATGAATATTTAATTGGTTATGTCACACAAATCACACCAGAATTTTTGGTGTTAGAAGTTCAAGGCGTGGGGTACAAACTTTTTGTGGGTAATCCTTATCGCTATGAAATTAATAAAAAAAAGTTAGTAAAGATTTTTGTCCATGAAGCTGTTTCAGAAACAGAAATTAGTCTTTATGGATTATATGATGCAGAAGATAAGGAACTATTTGAAAAATTAATTTTAGTAAAGGGAATTGGTCCTAAAAGTGCTTTAGCAATTCTTGCAAATGAAGATCATTCTGGCCTTGTTGACGCAATTAATCATGATGATGTGGCTTATTTGAAAAAATTCCCTAAAATTGGGCCTAAAGCTGCGCAACAGATTATTTTGGATTTGAAAGGGAAAATGAATTTATTTTCTGATAACCCGACGGAGCCGGTAGTTAAACCGGCATCTAATCGTAATTTAGCAGACGCTTTGGATGCGTTATCTGCTTTAGGATATTCAACAAAAGTCATTGCAAAAATCAAACCGGAATTAGAAGATCAAGAATCTATGACAACAGATCACTACTTGAGTTATGGGCTTAAGCTATTGATGAAGAAATAAGAGGGAAGGTGAAATGAATGGACGATTCTGATGACGAACGACTTGTTTCAAATGAAACAGGAAATAATGAAGAAGCGTCAATTGAAAAATCCTTACGTCCCGCTACATTAGATCAGTATATTGGCCAGGATCGCGTTAAACATGAACTGTCAGTTTATATCCAAGCAACCAAGCAACGTGAAGAATCATTAGATCATGTTTTACTTTATGGTCCGCCTGGTTTGGGAAAAACTACATTGGCGATGGTAATTGCCAACGAGATGGCAGTGCACATTCGGACGACAAGTGGTCCGGCCATTGAAAAACCTGGTGACTTAGTGGCTTTATTGAATGAACTGCAACCAGGTGATATTTTGTTTATTGATGAAATTCATCGTTTGCCAAAGATTGTTGAAGAGATGCTTTATTCAGCAATGGAGGATTTCTTTGTAGATATCGTTGTTGGTCAAGGACCTACTGCTCATCCTATTCATTTTCCATTGCCTCCTTTTACATTGATTGGGGCAACAACCCGAGCCGGATTGCTGTCAGCGCCATTAAGAGATCGATTTGGAATTGTGGCACATATGAGCTATTACACGATTGATGATCTTACGGAAATTGTGAAACGGTCTGCAGATATCTTTAATACCAAAATTACAGATAAAGGCGCCCATGAGCTTGCAAGAAGATCGCGTGGCACACCAAGAATAGCCAACCGGTTGCTTAAGCGAGTGCGTGATTTTATGGAAGTATCTGATAAACACGCAATTGATGACGAAATTGTTGCTAAATCCTTACGCTTTTTGCGTGTTGATGAAGAAGGTTTGGATGAAATTGATAATAAAATCTTGAAAACAATGGTTGAATATTATCATGGTGGTCCCGTAGGCTTAGGTACCATTGCGGCTAATATCGGTGAAGAATCGGATACGATTGCTGAGATGTACGAGCCTTACCTTATGCAAATTGGTTATCTGAATCGAACACCTCGTGGTCGCGTGGTTACCGAAAAAGGATATGAACATCTTGGATTGTCAGCACCACAAAGTGATTAGGCCCAGAAATGTAATTTTGAGAACTTGTATTTGTAGTGAAATAAATAAGTGAGCACTAAGAAATGGAGAATTTGTGTGGAACCTGCAATCAAATATCATTTAATAAAAACAGAAAAACATACTGGGGCTCGGTTAGGCGAGATTGAAACTCCGCATGGAACGTTTCCAACCCCAATTTTTATGCCAGTAGGAACTCAAGCAACGGTTAAATCAATGTCTCCAGAGGAACTAGAAGATATTGGTGCAGATATTATCCTTTCTAATACGTATCATTTATGGGTTCGCCCGGGAGAAGACATTATTAAAGAGGCTGGCGGCCTTCATAAATTTATGAATTGGAAAAAGGGAATTTTGACTGATTCTGGTGGTTTTCAAGTTTTTTCACTTGCTAACTTGCGTGACATTTCTGAAGAGGGTGTTCATTTTCGGAATGAAATTAGTGGTGCAAAAATGTTTCTGAGCCCGGAAAAAGCAATTCAAATTGAAAATGATCTCGGGCCAGATATTATGATGAGTTTCGACGAATGCCCACCGTTTTTTGAGAGTTATGAATATGTAAAACATTCAGTGGAACGAACTAGTCGCTGGGCAGAACGAGGTTTAAAAGCACATCAAAATCCTGATTGGCAAGCATTGTTTGGAATTGTTCAGGGAGCTGGATTTAAAGCGTTACGTGAACAAAGTGCTAAGGATCTTGTTAGCATGGATTTCCCTGGGTATTCCATCGGCGGTCTGTCTGTGGGCGAATCGAAGGATGAAATGAATCGGGTTCTAAGCTTCACAACACCAATGCTGCCGGAAAACAAGCCACGTTATTTAATGGGGGTTGGCTCTCCTGATGCTTTAATTGATGGCGTGATGCGTGGAATTGATATGTTTGATTGTGTGCTACCCACCCGAATTGCCCGCAACGGGACATGCATGACGTCACACGGAAGATTAGTTGTGAAAAATGCCAAGTATGCGCGTGATTTTACACCCTTAGATGATAATTGTCAGTGTTATACTTGTCGTAATTATACGCGGGCTTACGTACGTCATTTAATTAAAACTAATGAGTCATTTGGAATTCGTTTGACGAGTATTCATAATATTTACTTTTTAGTGCATCTAATGAAACAGGTGCATCAGGCAATTATTGAAGATAATTTGCTTGAATTTAGAGAAAACTTCTTTGAAGAGTATGGATATAATAAAGAAGATGCAAAGAATTTTTAAATACACTGGAAGTAAACGTTAATATTTGATACAGTTAATATAAAGAAAATGAGGTGTTTATATTGTTATTAGCAGCAAACGCAGGTTTAGGTGGAGGCGCAGGTACAATTGTCTTCATTATCTTAATTTTTGGATTGATGTATTTTATGATGATCCGTCCACAAAAGAAACAACAACAAAAGCATCAAGATATGATGAGTAAACTTCAAGTTGGTGACAAGATCGTTACCATTGGTCGTTTACATGGAGTTGTTGATTCAATTGATGAAGATGCAAAAACAGTTACTTTAGACTGTGATGGTATCTACTTGGTTTTTGATCGAACTGCTATTATGCGAGTGGATCATGTGGAAGCTGTTAAACCAGCTGAAAAAGAGGAAACTTCTGCCACAGAACCAGAAGCAGCAGCAAAAGATGTCAAAGAAACTCCTGATGCAGATGATGCTCAGGAATCAACTGACAAACCAGAAAATAAGGAATAATCAGTTAAATTTAAAGGATTGAGACATTTTTTGTTTCAAATCTTTTTTTTTAGGGTTAAAAAGTTGTGTATTCAAAACGAAAGTTTCATAATTAAAGCGGACTTATATTGTGAAAGAGAGGCAAATGAAATGACACAACAAGCGTTGTTTATAATTTTTGGAGGAACAGGTGATTTGGCCTATCGCAAATTATATCCTTCATTATTTCGTTTGTATGAAAAAGGCTATTTAAAGGATGATTTTGCCGTAATTGGAACAGCACGTCGTCCTTGGACTAACGATCATTATCATGAGGTTGTGATGAATGCCATTGCAGATGATGGTCATGAGTCCGATCGAACAAATAGTGAGATCGCACGAAAATTTGCGAGTCATTTCTATTATCAATCGCATAATGTCAATGATACGGAACACTATGTGGCGTTACGAAAATTAGCTGATAAATTAGATGAAAAATATAAACTTAATGGCAACCGAATTTATTATTTGGCCATGGCACCGAGATTCTTTGGAACCATTGCTGGCCATTTAAAATCAGAAAAGTTAATTACTGATCATGGCTATAATCGGTTAATTATTGAAAAACCATTTGGCCGTGACTTTGAAACTGCTAAAGAACTTAATGATGATATTTCCGCCGCTTTTTCTGAAGATCAAATTTATCGAATTGATCATTATTTGGGGAAGGAAGCCATTCAAAGTATTGCGGCTTTGAGGTTTGGAAACCAAGTGATTGAATCGCTTTGGAACAAGGAACATATCGATAATATTCAAATTACCTTAGCGGAATCATTAGGTGTCGAGGAGCGGGCTGGCTATTACGAAACGGCTGGTGCGTTGCGAGACATGGTGCAAAACCATATTCTGCAAATTGTGTCATTACTTACCATGCAAAAGCCTAGTGAATACACAGCAAAAGAACTACGTGATCGCAAAGTAGAGGCCCTTCAAAATATTAAAGTTTATTCAGCCAAAGAAGCTTCAAAGAACTTTGTTCGCGGTCAATACGGTGAAGATGCTGAACATGAGCAATTGGATTACCGACATGAAGAGGGAACCGATGAGCATTCACAGATTGAAACGTTTGTGGCCGGAAAATTGGAAACTACAAATGGTAATTTAACCGGTGTTCCTATTTACATTAGAACTGGAAAACGGCTTGCCCGAAAATCTACGCAAATTAATGTAGTTTTTAAGGATACAACGGATAATATTTTTACAGCAACAGGTGAGCAGGATACCAAACTTGAACAAAATGTCCTAACTCTTTATGTTGAACCAGATCAAGGGTATCAATTAGATCTAAATGTAAAAAATGGTAGTCAAGGCTATGGAATTATGCCAATTCATTTAGAATATCATAAGACATCTGCTGAAAAAGCAAAAGTTCCGGAAGCATATGAAAAACTAATTCATGATGCCTTAGATGGTAATCGAACCAACTTTGCCCATTGGCATGAAGTAGCACAAGCTTGGCGGATTGTTGATGTTGTTAGACAAAATTGGGATAGTCAAAAGACTGATTTCCCGAATTATGTAAGTGGTACAATGGGGCCTAAAGCTGCCCAAGAATTATTGACCCGTGATCATCGTGATTGGGTATTTGGGGCAACCAAACATTAAATGAAATAATTGGAGCGGTTAATTGACAATTTGTTGATTAGTCGCTTTTTGAATTTATTTTGCTTGTTTTCAAACGTACGTTCGATTAAACTGAAAAGAGATTAAGAAATCGTTACGTCATTTAATTTTATAAAATGATATTAAAAGTAATTTTTAGAAGTGGTATGAATCCAGGTGATAAAGTTGTCCCAAGCTCAAAATGAAGATATTCTTCCTATTAACATAAATACATCAAGAAAGATCATTCATGTTGATATGGATGCTTTTTACGCTTCAATCGAAGAACGTGAACGACCAGAGCTCAAAAAAAAGCCCCTTATTATCGCGAAAGATCCACGTAGAACGGGTGGAAAAGGAGTTGTCGCTACTGCAAACTATATGGCACGGCAGTCGGGTGTTCATTCAGCAATGAGTGCGCAAAAAGCTTTAGAACTATGTCCTAAGGCTTTCTTTCAGACACCAAATTTTACGTTATATCGAGCGGTATCAGATCAAATCCATAAAATCTTTCATGAGTATACTGAAAAAATTGAACCAGTCGCGTTTGATGAAGCATATCTGGATATTACAGACAATAAAAAACATATTGAAAGTGCGGTGGAAGTGGCCCATCAAATTCAAAGTGAAATATTTGCAAAAACTAACTTAACTTGTTCTACTGGCATCTCTTACAATAAGTTTTTGGCCAAGTTGGCTTCTGAGTATCAAAAGCCAATCGGTGTTGCCGTTGTTTTGCCTGAGGATGTGCGTGAATTTTTAGATAAATTACCAATTGAAAAATTTCGCGGAGTTGGTAAAAAGACCGTTCCTAAAATGTACGATTTAAAGATTTTTAATGGAGCAGATCTCTATCAAAAAAGTGAACTGTATTTGATTCATCATTTTGGAAGATTTGGAGATGTCTTGTATCATCATGTGCGTGGAGCAGATGATCGGCCCGTTGAATATTTGCGAGAACGAAAATCGATTGGTAAAGAAAGTACTTATAATCCTAATTTAACAACGGATTCTGAGGCAGAACAGGCGCTGACCATATTAGCAAAAAATGTGGCGCTTGCTATGAAACAAAGACAAAAGCATGGTAAAACTTTAGTTCTCAAGGTGAGATATGCAGATTTTGAAACGATTACCAAAAGACAAACTTTAACTGAATTTATTGAGAATAGCGAGGAAGCTTATCTTTTTTATGCACAACAACTTTTTGATGAATTTGGTGATAGTAAGCGGGGAATCAGATTATTAGGAATTACAATGACAAATCTGGCTAGTATTAACTTTGAAAACATTACGTTACCGTTATTTAAATCAGATTAATTGTTAGTGTAAAGTTTTAGTAGGAAAGT
>NZ_JQBD01000119.1 GCF_001437255.1 Pediococcus damnosus | reverse complement strand
ATTCACCAATACCAGAAAGTGTAGACCCTAATTTATTCACGTGGTTGAGCCATTTTCATTATTCTAAATTATTATTTTCATTTAATTCAAAGCACTGCCAAAGATCCAACCAATCTCTTTACCATTGTAGTAACAACGGTAATATGGTGTTTTGTAATCTGTCCGATAGGCAACATTATCTACGGTAACTTGCTTCCCAGCATAATCTTTACTGTAATTCAGTCGTTTTACCGTATATTTACTTCCAGTCACATGATTCAAGAAGTCATGCGGTCCTGGCGCAGCTTTGACTGTCATGGTTTGTTTGGTATTAATGGATTTATACGTCACATGAACTGCCAAACCACCACCATATATCCAACCAATTCGTTTACCTTGGTAATAGCAACGATAGTATGGCGTCTTGGTCCCATCTCGATAAGCCACATTATCAATGGTAACGGTCTTACCTGCATACGTTTTTCCATAATGCAAACGTTTATTAGTATACATGCTGCTTGTGACGTGGTTATAAAAGTCGTTAGACGCTGCAACTTTCACATCCATAGTTTGATTAGTTGCGGAATAACTAACATGTTTGGCTAAACCACCGCCATATATCCAGCCAATTTCTTTACCGTTATAGTAACAACGATAGTAAAGTGTCCCGGTACCATCACGTTTACCAGTACAATCGATCTGAATAGTCTTTCCGGCGTAAGTTTTTCCATAGTGAAGCCGTTTTACCGTATATTTACTTTCAGGGACATGGTTATAAAAATCATGGCCTGGTGCCGATTTAACATCCATTGTTAACTTAGCGTTTGTATACTTCACATTCTTAAAATGGATTTCTTCATAGTACTTTTTAGTTAACTGATAAAATTCAGCCATTGTGTAGCCCTGGCCAAAATACTTTCTCCCGTTATTTATATAATACCCATAAGGATCCGTATGGCTTGAGCCACCAAAATGCTGAGCAACCTCTTTATGTGACCACACGGTGCCCTTACCATCGTAACAAGCATCATTAGGAGTTAAATTATATTTATTCAATAAGTATGCTGTATACCAAGCTGCATTGGAAATTTCATGAGCAAAAGCACTTTTAGAATGGACTTCAATCTGCTCAAATTGAACAAACTTTCCATTTCCAGGATACCCAACTCCCCAAGCCAAATAATTGGTATTCGCAATATTGATGATGTGATCGGCATCAACAAAACTATGCACAAAGGCATTATTATAATTAGCCTTCATATAAGCAATTTCGTTATAGATTGTGGAACTTGCGTTAGCCGTTTCGTGGACCACAACGCCTTCTGGTCTACCGTAACCCCAATCATATTTATACTTTGGAAAACCATTCCAAACTGAGGTCGTAATTCCGGCCGGCTTAATCTTCTTGGCACTAATGTAACTATTAACAGCCTCCGCTTTCACCGTTGGCGTTTTAACAATCAGTAAGCTCACAAATAAAGTTAGCGTTACTAAAAAAATGGTCATAATTCTTTGCTTCTGAATCTCTATCTCTTTCAAACTAATTCCTCCAATGTTATCTCCCCATATGCACAATTAACTAAATATGTATACTTTTATACTAACATCTTGACGAATCAGTGTGATATCGATATTTTTACAATTCTGTAACATTCAGTTCACAGTTCTTTGAACTTTAAGGTTTTTCCACAATTTATTTAATAGTTCGGCAATCAAAAATCCAATCGCGATTGAACCCGTAATTTCGATCACCTGTGTTAAGAAATGCACCCCTTGCGCAGTTTCGCCCAATGCCAGCGTCCGGATCATTTGATAGGCCTGCCCTCCTGGGACTAAAGGAACCAAACTAGGAATATTAAAAATTAACATAGGCATTTTCATTTTTCTTGCAGACACATCACTTAAGATGCCAATTGCCACAGCCGCCACTAAATTGCTTAAAGCTAACCCCAGGTCCAAACTGAACAATCCCCAATAAATCAACCAGGCAACTACTCCGATCAAACCTGCAACCACTAACGCGCGATGAGGAATATTGATGATAATGCCAAACCCGATTGTGGCGATAAAAGCAAAAAATATTTTAATAATCATAATCATTTGAATTCCCACCTTAAAAGAATCGAAAGACGAACGCAATCCCAAATCCAATTGCAGCAGCAGTCAATAACGCTTCGATTCCGCGCGCCGGTCCACTTACAAAATGGCCATTCAAAATGTCACGAACGGCATTGGTTAGCGGAACTCCGGGAACTAAAGGCATCACTGAGCCAATAATAATATCATCCACAGAATGTCCCATTCCAAGTCGCACCGTCAGTACCGCTAAAATGCCAATTAGAAGGGATGCAAAAAACTCACTAATAAATTTAATATTCAGATATTTGTTGATTATGTAGTAAATCGCAAATCCAATTGCACCAATCACTGACGTTAAACCAATGTCATAAAAATTGTTACAGAAGATCGCCATTAATGGGCCACTGACAAGTGCAGCTCCGATCACTTGTAACCAAAATGGAAAATAAGGCACAGCATTATCAAGCGTTTGAAGCTGCCCAAAAAATTCTTCCAATGTGATTTTGTGATCCGCGTAGTTCCGTGATAACCGGTTTACCCAACTCACTTTTTCCAAATCGATGTTTCGCCGACTCACACTGGTAACCTGGGCATTCTTTTTATCTGGAATCGACATAATAATTCCGGTAACCGTTGAAAAAACTTGTGCGTTCGGGAACCCTGAATTTGTTGCAATCCGCATGATTGTATCTTCCGCACGGGCCATTTCTGAACCACTCTCAATCATAATTCGTCCCGCTAACAAGCAGGTATCCACTACCAAGTCCGCTTTATCCACAACTATCACCCCATTAATTAATCAAGATCTATTATGCCATAGCACTGCAGACAAAACGACTATTAATTTGAGATCAACTCTCATTGGCCCCTCCAAGTTAAATTTGGACACAAAAAAAGCCAGGGACAAAATCCCTGACTTGATAAATTCTAATTTTAAATTAGTCTTTGTTTACGTTAACTGCTTGTGGTCCACGGTCGCTTTCTTCTACATCGAAAGTAACTGCTTGGCCTTCTTCAAGAGTTTTGAAGCCGTCGCCTTGGATAGCTGAGAAATGTACGAATACATCGCTACCGTTTTCGCGAGTAATAAAACCAAAACCTTTGTCTGCGTTAAACCATTTAACTGTACCATGTTCCATAATAGAAAATCCTCCTGAGTGCTTTTTGCACTAAATATTTTAATACTTGATCCGGTGCAAATTGGGGATATTTCTTTATGAAACAATCTTACCAAAATTACCTAACCAAAATACAAACTAATTGTAGCATATATTTTTTAAAAAAGCTAGTAAATTTAAAATTAAAACTTAAATTTTTAATTACCGATTCAAAAATGATTAAATAAACTTAATCTTCTTGAACAAAAACATAGTGAGCAGCCTTATAACTAATTTACCGTTCATCTGTGGGCGATTCATTATCCAACAACTTAACTGTTGTTGGTCCCTCAAATGGGGCATGATGCACAACGTGAATGCGATCACCAATATCTAAATCAATCTCATCTAAATAATTTAACAGTTCGTGGTTATCAATAAATCGATCCACTTTAACCGTTGCTCCCTCTTTGACATCAGCTAAGAGCGTATGACTATCTTCTTGATAGTTTCCTTCTTTATCTGGAATCACGCCACCATGGGGACAATGCGTTGGATAACCAAGAAACTTATCAAGCGAATCTAATAAGTGGTCACTGGTTACATGCTCCAAAACTTCCGCGTCACTATCCACTTCGGATAACTTGTAGTTTAGTTTTTCAACTAAGAAAGTTTCCCACATTCGATGTTTACGAACCATGATTTCCGCAATTTGAATTCCTTCTTCAGTAAGCGAGATTCCCGCATACGGGGTATGTTTCGCAAGCCCCTCTTCTACTAGCTTGGTTACCATTTCAGTAACTGATCCGGCTGCAATGTTTAATCCCATTGCAATTTGTTTATTTGATATTTTCTTAGATTTTCCACCTAACTCAAAAATGATCTTGAGATAGTCTTCCTTCATCGGGGTCACTTCATTCACCTCATTATTATTAATACTACTTTTATAACTCATCTTGCTCGGAATTGCAATTAAGGTATCCCGAACTTTTATTTTACACTTTTTATGTATGTGTCAAGTTTTCCTAGGTG
>NZ_JQBD01000118.1 GCF_001437255.1 Pediococcus damnosus | reverse complement strand
TTGACCATCTAGGAAAACCTTACACTAACCCATTAAAAAATAAAAGCACCGAGACTAATGGCAGCAACTCCGACAATCAAAGAAATCAAGTCATACACTACTGCAATTCGATACCGTCGTTCTTGAATCAAAATCATTGTTTCAAAACTCATCGTCGAAAATGTGGAAAGTCCTCCACAAAATCCAATCCCTGCCAAAACATATAAACCACCATTTTCCAACGTAATTGCTGCAAATGCACCGAGTAAAAGGCATGCCAAAATATTAATTATCAAAGTTCCAAAAGGAAAATAAGATGGTACCCATTTTTTAATAAATTTAGTAAGTTCATAACGTAAAATTGCACCAAAACTTGCGCCAACTCCAACCAATCCAACTGTTATCATTTAAGTTCTTCCCCCGTCGGTTTAAGTTTTTCTCCAAGGAAGACACCTAGCCCTGCACCAACAACCCCACTAACCAAACTCAAAGTTGCGTACGCAATTCCTAATAAGTAATGGTGATTAACTAATAAATCAAAAATTTCTAACGAAAAAGATGAAAAGGTTGTAAAGGCGCCAATTAATCCGGTTCCAATCCCTAGGGTTAATCTCGCCGAAATCCGTTCATTCAAACTCCAAGCTGTAGTAACTAAGGCTAATAAGAAACTCCCCAAAACATTGATTACCAATGTTGCCACAGGAAAATAATCACCAAATGGGATCAAGTGATCGAGACCATAGCGCGAAATACCACCTACAAAAGCAAAGATTCCAATAATAAGCTCATCCATTTAGAGCATCCCTTTTCTAAACTGTTTAAAAACCATAATTATCAGTTTATCAAACATTTTAGTTTCTGAGAAGATACAATGTTTTCATACTAATTTTCATTTAATCAAAAAAAAGGCCCTCATCGGTAACCTCATTTCTACGCAATTAAAAATTTCAAACAGTGATTGCTATATCAATTATACTCAGATTAGCTGTAACCCATGGATTACGATCGCTTTCCTAGCGCCCGTTTTAGAATTTGCCACAATCCAAATTTGGTCACAATTTTTCCTTGATGATTCTTTCCGTCAAGCAGGGTATCCGCAACCACTTTGCCGCCTTCAGAAACAGGTCTCATAAATATCCCCTTTTCATGGTTATTCAAATCAGTAGTCACCCCTCCTGGTAAAATACCAAAAATTTCGACTGGAATATTTTCTTTTTTAAACTCATAGCCAAAAGCTTTAATCATGACATTTAGAGGAGCCTTACTTGTCATATATGCAAATGGATGGAAATATTTATTGATTGTCAGAGGAATTGTTAAATTCATAATTCGTCCTCGATTGGCTGCTAAAATAGGGGTAAATGCTTTAATCATGGCGAAATTTCCTAAAAAGTTAACATCTGTTACTTCTCGAAGTTCATCCAGAGTTACAGATAAAGGTGCTTTTTCCATATCACCTGAAACACCGGCATTATTTATGAGAGCTTTCAAATCCGAATGATTTGATTTAACGTACTCTGCGGCTGCTTGAATTGTTTCCACATCATTCAAGTCAATTTTAATCCATTCTGCTGAAACTCCGAAGCCTTTCAGTTTTTGAACGGCAGTGTTTCCTCGTTCTTTATTACGAGCTCCTAATAAAATTTGCCAACCTTTTGCTCCTAATTGACGAGCCGTTTCAAAACCGATTCCCCTGTTAGCTCCAGTAATTAGTACTTTTTTTGCCATAACTTTCTCCCATTCATCTATTATTCATATACGTTTAAGTATAACCAATTCATTAGCGTAGATACCAGTATTATGAAATTGCCTCAATATTTATGGAGTATGATTTATTTTAAGTTTTTAAACAAGCTCACTAAAGTTTACTCATTTCTTTTTAGTGGTTAAACAACATGAATAATTCTTCAAATAATCAAAAAATTTCGAATTTTTTTGATTAAGAACATCTTTTACTTTGGTAGACTGGTAATACGCTTTTATTTGTTTATTTTTTTTATTTCTTCCTTTAGTTCTTTAACCTCTTTCATTAATTCTTTATTTTGTTGATAAACTACATTTATTTTATCCTCATCATTATTTTTATCATGAATAAAAAAATTTGTGATTGTACTAGTTAGCATACCGATTAATCCAATTCCAACAAACATCAATAATACGGCCGCTAATTTACCTACAAAAGTTTTAGGACTGATATCACCATATCCCACTGTTGTGGTAGTGGTGATTGCCCACCAAATGGAATTAGGTAAACTAACATTTTCTGCTAATGAATATAGTGTTGAAGCAATGAATAAAATAGTAACACTGGCATATACCATATAAATAAATCCATTGGTTTCTAAGAATCTTTTTACGTTTTTGGAAAATTTACCAGTAACCCCTATTACTCGGGTAAACCTGATTATTTTTAGTAACCTCGCAATTCGTACTAATCTTGCAACTCGCAAGAACGATGCCACTGAATTAAATGGAATGATTGATAATAGATCAAAAATGTTATGAACAAAAAAATTACCTTTATTTTTAGAAATCCAAAATCGTCCAAAATAATCAAAAGCGAATATCAGGATGATTCCATTATCTATGAAAATGTATGGAAGCTTCAATAAGCTAATTACATTACCAAAATCTAAAATTGAAAAGACAATTGAAATTAATGCCAAAATAGCAATAACTACATTGTAAAGAGGTGCATTAAAGAAAATGTTCAATTTAGATTTCATTTATATTTAGCTCCTCCAATATTTATTTTGCACCTAAATTTTCAGCCAAGATTAAGGTGACACATGTCATCAAAAAACTGAAAAGTGGTATTTTTCAAATCTCTCATATTATCATTTTTTGAACATAAATTAGTCTTTTTAAAGTCCAAAAATTATATTGGCCATTTGATCACCATTTTCTACTACAGTATTTCAATTACTCTGATAATAATTTTGTTGACATGTTTTTTCAAAGTGCTTCACCTAATAAAAAAATCAGGAATGCCGTTAAATCAGCATTCCTAACTTTTAAAAAGCTTCTATATCTTATCTTACTAATAAGGAGAGTACAGGAATTGAACCTGCGCGCCGGTATAAGCCGGTTCGCCGGATTTCGAGTCCGGTGCATTACCACTCTGCCAACTCTCCAGAAAGTACTAAATAAGTATACCAAAAATACCGTGTGTTGGCAAAAAGCGACTTCAGAAAAATTTAAATTCTTATATTGACTTTCTTGAATTCATTCTACCGCTCATTTTGAATTATTTTGAAAACTACATAAGAAACCCCCTGGCATTATATCTTGGTCCAATACTGGGGATCCATTCATGAATGAGGAATCAGAAAAAACATTTTTCCAATTCTTGTTTAGTAGAAATTGGCTTGTCTCCATCCGTTCCTGGTTTATCTAACCCGACACTCGCGTAATTATCAATTGAAGATTCATTAATCAAACTAACCACATAAGCAGCAACACTTTTGCGAGAAACCTCAGTCCCTTTAAACGGTTCCCCTTTTTGCGTTGTTTCGTAATCAATTTCATTTTATCTGTTAACCAAGCTGGCCGTAAAATCGTATAGTATAAAGCTGATTTTTCAATGATAGCAGCTGATTTTCGATATGGTTCCAATGATTTTCCAATCATTCGGTTATTCCATTCTCCAAATTCACCTGGTACTTCATCATAAATACCAATTGAAGTAATAAATATAAGACGTTTAACATTATGCTTCATACTGGTCACAATATTAGCTGCAGCTTGATCTGCCTTACCACCTAGATTTACATAAATGATATCTTGACCAACTATTGCCGCATCTAAAGTTGCTTGATCCAACACATCCCCATCGATTACTTTTTCTTTTACTGGATCAATATCAGTAATTCGTTTGGCATTCCGTAAGAACAATGTTAATTGAATATCCGTTTGCGTTTTTAAACCTTCTCTCACCAATCGGGCAATGGCACCGTTAGCCCCTAATATCAAAACTCTGGTCATTATGAATTCCTCCTAGTCTGTGAATTCAAAGTTAAAAACTCCTAAAAGTTTAAGTCGTTTAAGACTTTCAAACATCGTTTGCGGTAAATTAATTGTTTTAAGTTCATGCGCAGATAAAGACAGTGGAAGTTGTGTTTTGCTGAATAAATCAGGATTAGCAACTAAAACATGACCAACTGCCACTAAATCCAAGCCATTGTCTAAAGCCTTTTCCATCTTTTCAAACGAATCAAGTGATCCTGCAGCAATGAGCGGTACCCGATGATCAACTAACTGTTAGTGTAAAGTTTTAGTAGGAAAGTGAA
>NZ_JQBD01000117.1 GCF_001437255.1 Pediococcus damnosus | reverse complement strand
CAAAGTTTCAAAATATATAATACGAGGGAGTGTTCGTATGACTTTTGTTATTGCGTTTCTTTGTGTCATGATTTTTATGTTAATTGGTGAGTGGGTCTCCTCACTTACACACGCATTTATTCCATCCGTATTTATCACTGCAATTCTATTTATGATTGGATTTTGGACGATAGTACCAAAGAATGTGGTTTCCCAGGCTTCATTTGGTAATCAATTCATTGGTATTGCAGTACCAATATTGTTAGTACATTTAGGAACTCTTATGAGCATCAAAGAATTAGTTGCTCAATGGAAATCTGTTTGTATTGCGCTGCTTGGGGTTTGTGGCACACTAATTTTAACCTTATCAATTGGATCACTTATATTTGATTGGCATACAGTTGTTGCTGCTGTTCCTCCATTAACTGGTGGATTAGTATCTGCATTATTAATGACAAGCGGATTAAAAGCGCAAGGAATTACCTCTCTAGTTGCCTTGCCAGTTTCTATGTACGTTGTACATTCAGTCATTGGTTACCCTTTAACTGCAGTTATGTTGAAACAAGAAGGACATCGCTTGTTAAAACAGTTTCACGCTAAAAGCTCCCAAGCTACCTCTACAACTACACAGACTGATCAAATAGCAGCTGATGATAAAAAAGAAAAAAAAGTATTCAACCTCCCTAAAGAATATCAAACATCCTCTTTTGTACTTGTACGTTTGGCACTAGTTGCACTTTTAAGTATCTGGGTTTCATCTTTACTACATAATGCAGTTAACTCAAATGTTATTGCTTTGATATTTGGTGTCATTGCACACCAAATCGGTTTCCTAGAAAAAGATGCTCTGAATAAAGCTGGTGTATTCAACTGGCTAATGTATGGTCTGTTAGCATATGTCTTTGCTCAATTAAATGTGACAACCCCTAAAATCATGGGAACCATTATCGTTCAAATCCTCGTTTTAATTGCCCTGGGGTTATTAGGCATGTTTATTGCATCCCGTTTACTAGCAAAACCATTTGGAATGTCATGGCAAATGGCTTATGCTTGTTCTTTAACATCACTATTTGGGTTTCCAGCGGATTATATTCTGACTTCTGAAATTGCTCGTAGCGTTTCTCAAAACGATGCTGAGGAGGCATATGTTTTGAAACACACCATGCCAAAAATGCTGGTTGGAGGATTTGCAACCGTCTCAGTTGCTTCGGTTATTATTGCTTCCGTATTTTTAAAATTACTGTAGTATCACGAGATATTTTTATGTAAAACATCGGAACTAATCTACTTTTGCCTATAAAAATAAGGGATTTTGAAAAAAGGAAATATTCCTTTTTCAAAATCCTTTATTCATAAAATGAATTTAATTTTATTGTTGTTGAATTAAATCTAAAATTTCCTCTTTCGATTTTGCATTTCGAAGTGCTTTAACAAAATCACTATGAGTTAACAGTTTGGCTGTATTAGAAAGATATTTAAGATGAGATCCACTATCATTTTCTGGAATTAAAAACGAAATAACAGTATCAATTGGCTTACCATCAAACGTTTTCCATTCAACAGGTTTATCAAGTTTCAACACCAACATGGCAGACGTCTTAATTGTAGCATCCTGTGCATGAGGAATTGCAATTCCATCCTGCATACCTGTTGAGCCTTCTGCCTCACGTTTTAGATATTTTCCAAGAACTTTTTTGGAATCTTTAGCTAATCCGTTTTCAACTGCAAAGTTGGCAAGGTATTGTAAAACTTCATCTCTAGTTGAAGCTCTCACCCCCAGTTGAATGTTTTTAAGCGTCAAGATTTCACCTGGATCGAATGATTCAACCTCTTCTGTGTTAGTTACTGCTGTTTGTTCTGTTTCTGAAACTTCCGCGTCTTCTGTATTTTCACCAGTTAAAATATCGAAAGTACCTGCATCCGTAGCTACAGCATGCTTTTTAGCTTGTCGCCCTGCTATAAGTGCCAATAACGCCCCTGATATAACAGAACCAATCAGAATCCAAAGTACCCATAAAAATGGATGATTAACTAATGGTAAAATAATAAAACCACCATGTGGTGCAGGAACCTGAATTTTTGTCACATAAGTAAGAATTGCTGCAATCGATGATCCAATCATAAATGAAGGAATATTTAAAAGTGGATTTTTAGCAGCAAAGGGGATAGCCCCTTCCGTAATATGTGTCGAACCCAATAGAAAGTTTACATATCCAGCACTACGCTCTGTACTTGAATATGCTTTAGGATTAAATAATACGGCAAAGCCAGTTGCCAGAGGTGGTGCAATACATGCAGCCGACACTCCGGCCATAAAATAAAAGTTACCTTGAGCTAATAATGCAGTACCAGTTAGATATGCCGCTTTGTTAATTGGGCCACCAAAATCGGAAGCACACATAATTCCTATAATCAATCCTAAAATAATTGGACTGCTATTCTCCATTCCCTTCAAGAAATTCATCATACCAACATTTAGATCCTTCATTGGTAAAGAAATAAACCACATTATCATACCGGAAATAAAAACCCCTAAAACAGGATACAAGAAAATAGCCTTTAGTCCACGAAACAGCTTGTCTGGCAGCGGTTTCAAAATATGCTGTAACAATACAACTGTATAACCGGCCAAATAACCACCAACAATTGCTCCTAAGAATCCTGTTCCATTCGTAAATGCAATCATTCCAGTTGCAAAGCCAACAACCATACCAGAACGTTTGCTAATAGCCTCAGCAATGAATGCACACAAAACGGGAACCATCAGATTCATAGTGCTGGAACCAATCGTATTCAGCAAAAAGGCAAAATAATTATATTCGCTACTTTTAGGGTCAGCGGAATTAATTCCCCCAAAAAACGAAATTGCCATCAAAACACCGCCTGCAACAACAAATGGCAGCATGTGAGAAACCCCGTTCATTAGAGATACATAAATTGAATTCCAAAATGTATTCCCATTTTTGCTTCCAGCCTTGGAAGCAGATTGAGCTTTTTCTTTGACAGAACCACTCTTATAACTGGAAACCTGCGGATCGTGCAAAATACGATCCACTAATTTATCAGATTCACTAATACCNTTTTTTCCAACAAATCTATCAGCATCCACATCCACATCTGAAGCAATAATGACGCCACTTGCACCATCAATTTCTTCTTGAGTAAGTGGGTCATCAACCCCGGTTTGTCCATGTGTTTCCACTTTAATTGTGACACCCATTTTTTTAGCAGACTGCTCAAGTGCCTCTTGAGCCATATAAGTATGTGCAATTCCGGTTGCACATCCAGTTGCTGCAATAAGTTTATATTTTGCCATAATTTTTCCCTCCTCGTATTTTAGTCAATCGTTTTAACTTGTATTTGTTTCTCTAAAATTGGTACATTTTTAAAATTGGTAATCCAAGATTGAAATGCAGTATCACTACCTGCTGCTAATGCACGTTTTAGATTTTCTTTACTTGATAATCCTGTTACCATTCCGCCTAGGAAACTACCCAACATTGTATCTCCTGATCCTGCTGTATTGACAACTTCACCCTTAGCAGCATTACCAAACAATACTTCGTGAGAATTGATAAAAACCGCGCCTAAACCTCCTAAAGAAATCAAGACATTTAAGGCGCCTCGGTGAATTAATTCTTTTCCCATTTTTATCAATGTTTCTTGATCAGGGACTTTTGACATACCAAACCAACTCGCTATTTCGTGTTCGTTTGGCTTAATAAGATATGGATGATACTTTAATGTATCCAAAACTTCCGTATAACTTGTGTCGATCACTAATTTAAACTGATTTTTTTCAGAGATTCTAGCAATTTGAGAAAGTATCCCGGGTTCAATTCCCTCTGAAAAGCTTCCTGACAATGATAGAATGTCATCTTTTTTCAATTTCTTAATCTTTTTTAATAATTCATTGATCTGGTTCTTATTAGTTTTCGGCCCCTTGTTAACTAACTTATATTCTTGATTTTCATCCTGTACACGTGTGAAAACATTAATTCGAGTAGGTTTTTCAACATGTACAAAATCATTAGTAATATCCGATTTGTTTAAAACCTCCTCAATATATTTAATAGTAAATCCACCGCCGATCCCTAAAGCGACATTTTCTATACCCAGACGTTTCAATATAAAAGAAACGTTAACTCCCTTTCCATTTGCCTGAATATCATAGCTTTCAGTTCTATTTACAACATTGGGTTGCATTGTTTTGGTATCAATCACTAAATCAATTGCAGGATTTAAAGTTAATGTATAAATCATGTTGTTGCCCCCTCTTTATCTTCATTTTTAGCATAACATGTGTAACTATGAAAATGTTTTCAAAAAATGATATTATAAAGGTAAACATGAAAAGTTTGTTACAATCTTGGAGGGAATCTAATTGACTGAAGCACTGAGCACATCGGAAAAATATTTATGGCAATATGTACAGGAACACTCCGATGATATTGTGAACATATCAATAGTAGAATTAAGTGAAAAGGCCAATGTATCGAGTATGTGTCAAGTTTTCCTAGGTGCCTTAT
>NZ_JQBD01000116.1 GCF_001437255.1 Pediococcus damnosus | reverse complement strand
TTATGATTCACCACTAATGTTAGTCCGTTTAACTGAGAGGAAAACCAAAATGAAAACAACTTATTTAGATATTTTAAAACAACGACGCTCAATTTATAATTTGGGAAAAAATGTAACTTTACCTAAATCTGACATTGACCAATTAATTGAAAGTGCTATTCGGGAATCACCAACTGCATTTAACAACCAATCAACCCGAGCCGTAATCTTATATGGTGAAAAGCACGATCAACTTTGGGACATCGTTGCAAACCGGCTAAAATCTGAAGTGCCAACTGAAAAAGTTTACGCAGGTACAAAACATAAAATTGATACTTTTAAGGCTGGATTTGGAACTATCTTATACTTCACAGATCAAAATGTTGTCGCTGATTTTGAAAAGCAAGCACCGTTATACGCTACAAACTTTCCGTCATGGGCAGAACAAGCCCTTGGTGGCGCGCAACAGAGTGTGTGGACAGCTTTAGCCGAAAATGAAATTGGTGCAAATTTACAACACTATAATCCCCTCATTGATGGCGAAGCCCGAATCGCTTTTGATATTCCTGCAAATTGGGTTTTACGCGCTGAAATGCCATTTGGATCAATTGAAGCTCCGGCCGCTGCCAAAACGTACATGAAAGATGACGAACGGTTCCGCGAACTTAAATAGAATAACAACCTTTAAGTATCTCTAAACCTGCCATTAATACTGGAAATGTTTGAGATGCTTTTTAATATAATAAATAACTTGGCACTAATCAGATGAATATCTTACAATGAGAACAATCATTAAAAAAGGAAGCTATCATATGACAACTTTTACACTTATTTTGGCCGCTTTGATCGGTTTCGAACATTTAACAATTATGTTATTGGAAATGTTTGCCGGACCCCACACTCAATCTCAGGCCTTTGATATGCCGTTTGACTTTGTTAAACAACCTAATACCCGCATTGCCTTGGCAAATCAAGGCATTTATAACGGAGCCCTCGGATTACTAATCATTAGTACATTATTCTTCTTTAGTGGCACTACTTTACTGACGATAATGCGCCTCTTAATGCTTTTCGTGATGATCGTTGGTGCTTATGGTGGGTTAACGGTTACCAAAAAAATCTTTGGCCTTCAGTTATTACCAGCCACAATTGTTTTCATTTTACTATTTTTATAATTTTTTTCATGGCCCAAATCAAAGAAGCGTACTCACTGTGAGATTTCCATCTCTCTTTAAGTACGCTTTTGTTTTATTTTAGACAAAAAAAGAATCCAAGATCTTCTCATTTCTTGGATTCCCTATGAGGAAGTACCCCAACCAATTACTTGTATTTGCTTTGAAATAACCTTACACCTTCATAACTATCTATTTTGCTTCGTAAAACCTCACAGATTACGCTTCAAACACCAAATCTCCTAGTCTTACTAATTATCTTTATCGATCTGCGCTCTAGCCCACTCGATTTACTCATTTTTATATCTACTGTTGCGATTCAAGTAGTCTCCTACTGATTCCACACTTGTTCGAGCTTCAGCGAGCTTTCCGATCGTTTAAACAGTTTATCTTATCGATGTTGAAATTCCTCCAACAAAATTCTTGTTCCTGTCGCTAACTGTCTATCTTCGTTACAATCTCAGACTTTATCTTTACATCGCGTCTGTAGATGATGTTTTTAAATATTCGTTTACTAGATTGGCCCAAATTTAACCAGCTAGCATCAAACTGAGAAGAACTTTCTGGTTGGGGAGTTATCCCCTTCCTCAACTCTTATAATAGCACGGTGTGCAATCGGTTACAATTAAATTGCTCACCCTATTTTCCTATTTGTTTTCGCCACTGATCTTCAGTAATGGCATACAACACATCATCCACCGTTCGTCCTTTTAGTTGTGTATTATTGTGCAACACACCTTCCTTTTGCATACCAATCTTCTGCATGACACGTCCAGACTTTGGATTTTCTGAACAATGTAGCGCCTCAATTCGTTTCAGTCCTAGCTCTGCAAATCCAAGTCGTAAAACACGAGTTGCAGCTTCCGGTGCATACCCGTTTCCCCAATTCTCACGTCCAATTGCATAGCCAATTTCCGCTTTTAAATCTGGTGCATCCAAACGAAAATCGATTGTGCCAATTAATTTGTGATTAGCTTTTAGTTTGATCCCCCACTTACCCTGAGGAGATTTGACAAAATAGTTCAAGATTTCCGTTTTTGCTTCCGTCAAATTTTTGTAATAGTCAAATGACAAATACTTCACAGTTTCTGGATCCTTTGCGTAAGCATACATATCTTCCGCATCGTCCACGGTTACCGGACGCAAAACAGTCTTTTTGTTTCTAAACGATTATTCAATAAAAGTTTTTCTTCAATTGTCATTACTAAATCTCCCCGCTAAATTGTAAATACTATACCGTTTGAAAGATTAAAAGTCAATTTGATTTGTTTTCTTACATGTATCAGTCTGCAATATTAGGTTGTTTTTCATTAGAATTAGGTTAAACTAATCCTATAGCATTTTTTATGAAAGAGGTCATTATATGTATATCAACCGAATTAAAAACCTACAAACAAAATTAACCAGTTTAAAAATAGATGGTTTATTGATTGAAAATGAATTCAATCTTCTCTATTTAACTGGTTTTGATGGCCAACAAGGTGATGGCCGTTTAGTCGTCACCCCATCTGGTGCCACCCTCATTACTGATGCACGTTATGAAGAGGATCTCAACGAACGTTTAGAAAATGGCATCCAGCTTGTTATCACGCGGGATTACATGAAAGTTATTACCAAGTTAGTGCACACGCAATCTATCAAAACATTGGGATTCGAAGACACAATCATTTATTCAGATTTCGCCAAACTTGAACAGTTACCCAATTTAAAACTACAAGCCACTGATGGCGTTGTAAATCACTTGAGAGCAGTTAAAGGCCCTGAAGAAATTACTGCCAATACGAAAGCAATTGAACTTTCTGACCAAGGATTTAACTATTTATTAACCCAAATCAAACCCGGATTAACCGAAATTCAAGTTTCTAACATTTTAGATAACTGGATGAAAGCTCATGGGTCAACCGGTGCTTCGTTTGAGACCATTGTTGCTAGTGGCGTCCGTGCAGCCATGCCTCATGGAGCGGCCACAACAAAAGTAATCAATTCTGGCGAAATGATCACCATCGATTTTGGTTACTACGTAAATGGATATACTTCTGATATTACTCGGACAATTGCTTTAGGTGACCCAGATCCTAAACTAAAAGAAATTTACAATATTGTCAAAGTTGCCCAACAAAAAGTAATGGACGCGGTTAAACCAGGAGTTTCTGGTAAAACTTTGGATAAAATTGGCCGTGATTTTATTACTTCTAAAGGCTATGGTAAAGAATTTAATCATGGAATGGGCCATGGCATTGGTTTAGATATTCACGAATATCCTGAAAGTTATGGTGCTATGCCAGCATTCAAAGTTTCACAAAACGAGATTTTAACTGTGGAACCGGGAATCTATGTAAAAGATCTTGGTGGTATTCGGATTGAAGATGATGTTCTAGTTACCGCTTCAGGTTGCCAACGACTTTCTCAAATCACACAAGATTTAATTATTTTATAGTAAAAATGACTGTTTGCTTTGGATTTCAAAATCCATTTCAAACAGTCATTTTATTTTATAGTTTAATGTTTCGCAGTTCGAAGACGGCTTTGCAACCAAGGAACCATCCGACCATAAATAATTCCAGTCGCAAGTCCAACAACTGCCCCCTTAATCAGATTAAATGGTAAAACACCATACAGCACCATTTTAAGGGTTGATAAGTTAATTTGGAAACTTACTAATTTAAAATAAAGCGGCAATAAAACAAACAAATTAGCTAGGCTCATAAACACTGCCATTGATATGGTTCCTACAATAATTCCGCGGATCACATATTTAATTTGTTTACGAATTCCTTCTGTTACATGCTTACGAACCGCATAATAGATTGGCAATGCAAAGCACATTGTGGCTAAGAAATTCGCAATAATACCAATAATGCCAACCATGCTACTGTCTTTTGTAACAATGTCCAGTAGTCCTGCCACGGCCGTTGTGGCAATTCCTGCTCCTGGCCCATACATTAGCATGATGATTAGGATCGGTACATTCGCGAAATCAATTTTCAGGAAACTAAACCCTGGTAAAATTGGAAACCCAAACAACAATAAAATATATGAAATTGCAGCCATCATTGCAATGACCACCAAACGTGTAACATTTTTGCTACCCATGTGAGACATCCTCCTTGAATGACTCATCTCAGGTGACTTATTCGTATTCAAAAAAAAATGGTTCCTTATGCTGAAACAGAGCATAAAGAACCAATTGAATTTAAAGTACACAAATAACCCAATCTTCTTTATCTAGACTTTAACTATCGGTATCGGCATTTCACCGATTCAACCATCACAATGATGGGTCGTGGACTGTATAACCACCGGTCGGGAATTTCACCCTGCCCCTGAAGACGAACCTTATTTAATTTTCAAAAATAATATTACACTACTTATCTAGAAATAACCAGTAATCATTCTTATCGTATGTGTCAAGTTTTCCTAGGTGCCTTA
>NZ_JQBD01000115.1 GCF_001437255.1 Pediococcus damnosus | reverse complement strand
TTGAATTAATCAACTACCTCCTACTCGATTCTCTATAATTATTTTTTTTTGTTTTCGAGAACAATCTTTCTGATACTCATAATCACATTTGTAAAATCATAAGCGGCAAAGGCTGTGATTAACCAACGGTAACCAGAAGAAACATTTCCTGCACTGCTGTTTAGGTAGTAAAGGAAAAAAATGCCAAATAATAAATCGAGAATGATGTTTATAAGGATTGTGCGGTTAATTTTAATCTTCATAATGAACCTTTCTTTTCACAAGTTAATGTTTTAATCATATCACAAAAAGCTAAAACAAATGAACTTCTTCCTTGACAATTATCGTTTACAAATGTAGTCTGTTAATTGTAGATTACATTTGTAAACGGAGGACTTATAATGGCTAATGATTTACCTATCACCACTTCTGAATGGGAAGTGATGCGAATAGTATGGACACTGGAAAAGGCAACTAGTAGTGAGATTATAAATTTACTAGTAAAAAAACGAACCTGGAAAGCTTCAACAGTTAAAACCTTGATTGGTCGGTTAGTGCAAAAGGGAATGCTAACAGCGACAAAAGAAGGACACACAAATACTTACCAATGTGCGATTGCCGAGCGGACTGCTATGCAGGAAGAAGCGACAAGGCTCTTTAAAAATATGTGTGCAATGAAAAATGGGGAAGTTTTAGCGGAGCTTATCCAAGAAATTCAGTTGAGTAAAAGTGATATACAGAAACTTCAAGATGCGCTCACTGCTAAAGAACAAACAGCGCCAGATCAAGTCGCATGTAATTGTATTCCAAAGGAGGAGACAACAGAATGAATCATTCAAAAAATGACACAATGAGTATGGATCATGACATGATGAATCATGGTGGTCATATGATGCATATGGGAAATTTGAAACAAAAATTTTGGGTCTCATTAGTATTAACAATTCCAATTATTTTGATGAGTCCAATGATGGGAATGAAACTGCCTTTTCAGTTTAGTTTTACTGGTTCTAATTGGATTGTTGCAATTTTGGCTACGATTTTATTCTTCTACGGCGGAAAACCATTTTTCAGCGGTGCAAAAGGAGAAATGCAAGAACATAAACCGGCAATGATGATGTTAATTGCTTTGGGGATTTCAGTTTCATATATTTATAGTATGTATGCATTTATTGCCAACGATATTTTAAATATTCAACCACAAAAAGAAAGCTTTTTCTGGGAATTATCAACTTTAATTGTCATTATGCTTTTAGGGCACTGGGTTGAAATGAATACCATTAGTCATGCGGGGAGTGCTGTAGATGCATTGGGAAAGTTATTGCCGGATAAGGCTCATCTGGTTGAGAACGAGAAAGTGCAAGACATTAAAAGTACTGATATCCAAAATAAACAAATTTTACAAGTACGTGCTGGAGAAAAGATTCCGGCAGATGGGATTATAGTTTCGGGAAAATCAACAGTTAACGAAGCAATGGTTACAGGTGAAGCAAAGCAAGTTGAAAAAGACGTCAAAGGCCAGGTTATTGGTGGATCAATTAACGGTGACGGAACTTTTGAATTTAAAGTAACGGGGACAGGCGAAACTAGTTATCTTGCTCAGGTCCAAAAATTGGTTTCTGATGCACAACAAAATAAATCAAAAATCGAAAATACTGCAGATCGAGTTGCAGGCTGGCTATTCTATGCAGCCTTAATTATCGGTATAATTGCTTTTATCACATGGACATCACTTAGAGGACTATCAGTAGGGTTATCCATCACAGTTACCGTTCTGATCATTGCTTGTCCTCATGCGCTTGGATTAGCAGTTCCATTAGTTACAGCCCGTAGCACGGCTCTAGCGGCCAATCATGGGTTATTAATTCGTAATCGGGATGCGATGGAGTCAATTAACAAAATTAAATATGTTTTGATGGATAAAACTGGGACTTTAACGGAAGGCTTATTTAAAGTTCGTCATTACGAAAGTTACCAAAACAATTTGAGTGATGTCCAGGTCCTTAAATTGATGGCAACATTGGAGAATGGTTCAAGCCATCCCATGGCAGTTGGAATTTTAAACGAGGCTAAGCAACAAAAAATAACAGTATCTCAAGCTAAAGATATTGAACAAATTACTGGAGCAGGTTTGCAAGGAACCATTGAGGGTAAAGTCTACAAACTTGTGTCTGCAACTTATTTAAAAGAACAAAAAATAACTTACGATGCTGATTCATTTAAAAAATGGGCTAGTGAAGGAAACTCGATTGCCTATTTAGTTACAGGTGAGAAAGTTATAGGTATGGTTGCTGAGGGAGATCAAATTAAATCTAGTTCTAAAAAAGCAATTCAAATGTTTAAAGATATGAATATTGAACCGGTCATGATAACTGGTGATAACAATGAGACTGCCAAAGTTGTAGCAGATAAGCTTGGTATTACAACGTACCGCTCTCAATTACACCCAGAAGACAAACAACGAATCATTGGTGAGTATCAAAATCGAGGAGACCAAGTGATGATGGTCGGGGACGGTGTCAACGATGCTCCAAGTTTAGCCAAAGCTAACATTGGAATTGCTATTGGCTCTGGGACAGATGTTGCTATTGAGTCAGCTGATATTATCTTAGTCAAGAGTGATCCTATGGATATTGTTAGCTTCATTAAATTAGCTAAAAATACACATAGAAAGATGATGGAGAATTTATGGTGGGGAGCGGGCTATAATTTAATTGCTCTGCCACTGGCCGCCGGTGTATTAGCACCGATTGGTTTCATGTTGGATCCAATGGTAGGAGCTGTTATAATGTCACTAAGCACCATTATCGTGGCTATTAATGCAATGACATTGAAAGTTAAATAAAACAAAGAAATGCTAAGTAACTTTAGACAATTGCCTAAAAGTTACTTAGCATTTTCTTTGTAAAAATTGGTTTGAAAATAACTATGATTGCAGGCTGTGCAATTGATAGGCCCTATAATTTGTATCGTGATAGTTATAAGCTCCACTGTCACTATAGATTTTGAAAGGCTGGTAACTTTCAGAACGCCGCCAGAATGAATAGTCGGAGTCTAGTTGCCAAATAGTGAGTAAAACTCGCTCATTAGGTTTTTTGTCAGGTTGTAAAAGAAAAATATCGTTCAATCCTAAGGGCAGATGACCTGCTGCAATAAAACGCATGATTTTGGCATTAAGGACCTTAATTTCTTCTTTTGAAAGGGTCATAAATGCAAATCGATAAAAACCATTCCACTTTGAGCTACCTTCATGAAATGTAACGTTATAAATTAGTGGATTAGCAAAAACAGATGATTTATCTGAAATATCCAACAATTGAAAGTCATTCTTTATAGATGAACTAGAAAGTGTGACGAATTCATGTTCTGGGTTATTTTTTTTAATTTGATTAATAATTGGCCAACTTCCAAAAGTGGATGAAATTTTATTAAGCATTTTAATCTCTCCCTCGTTTGCTACATTTATTTTGTATCTATAAAAGAATATTTTCAAGTACTCTGTTCTTCTTACTCTTTCATTATACCTTGTTCGTTAAAAATTATGAAAAGGTTTTCTTTTTTTAGGGATAATATGTTAAATTAAACGTAGGGAACGACGATTTTCTTGCGAATATATGATAGAAAGCATAATCTGGAAATAAAGGTACGAGAGGAGAAGATAAATTGAAATTAACAGTTTTAGGTTATTATGGAGGATATCCATGGAATGATGTTGGTACAAGTGCTTATCTGATTCAGTCAGGTGATTATAATTTACTCTTGGATTGTGGAAGTGAAGCATTACTTACACTAGAAGAGGTTTTAGATCCATTGCAACTGGATGCAGTCTTATTGTCTCACTATCATCATGATCATACGGCAGATGTTGGTGTGCTTCAATATTTTTGGCAATTAAGAGATGGCAATAAGAGGGAACCAGTTTTGCCAATTTATGGGCACACTCAGGATCCGTTAAATTTTGGAGCTTTGACTTGGCCGGAGTCAACAGTCGGTAAAGCATACACTGACGATCAAACATTAAACTTAGGGCCTTTGCAACTCACTTTTATGAAGACTCATCATCCAGTTCCTGCGTTTGCAGTTAGAATTGTTGAAAGAAGCTCACAAAAAGTTTTGGTATTTACATCTGATACGGCATATTTTTCCGAGCTGGCTAAATTTGCGCATAATGCTGATTTTTTGATGACGGATACGAATTTTTATGCGAATAAAACTGGGAAAAAATGGCATATGACATCAACAGAATCTGGCAAATTAGCGAACCAAGCGCATGCTAAACGGTTATTATTAACACATCTTCCCCAAACAGGTAATTTGGAGCAATTAAAGCAGGAGGCACAGGATAGTGCGGGAACAGGCGTTCAAGTGGAACGTGCACACAAACTCCGAGAATATCAAGTTTAATGCATAGAAGCTTGAATTGGTATAGCTTGAATTTTAGAATAAATATCTGATTTTATTGCTTAATCGTTATTATGTATAATTATTGTCTTTAATAAGTATTTAATTAAGAAGACTTATTGAATAAATTGACGTTATATAGCGAAATGTTATGTTTTGACGATATATTAGGGTAGCGTCAAGAATCTTGTGTAAATGAAAT
>NZ_JQBD01000114.1 GCF_001437255.1 Pediococcus damnosus | reverse complement strand
ACTATCCTTCAACACCATTTGACAAACTTCCCAAAGAGTCTTTCCAAAACTTTTTTGAGTTTCGATGACTAGATTGGCAAAGTCTAACTTTCCTGTCAGTAAATCAAAGGCAGAGTTTCCAAATGATGTCATCATTTCTGTGATGATTTGTTGTAAGATAGAGTTCAAGAGTGATTCCTCCTAATTGCTAGCTGGTTGATTTGTCATTAACATTCTAGCATGAGTAGGGATCGCTCCCTTTTTGTTTCTGATAATTTACCCACTTAAACTTTACGCTAAGGGGCTTATCCGCTGTGCTTGTTGGGCTGGTTGCATTCTTATCAAGATACGGTACACTTAACTTGTGAGTGGCTAAGTGCTACGTCGTCTGCTGTACCGTCAGTAGGCGGTTTTTTTCGTCTTGAGATTTTTAGGGATATGCAACCTCGTAAACTCCACGTTGAATACGTTCAAATTCGGGATAGCACTGTACCACTGCTCGTATTTGTTCGCGCCAGTGAACGTTGCTGACCGCTTTTTTAGCCCCATCGAGGGTTTCGTACAGGTCTTTCAGGGAAGCTCTTCCGCCGTGCTGTTCAAAAGCGGCGCGTACCAAATCGCGCCAAGTAACTTGCTGTAACTGTCTCAAATCACGAGTAAACGTCTTAGGCTCCTATTATCGTGTACGTAAAGTGAACATTTAAAATCGTTTTATTGAGCTTAAGTACGCTCCTCAATTAGTTAGTGAGTTTGTACGTTAATATTACTAACGTTTGTAATTTATCATTTAACTCTGGGCCTGTTCATCATTCTTTGCTTTGCTCCAAACCTTTTTAATCAAAGTTGGCAGGATCAACAGGTGGATTAGGGAAGGGATAGACTAATATACCATGACTCTTGACGTATTTAATACTAATTTTGGGATTATTTAACTCGTAATCCTTATTCGTTTTCCAATGCTTCGTAAGTCCTGCCTTTTGTTTAGCAACCCACTCATCTAGTCCGCCAGGTGAAACAACATACATTTCTTGCAAATGTATTCCTTTGTAGATGGAAAATAACCAAGGTACGGAGTTAAAACGATCAAGTAAATTAACTGTTGTATGATGATCCGTTGAAAATCCTCGGGCAGATGTATCAATGTTTACACTTTTAAATTCCCACTCAACACCATTCCTATCCTCTGCATCATTTCCCTCTCTTCCTGGTAAGAATTTCATATTACTAATAATTAGCTGCTGCAAAACCTTAGCACCGTTGTCTTGAAATATATCATTGATTCCCCTACTCTTAGCAAGGTCCTCAAGATCTACCAGTTTCTTCCATAAACCTTCTAATTTTTGAATATCAAATTGATGTTGTTTATCAAAAAAAGCCATAGTTATTGCCCTCCTAGCTTTAACCAATGGCTTAATTATATCATTACACTAAATTAAAAATTTGTATATTTTTCCCACCTAATATATCATTATAGTATTTTTGAGCTACTTCTACTTCATTGCTATCGACAAACCTTAATACTGATCCAGCTACGTACTGCTTATCCAGTTCGCAAGATATCCAATTTCTTTCAAGATTTTCAGCAACCATACCTGTTGTATTAGAACCAGCAAAAATATCTAAAACCGTGTCTCCGGGGTCCGTTAAATATTTAATAAAGAAAGCGGGTAACCTTTGCGGAAATCTCGCAGGATGAGCCTTAATTTTTAAATTTCTAGTTAAATGAAGATAACTAGAATTACTTTCAGAATTAGGAATATTAAGCAAATTAGACGGAATAGCTCCACCGTTATCTTTGTTAAATCCACTAGATATGTCATGCCCTGAAGGGCGTAGGGCAGGGTCATAGAAATGCTTATGTGATTTCAAAAGCTTCTTCATTCTATCTGAATAGGGAACAAGAACATTTCTATTGTCTGCTTTAGGAAAGTCACTCTTCGAAAACCACCAAACAGTGTCAACTGAGTCTTTGACTCTGATCTTACGCTTGTTAACCCATTCAATGGGTGATGGAAGCTTAGATGGATTATTCCAAAAAAACTCCTCCGCCAAATTGTAACCTAAGTCTTCACAGAAATTAATAAGAATCTTGTAATTATAGAGCGATCTAACAGGTGCGCCTCTTTTATATGCTCCACCGAGATCTAAAACAAAACTACCATCCTCAGTTAGGATAGGTTTAACTAACTTTGCAAACTCTGAAAGCCATTCAATGTAAGCTTCTCCATTTTTGTTTCCATACTCTTTCTGTCGAAGCAGTGCAAAAGGCGGAGACGTTACCACCAGATTAACAGAGTTTTCTGGAATCTTTTTTAATAATTCCCTAGAATCTCCAATATACGATTTTCCAAGTTTGGTTTCATATGCTAATTTCACAGCCACACACCCAATCTATAATATAATTTGTAATTCTTGCTGTATAATAAGTCATGGCTGTTTCCTACAATCTGCAAGTTGTAGGATTAACCATCAGAGCACTTCACTGCTTTGACGGGCGGCCATTTTTTTTATATTTTTCATCACAGACTCGATGCCTTTATCGTTGATAAATCGAACTCCCCCAATCACTTTAATAGTGTTTTGATCGAAGTAGTGGGGTGTTATTCTATAACGATTAAAAAAATAATTTCTATTTTTTCCTACTTTTTTGCTAGCTTCGCTAAAAGTATGCCACTGTTCATTATAAGTTATCATTTTTTCCTCCTTAACTAAAGAGTTTAGCAAAAAACATGTTGCATTGCAATAAGTTTGGGTCTAGAATTTTTGCAAGCTTTTCCAATTTAAATCTTTGTTTAGTTCATATCCATCTAAAAGAACAATTTTCATAGTGTTACCCCCCCCTATCTTTTCAATGTTTTAGCTGCATTATGTTCTGGTTGTTTAATTGCCGGGTTTTGTTCAGAAAATGCTTGCAGCTGTTTTTGCGTTCGCTTACTGATTTCATGGTGTACATCATTTAATTTATTTTGTAGTTCTGATTTTTGTTGTGGGTTCCTTGCTTGCTGAACTTGTTGTTGCAAGCTTTGGTAGGACTTATTAAGATCATGGGCTGATAGCTTTTTTAGATCATGCTCAGGTTCTTTTTGTGCTTCTTGTAAGCCTAATTGTTTGGTTAAGCCATCGCTAAGCTCAATCACTTTGTTGCTCACTTGCTGGATCTCACTTAAAGCACTATGGATCACGGCTTTATCTTTAGCCCAGGTGGCCACGTAACCGAGTGAGTAGTTGCTGGTATCAACGCCAATATTTTGCATGGCAACATACGCAACCGCTTCGGCTTGGGTTTCCTGATAGGCTCGTGGCCGATCTTTAAAGGCTGATTTTAAGCCGTGTAGCTGGCTATGCGCATATTCGTGGTATAACGTCTTTAGTTTCAAAGCATTGTCGGGCTCATCGCCACCAATGACGATTTCATTAGTGCTGGGTTGAAAATACCCCTTAGCCCCATTTAGCGTCGCTAAAGGCACTTCACTGACTTTAAGGTCGGTTTGCTGATTTAAATAATCTTTGAACGCGTTATATAAGCTTGTCACATTCTGATGATCGGCCAAATTTTCTTTGACAAAGTCTTTAGCACTTAACACTGGTTCACCGCTAGTTTGTGCCACATCAAAGACGGGTAGATAGCGATAACCGACAATGGCGCGCTCATCGGTGGTATCAAGATGCTTCTGCTCGGCTGGTGTTAGCTTCTTAATGATCGGAGCCGCAATCCGAATCGCTTTTGCGCCCCGGTTGACGGTGCGGTTAAAAGCCGTCTGCCATTGCTTAAAACCGGCGACTTGAGTGGCTTGAGGATTTTGCGCATAAATTAAATCAATGTTTCTGGCGCTATAACGATGAAATTTAGCCAGGGTATTGAGATACTTTTTAAATTGGTCACTATCAGTTAATTTTAGGATTTGCTGTTCAGCCTGGGCGACTAATTGTGCTTTCCAAGCCTTAACATCTGCTTTATTTGGCATAAGTTACCCCTCCTCATCTTCAAAAATATCATTCAGTATGGGAGCCACTTTTGTTTGAATTGAGGTCGTGCCATAAAGGGCAACGTAACCGTCAGACAATTTTTGCCAGGCTACTTGATAATAGGCTCCGTTACCAGTGATTTCTTTTAGATACTTGTAGGTTCCTTTAGCCTGCAAAACTGGTAATTCACTCCCAATGACTGCTAATTTATTATCCATTTTATGATCTCCTTTGCTTTGCTAATCTCACCCGTTGTTTAGGTTTACTTTTGGCTTTATAAAAGTGAACCTAAACAACGGGTTCACCAACCCGCAACAACGTGCAGGGCGGTAGGCAGGTTCTAATCAAAATCAAAACTTAATTTATGACCGTCAAGTTTTAGCTTGGCGTCAAACGACTTACCTTTCTTGCTCTTGAACCCCTTTAGTTTGCTGGTTTCACCCTTGGTGACTAAGGCTTTGATTGCAGTTTTACCGAGGGCTTTGCTANCAATGTAAAACTTTTGTTTATTTATGACAGTTGCTTGTGGTGTTTCTAAAAACACCTCGGCGGCCTTCTGCGCTTGCTGTTGGTGATTAATTTGTTGCTTAATGGCTGCACTGCCGGTTAATTGTGTCGGAACATCAGCAATCAACTTCGCCACAAACTTCTTAATTTGGCTCAAAAAATTATCCGGGGTGCGTTCTTCGGTACTGATTT
>NZ_JQBD01000113.1 GCF_001437255.1 Pediococcus damnosus | reverse complement strand
AACGAAAGACGGGGATTAGTAAACGCACGCAGCAGCGACGGTTTAAGTTAATTGAGAAACCAAGTGATACTTCTAAAATCTAAGACAGGTAAAGTTCTCCATAATTGTTAGACAAGAAATCTAACAGTTATGGAGCACTTTATGAATACTTAATGACATGAAATAAACACTGTATGAGTTTGGACACTAAAAAGTTCTTCGACTTACTCGGTTGAATTTGTTTTAAAAACCCTAGGCGATTTGAATGCCAGCCTCTAAGGTGTTATCCAATTTATAGATTCGTTCAACATCAATGACCACTACGCCAGCGCGTGGGAAACGGTCAAAAATGTTAGTTTTATCTAAAATATGATTAGCAAAATCATCTGTTTCATGAATATGAGCCGTTCCCTCAAAGCGAAATCCCTGTTGAGCGCCTCTATCAGCAACCGCAACCGCTGCCAAATGGTTGCTCGAGAGATTATCATAGGCTTGCCTGAAGGTATGCTCAAAGTAGATTAAATGTGAGTCATCTAAGACATGTAGTGAGCCCTTGGGACCAACTTGAGGTTTGCCATCTATTCCTGTTGTTGCTAGGAAAGGGAGCTGACTCTTTAACATATTCTTCATTTCTTCTGTAAGATTTACCATTTAATTTTCTCCGATCAACACGACATTACGCTTTCCAACTACTTTTAGTAAGTATATTGCCGATATTCTGTTTTGTCAATATCCTATTTTGTCAATCCTATGTCCCCAGATGAACACCGCAGACTAGGATCGCTGAAAGGTTAACAAGATCCTTTTGCTTGTTAGATTAGTTAGGCAAACGTGTTTATATCCTTGGTCATACTCAGGATAGATGGGCATTGTGAGTGCAACAGGACTTAGTTGCTTGTATGCTAGGCAATGTTGGCCTTGATACAGAGGATCACACTGTTTCTGATCTGGATGATAACCTCGTTTTCCCATTTCACGACGCTGTCCCAATAATTGTTGTCCTGGGAGTTTGTCGAATTAAGTCTTGATGCCACAAACACACGCTACGGCTTCTTTTCTTGCAAACTGATCTTAGTATTTAGGGCAGTTGCATGATTACGGAATTGAACCATTTTATAATGAATCGGCTTTTCTATAAGTCTATAGAAAGTGCAGGTAATGGCATTTTCTCCAGATCGGATTGTCTAATCAATTTAATTGATTTTTTTGGTGTGTTTGATTATATTGCTTTTGCAAAGGTACAATATACCTTTTCTCTGCTGCCTTGCGAGCAGCGATGGCATCCTCCATATGAACATATACATGATTTAGGACAAGATGGCCTTGAAAGTACAGCCTTGCGACCCACTTTTGAGCAGTTTTATCCCAACTAACTCCGATAACGCCAGATTTGTTATTGGACCGTTTAAGTGTAGAAGCAACTAAATTTGTTCGATTGATTAGTTGAAAATTCTTGGGATTGCCCATGTATTTTTTAGTCTGGTTATTAGCTTTTATGTTTGATCTGCTTATTTCTGATCGCAAACACCCGCAACTGCGAGTGAATCCTTTTTGAAGTCGTTGACTGTCAACAATACATTTATTTCCACATTGACATTGACAGAGCCAAAGCGCGTTTCCATTAGAACTGCTTCCAAAAAAACTAATGACTGTGAATCATCCAAACGTTTGATTGGCCAAATCGATACGCTTTTGCATACTAATCCCCCCGTTTGATAAGAAGGTACTTAAAGAGTTGCTTTCAATTGATCTAATCGCCATTGGCACCATGAAATAAAGGCTAATTCGTCAATCTTTGGAATGCCATAGGTTCTAGCATACGTTAACTTTTGAGTGGTAAGTAGTTGATCATAGGGTTTGCTAATAATACCAACCACAAGGATATTGACATTTTTGTCAATCCCGTTGACAGGTTTTGCTCCTAGAATAGTTGCTAACTGTTGTGCCTGGAAACGACGAAAAGATCGCAAACGGCCTGTAAAGAGAATTCGTTTGCCCCTTAAATCTATCATGATGTTTACCTCTCACTAGGGGGAACATTTGCTAGATCTTCTGCCTGATACTTTTCGATGCGATATAAGGTTACTGGTGCAATACCTAACATGCGGGCAATTTGTCGCTTGGTCAGAGTTTCATCTCCGTCTTTCTTCCTATTTAAAAGGCGACAGGCTTCTTTATATATATAGCGTTTTTGACGATTAGGTGAATGAGGACCATATTCGCGAATTTTTCCTTTATATTTGCCCTGGCGTCTGGCAATTTCTATGCCTTGTTGTTGCCGTATCTTAATAGTTTCGCGCTCTTCTTGAGCAATATACTTATATAGTTCGACAATAATTGTCGTAATCAAGTTACGAAGGTTAGGATCTTCAATACTTGCAAAGCTAGGCAGGTTTAGAACATTCAATTGAGCTCCATGATGCCGAATGGTTTCGATGATGTCAGTCAAATCATGAGAATTGCGACCAAGTCGATCAAGACTCAATACCACTACTTCATCATCATCACGAATATAGTCTAACATTGCTTTTAGTTGAGGACGATCGGCATTTTTACCTGAAAGCTTCTCTTGAAAGATTTTATTAACACCGGCATCATGTAGCTGTTCAATTTGACGTGCAAGATTTTGATCACGCGTACTAACACGCGCATAACCGATTTTAGCCAATTCCAGGTCACCTCCGGGTCACTTATATGTAACTAATAATACTCCCTTCTCTCTTTAGTTACAATAGGGTAGGCCCAAATGATATACAATGGATATAAATAGTGGGAACAAAATCTNCTTTTTGATAACAAAAAAAGGCATCTAAGCCTCCCTAGTGCTATGCTTTAAGCGACGAAACTCAAGATAAGCGGGGTAGGAATAGATGTCTCAACTAGATAATACACTTAAATTACTGGGAATTACAGACACAAACATTCAGGTGTTCGGTACTCGTGAGGAATTTCATGGTCGGGGAACGGCTGAAGCTCAATACTTTCTATCATGGACACAAGCAACGCTCCTAAGCAAAGCCTGTATGTACTGATTTCAGAAAAGCCCTCTATTCCGCATAATAGAGGACTTTTTTGTGTGCATTCTGCTTAATTTAAACGGACAAGTATACATCTAAAAGGTGAACGTGTCGTCTGAGAGCACGTGATTATTTACTTTTTACTTTGTTAGCATCGCCGGTTTCCAAAGTCTGTATTTGAGTCGTAAGCGTATTTTGTTCAGACTTAGTTAACGATTCAAAAAAAGTTTTTTGTAATTGGGATAATCCGTTTTGTTGAGTTGAGCTATACCCTAAAATTACCATAGCTTTCATAAAGTTTTTTAGATGATTATCAATTCTGAGCGTAGTATCAAAAGTAACACCATCTATTTGTTTAGACTTCGTTTTGTTTGATTCGTTTAGAGAAGATATGGAAATTTCTTTTTGGGGCTGGGGCGCCGATTTTCTAGGAATTATTTTGCTTTTATTTGAGTTAGGATTGTGTAAAAGTTCCACCATGCTAGTCCGCCCTTTCAATAATTTCTTGTGCCACAGAATCGTATAATCTAATTATTTTTTTATCGAACTGATCTTTTAGAAATACACCTCTGATTGAATATCTTTTGATTCTTTCCATATTACGAATTAGGGTTTTTAACATGTTTTCTTTCCCAAATTCTTCTTCTGCTACTTCTAATGTGCTGTGATCAACAGGCGCCCCATTCTTTAATAGCACAGGAAGTATACCGAGTAAATTCAAACTAGGTGCTTCGTATTCATCGATTACCTGTTCCTGTATATATTTTAGAAACGATTCGGCACCCTGAAGACTGTGCTCTTGAGTTTGAAGGATAATCAGAACCCAATCTGAAGCGTATAAGGCGCTATCAGAAATTAAGGAAATAGTCGGTGGCAAATCAAATACCACAAAATCATATTTTTCTTTTAGTGAAGCAAGTAGCTTGCTAAAATATGTAACTCTATCTTTATAATTATTTTTAAACTTTTTTTCCATAATCCGTGGGTACAATGAAAAATCTGCGCTTGATGGAATAAAGTCAATGTTTTTATCCAAAGTAACCAACGATCTTGATAAGTCCTCTTCTTGGATTGATGCAAGCAAGGTTTGATTAAATTTAATATCATCGTGGCCTAAATTAGCCGCGGTTTTAAAGTAAATATCTGTAGCGTTTGCTTGAGGATCGAAATCAATTAATAGCGTTTTTTTACCAGCACGAGCTAGTGCCAGGCATGCAAGCGTGGCATTTGTTGTTTTACCGGTGCCACCTTTAAAATTTCCAAAAGTAATTACTTCACCCATTATACTGACCTCCAATTAAGTATCCTAATATACAAGGATACTTGGATACAAGGATGATAACATACAAAGATACAAAGATACAAGGATACAAGGATACATTTCTTCTCAAAAGCCGTTAAATTAAGATTGACTGCAAGTATCCTAATATACTTAGATACAAGGATACAAGGATACTTAGATACAAGGATATTAATATACAAGGATACAAGGATACAAGGATACATAAAAAGAAATGTTGATTTATCACCAAACAACGAGTAATATTGGTTACATAAAATAGAACATAAAAAAACACCCACCGACGGGAATCGGTGAGCGCCACATAAAAGTCATCACTGTTTACTGACTATTATATCATGGCCGGTGCGA
>NZ_JQBD01000112.1 GCF_001437255.1 Pediococcus damnosus | reverse complement strand
CTATTACCAACAACAGATATTGTAGAACCATAAAGAATTAGTTAACAGTTGCGTTAACGGATTGTTACGAAGAGATTAAGTGGTTATACTAAAAATATATTTACAGGCTAATTAATTCATGAGATACTGTGATTGATAGAGACGTGCATTCTAGGGGGGAAACAAAACATGAAAGATTTTTTTAAAATATTATGGCAACGGGAATGGGTGAAGTTCCTAGCACAAATGTTTTTTTATTTTGTCGTTTTCTTAATACTTGTGTATTTATACGGCTATAGTGGTATTAGTGGCGGTACATTTATTTACAATGAATTTTAAGTGTTTTAAAAGTTATTAGGGGGGAAACAATGCAAATTACAAACGTAATTAACGCGATCGACAAAAACAGTGAGCAAACACCAGATCGCATTGCTTATGATTATCTGGGTGAAACCCATACATATCATGAGTTGAAATGTTATTCGGACGCGTTGGCCAGTAAAATCGGTCAAATGAATTTAGACGCTCAGGCACCAATTATGGTTTTTGGTGAACAGAGTTTTGAAATGGTAGCAACCTTTCTCGGAATTGTAAAAAGTGGGCATGCATATATCCCCATTGACCAGCATTCTCCAAATGATCGGTTGGAAATGATCCAAGAGATTGCTAAGCCCACTGCTTGTATTGCAGTAGAGAAATTGCCGATTCAGATTAAAGGAATTCCGGTGATAAATGCTGATGAATTAGCTCAGATATTTAAAACGACTGGTCGATTTGATGAAAAGCTTGCAGTTTCGGGCGATCAGAACTACTACATTATTTTTACTTCTGGGACAACGGGAAAACCAAAAGGAGTTCAAATTAGTCATCAGAACTTAACAAGTTTTGTAAATTGGATGTTAAAGGACTTTAATTTACCTGATGCACCGGTCAGTCTTGCCCAGGCACCGTATTCCTTTGATTTATCAGTGATGAGTCTCTATCCGACATTGGTTAGTGGTGGAACTTTACAGGTTTTACCTAAAAAAATTACGGATAACTTTAAAGAGCTTTTTGATTACTTACCCAAGATGAATTTAAACGTTTGGGTTTCGACACCTTCTTTTGTTGATATTTGTTTATTGCAACCGGAGTTTGATGCTGCCCATTATCCAACGTTAAGTCACTTCATGTTTTGTGGTGAAGAATTAACCCATCGGACGGCAGTACAGTTAAAAGAACGGTTTCCACAAGCAAAAATTTATAATACGTACGGACCAACTGAGACTACCGTTGCGGTGACGGCGATGGAGATTACACAGAAAATCTTAGACGAAGATCAACGGCTTCCCATTGGCAAACCGAAATCAGACATGAAAATTAGTGTGCTTGATCAATCTGGAAAGCCTGTCGATGTTGGTAAAACGGGTGAGTTGGTTATTTCAGGCCCAAGTGTGTCCAAAGGTTATTTAAATAATCCAGAAAAAACGGCTCATGTTTTTCAGCAGGTCGGAAATCATGATGCCTATCATTCAGGTGATTTAGGTACAAAGGATGAAAATGGTGTTTTACATTACCTAGGACGCCTTGATTTTCAGATTAAGCTGCATGGGTATCGCATAGAGTTGGAAGAAGTTGATCACTATTTAAATGCGCAAAAGCTTATTAAACAGGCAGTAGCGGTTCCTAAGTATGATACTAATCATAAGGTGTCGCAATTAATTGCTTATGTGATTGCAGAGGATAATGATTTCGAGAATAACATGGATCTAACAGTGGCAATTAAAAAGGGCTTACAAGCTACGATGATGTCGTATATGGTGCCAAATCGGCTTGTTTTCAAAAGTAGCTTACCAATCACAGCCAATGGTAAGGTAGATATTAAATCGATCATGAGAGAGGTTAATTCATAATGCTAACATTTACACCTTATGAGAATCCTACTTACTTTGGCATATTGGCAATTGCACTATTGCCGATAGTGATTGGATTACTTTGTGGGAAGAGATTTCACTGGTATGAAACACTGATTTCCTTTTTCTTTTTAGTTCTTATTTTTGGTGGTTCTAAGTTAACGCAAGGAATCGCTTTAATTGCGTATTTAGTTTACGAAGTGTTACTGGTTTGGGGATACACTACGTATCGTAAAAGTAGGAATCAAACGGGGATCTTTGTGGGTGCTGTAATTCTGGCAATCTTACCATTAGTAGTTGTTAAGCTCACACCGGCCATTAATGGTACCCAGTCAATTATTGGATTCTTAGGAATTAGTTATTTAACGTTTAAAGTTGTTCAAACGATTATGGAATCTCGCGATGGTGTTTTAAAGAAATTTGAACCGTGGTTCTTTATACAATTTCTGGTCTTTTTCCCAACCATTTCATCAGGACCAATTGATCGTTATCGACGTTTTAAACGTGATTATGATCATGTACCTAGTCAAGATAAATATTTGAAGCTTTTGCAAAAAGGTGTACACAATATTTTCCTAGGGTTCGTTTATAAATATATGTTGTCCTATCTTTTTGGAACTTTGATGTTACCAAAGATAGAGCATCAAGCTTTAATGGCACATGGCATGTCTTGGTCATTGGTTGGAGTCATGTACGTTTACAGTATGTATCTATTCTTTGATTTTGCTGGTTATAGTTTGTTTGCAATTGGGACAAGTTATTTTATGGGTGTCGAAACACCAATTAACTTTAATGCACCATTTAAATCACACAATATCAAGGAATTCTGGAATCGTTGGCATATGACTTTATCGTTTTGGTTTCGTGACTTCATTTATATGCGGTTAGTTTTCTTTTTGATGAAGCACAAGGTTTTCAAGAGTCCCAAAACAACAGCTAATGTCACTTATATCATCAATATGACGATCATGGGATTTTGGCATGGAGTTACTTGGTATTATATTTCTTATGGTATCCTGCACGGGGTCGCGCTCGTTGTGAATGACTGGTGGTTGAGGTACAAGAAAAAGCATCAGGACAAGTTACCACACAATAAGTTTACAGAGCTTTTCGCAACTTTTATAACTTTTAATTTTGTTTGTTTTACATTTTTACTATTTTCAGGGTTTTTAAATACAATGTTGTTTGCGAAGTAAATTAATTTTTGAAGGAGAGTAATTATAATGGATACAAAAGAAAAAGTTTTAAATATTTTACAGGATTTAACAGGTAATGATGTAAGCGAAGATATGGACAGTAATCTTTTTGATGCTGGGTTGTTGGACTCAATGGGGACAGTTCAACTCCTTTTACAATTACAAAGTGAGCTGGGAGTTAATGTGCCAGTTTCTGAGTTTGAGCGTAGCAAATGGGACACGCCAAACAAAATCATTGCACAAGTTAAGGAATTACAAGCCTAGTGGCAAAGAAACTTTTTCTGATTTTTGGGCCAGTTCTTTTAGCAGGGCTGCTGTTACTTGCAATTCTGTTTTCCCCATTTAAATTGAGTCATATCAATTCTAAAACGGAACGTCAGGCAGCAACATCTTTATCACCTAATGTTCTTAAAGGACAGGTTATTAAAGAATCAGCACTTTCCCACAAAAATTTTGTACCTTTTTTCGGATCTTCAGAATTTTCAAGGTTTGATTTTTCTCATCCATCCGTATTAGCATCAAAGTACAAACGATCTTATACGCCATTCTTAATGGGTGCACCTGGGACGCAATCTTTGACTCATTATTTTCAGATGCAGCTTGTTGATTCCCAGTTGAAGAATCGCAAAGCAGTATTTGTGATTTCACCACAGTGGTTTGTGAAAAAGGGAGCCCGTAAAGATGCCTTTTCATTTTACTATTCACCTTTACAGTCAACGGTGTGGCTTTTAAAGCAACATGGAAGTCAGCAAATGGACCGGTATGCAGCTAAAAGATTATTAGAAATGCCATCCGGAAAAGCAAACCGGACAATTACCAGTGCGCTTAAAAGAGTTGCCGATGGGAAAAAGATCACGTCGGGGCAACGGACCTATTTAACGTACGAAAGACGACTTTTACAGCATGAAGATCAGCTTTTCTCGGCCCTTAAGTTGAAAGATAATCAGGGACGAATTGATCAATTTGCCAAACAATTACCGAATAATTATCAAATGGGTGCACTGGATAAATTAGCGGTGAAACAAGGAAAAGCGCATACTACTAATAATCAGTTTGGAATTGATAATCAATTTTATCAACGGCGTTTAGAAAAAAGAAAAACTAAATTCAAGGGATTAGAACGTAACTGGAACTATACGCAGTCACCGGAATTTAGTGATTTTGAGCTTGTTTTAAACCAGTTTGCTAGTTTGCATACGAATGTTGAATTTATTATTCCTCCAGTAAACCAAAAGTGGAGTGAATATACTGGATTATCACCAAAAATGTTAAAGATATTTGATCAAAAGATTCGGTATCAGTTAACTTCACAAGGATTTACTAATATTTGTGATCTTAGTGATAAAGGTGGTGTACCTTACTTTATGCAAGATACAATTCACTTGGGTTGGCGTGGATGGTTAGCGGTAGATCAGAAAATTGATCCATTTTTAACGAAAAAACAAAAGACACCGCAGTATCAGATCAATTCAAAATTCTATTCGAAAAATTGGCAAAATCTAACGTCAATTCCTAAAACAGAAACTAACTAAAATTTTAAGTAGTTAGAATTTTTGCAACTCATTTATAAAAGTAAAGCAGTGCATTTGTGCTGTTTTACTTTTTTGGGTCTCTGTCAAATCGTATTGGTG
>NZ_JQBD01000111.1 GCF_001437255.1 Pediococcus damnosus | reverse complement strand
TAAGGCACCTAGGAAAACTTGACACATACCCGATAACAAATTAATTCTGTTTTAGATTGAAAGGTGGTAAGCTGATAGATGAATGGTTATAAATTTATTTATAGGAGTGATATTTTTGAAACAAATTACAATTGGTGGCAAAAAAGTTTCTAACGTGGCATTAGGAATTATGCGAATGGATGCGTTGGATACAGATGCTGCAACTAAAGTAATTGAAACAGCTGTTGATAATGGCGTGAACTTTATTGATACTGCTGATATTTATGGTGGTGGGAAATCAGATCTTGTGTTTCAAAAAGCCTTGGACAAATCATCAGTGAGCCGAGATGACTTATGGATTCAATCTAAAGTGGGAATTCGTAACAGCAATGATGATGGGTCAGGTAAACCTTACGGAAATCGGTATGATTTCTCTAAACAACATATTATTGATGCAGTTAATCATGAATTACAGAGTTTAAAGTTAGATTATTTGGATTCTGTATTACTTCATCGTCCAGATCCTTTGATGGAACTGAATGAAGTGGCAGAAGCTTTTGATGAATTGCAAACAGCAGGCAAAGTTCGTCATTTTGGTGTTTCTAATTTCAATCCAATGCAATTTGACATGTTACAAGGAGCAGTTTCACAGAAGTTGATGTTTAATCAATTGCAATTTGGAATTATGCACAGTAATATGATTGACTTTGGGATGCATACGAATATGCAAGATGCCCATAGCATAGATCATGATGGTCAATTCATTGAATATTCTCGAATTCATGACATTGTGATTCAAGCTTGGTCACCTTATCAATGGGGTAATTTCAATGGTCCATTTATTGATAACCCTAAGTTCCCTGAATTAAATAAAAAGATGCAGGCATTAGCTGATCAGTATGGAGTGACCAAAAACGCCATTGCAACAGCATGGATTTTGCGTCATCCGGCTAAATTCCAAGTATTAGTGGGTTCAATGAATCCACAACATATTAAGGAATCATTGGCAGGTAGTGATGTCGAAATGACAGGACAAGAATGGTACGACATTTACTACGCAGCTGGAAATGATATGCCATAGAAGCAGTGGGTGAAGAAGAGCGTTAAAAAGAGTCATAATAAGCGCGACGAAAGCGGGGAGAATTCCCGCAGTAGTCGTGCTTATTATGACTCTTTTGCGATTCTGAACCGTGCTAAAAAGTCCTGGCCCAGATTAATACGCAACCTGAACCAAGACTTGTTTACATACATTTAATTTGTATCGTATTGGCGAGTGCCAACTAATTGTTTGTGAGTATCGTAAAAACTGACTTTAACTGGGGCACCGTTTTTATCAAGTTGCCATGAACCTTCAGCATTGATATGGTGATTAGGTTTGATTTCGCTAACCGATGAATTCTCTAAGTTATCATCTGTTGTTGCAGCTGTGGAAAAGGGAAGCGACCCCTGTTCAAGGGTCTTAGTGCTGCCATTAACGATTTGAGTTGCCTTAACATATTTATACCAATAATCTGAAGGAACTAATTGAGATTTGCTGGTATTTGTAAATGTGTACTTCAGAATTAATACTTGTTTGTTCTTTGTAGCTGAAGCGGTCACATGATTCTCGGTGATCAAAAATGTACCCTGGGGAGTTTTGAAAGTTTGGTCAGATAAAGTGGCCGTTTTCTTTACAGCTTTTTTCGCTGAAGAGACCTTTTTCTCACTTGAAGAACTTTGCTGACTGGATTTTGAAGTGTTCCCTGAACTACAAGCAGTCAGACTAGTGGCTACTAAGCCGATCATTAAAATTGAAAATACCTTTTTAAAACTTTTCAAAACTGTTTGCTACTCCTTTGTTTGGTTATTAACTGCGCTAATGCTCATACTGATAGTTTTGGGCTTATCTTTTACAATAACAATGGTTCCATTGCCTAAGAAATCCTTTTTGCCACTGTAAGCAAGATCATATTCTTTAGCAACATCTCCAGAGTTCTGTAACCCCATTACATAAATGGTGTCTTCTGTGTAATCATCACTGAAAACAAAAGCAATAACTGGTGAAACCACTAAATCATCAGCCTGCATTTGTTTTAAAGTTTTCCAAAGGCCATCAATTACAGGCTGGGGAATGATTTCTTTGACTTCATCACTCACACGTCGTTTTTTCGTAAGTTCAAACAAAATAAAGTGCCTCTATTCATTAGTATTTTTTTAAGAATAGCACATTTCTACTAGTTACGTCATGAAATTATGCTGATAATGGGCAATCTAGTTATAAAAACTAGCTGATAGTGATATACTAACGGTAACATCTATGGACGAGGTGAATGAAATGAATGAATTGGAAACATATAATCGGTGGTTGAAAACAGTGAGAGAGGTTAAGTTACCTCATTGGGATGAGTTGCCAAATTTTGATTTGTATATGGATCAAGTTGTGGCTCTTTTAAGTGGCTATACAGGTCCGCTGGGAATGGATCCAGTGACCCCCACAATGATTAATAACTATGTAAAACAAAAGGCTGTGGTTGCTCCCACAAAAAAGAAGTACCAGGTCATGCAGGTTGCAGATATTTTATTGATCACGTTATTGAAACAAGCATATCCGATTAATGTGATCCGTTCGGGAATTGATCGAATTACAGCAACGGATTATCCAAAACAGGCATACGATCGGTTTATCGATATTGTAAATCAAAAAATTGCAAGAATTGGTTTGGAACACACAACTACGATGGCCAAGAACTTAGCAGAACAATTGATGCAAGTCACATCAAACATGATTGTGGACCAGGTACAAACGAGTGAGTTGATTCGTTTATTACAAAGATCGGAAGAGCATACACCAACTACTTTGAATAAAAAATAAAGTGAACAAAATGATAATGGGCAATTATAAGTGCGACAAAAGTGGAATTGTCATTCTACTTTGGACCATACTTATAGTTGTCTTTTTGCTTTGATGACTGTGCTTAAAAAACTGAACAAAAACGGTCTAAGCTTAGCATCAACTTTTTCAAATAAAATAAATTTTTACTGAATTACGCTTCAGAAACTGGAACGGACCATTTAATAATTAGATAGGTCCCACAAGAAGCGTAACTCAACCAATTGTGAAATAGTTTGTGAAGAAAGCGATTACTTTTTGTGCTTATTTTCACAAGTGCTCTTTGTGAAAGGATTTGTGTAGTTTCAGATTTTTCACAAGGAAAAACATCAAGCAAGCCGTGATAAACAATGGTACCTATCAATTTTAGGTTATGTAAACAGTACGCATTTACAAACAGATATTTGAAAGCTACAATGAAACTTGTGAAGAGAATAACATACTCATTCTGAGAGGAAGAATAATAATAATATGATTAAAGATTTGGATAATAAGAAGGATGTTGATGAACCACAATTAATGGTCAATGATCTTGTTAAAAAAGCTCATATTGCTTTAGATCGTCTCAGTGTCATGGATCAGGAGCAGATTGACAAAATTGTGCACGCAATGGCAGAAGCTGGATATCATGCTCGTCAAAAGTTAGCCAAGATGGCAGTGGATGAAACTGGTCGTGGTGTGTATGAAGATAAAGTTATTAAAAATCAATTTGCTACAAAAGATATTTATAATTCAATTAAAAATGATAAGACAGTTGGAATTATTAGTGATGACAAAGAAACTGGCATCATGAAAGTTGCTGAACCAGTCGGTGTCATTGCTAGTGCAACCCCAGTAACGAACCCAAGCTCAACCGTTTTTCATAACGCTTTATTAGCAATTAAAACCCGAAACCCAATCGTTTTCGCTTTTCACCCATTTGCACAAAAAACATGTGTTGAAACTGGACGAGTTATTGCAGAAGCAGCTGTAAAAGCTGGTGCTCCTGAGAATAGTGTTCAATGGATCACTAAACCTAGCATGGATGCAACTACTGACCTGATGAATCATGATGGGGTCGCAACGGTTGTGGCTACTGGTGGTGCAGGCATGGTTAAGTCTGCTTATTCAACTGGGAAACCTGCCCTTGGTGTTGGACCCGGTAATGTACCTGTTTACGTCGAAAAAACTGCTGACTTAAAACAATCATTAGATGATATTGTCTTATCAAAAGCATTTGATAATGGGATGATCTGTGCTTCTGAATCTAACATGGTCGTGGATGCTGAAATCTATGCTGATGTTAAAAGTGGTTTAAAAGAACGTGGTGCTTACTTCGTAAAAGATGCTGATATGGAAAACTTTGAGTCAACCGTAATGAATCGGGAAAAGGAATCAGTTAATCCTAAAGTAGCTGGTCAATCCGCTTACAGCATTGCACAATGGGCTGGTATTGAAGATTGCCCTAAGGATGCAAAATTCTTAGTTGCTGAAATGAATGGACTTGGCGGAGAATATATTCTTTCTCACGAAAAATTATCACCTGTTTTAACAATGGTAAAGGCAAAAGATCAAGACGACGCTGTTCATTTAATGAAACGAGGATTAAACCTTGGTGGATTAGGTCATACAGTTGGTTTGCATACCAAAGATGATGCATTGATTAATCGATTTGCATTAGAGATGGATGCTTGCCGAATCTTAATTAACACACCAACTTCACAAGGAGCAATTGGTTATAAATATAATAATGTGACTCCTTCTTTGACTTTAGGCTGTGGATCTTGGGGTAAAAATTCCATTTCACATAACTTAGAGGATTGGGATCTTTTGAATATCAAGACGGTCGCAAAACGTCTACCAAAACTACGTCATGAAGGTTTGGATTTCTAAATAAATTTGTTGAATCAAATAGCGTAACTGTTGTTTTCAAAATTTTTGGAATAACAGTTGCGTTATTTTGGGTCTCTGTCAAATCGTATTGGTGG
>NZ_JQBD01000110.1 GCF_001437255.1 Pediococcus damnosus | reverse complement strand
AACAAAGTTTCAAAATATATAATACGAGGAGAGCTGCCTATGAAAGAAAATAAAGACTATTTTTGAAGTGACGTAGTAAAAATGCAGTTGCATACAAGAAATTTAAGGAAAGATTTATTATGAAAACGAAAAAGATTATGTCTGCCTTGTTTATTGCATGTTTAAGTTTTGGTTTTATTACTACTTCAGCTTTGGCTGGTAATGATGAACATAATTATAGTATGCGTGTTTATGGTTTCCAACAAAACAGTCATTCGGCAGGTTGGTACAGGCAAACAACTAATTATAAAAATAATTGGAAGGTCAAATTAGAGACATCTGGTGAAGGCGCTCATACCATTTCAACATTCTGGCTAGAGAAATCAGGCGGAGCAAATGTTAGCCCAAGTGTCAATAAGACAGCCGGAAATGCTGCGTCATACAGGCGAGTCAATGCATCTTTCCCTGGAAAGGAAACTGTGATGTTAACGGCTCAAAATAATAATATTTCAGGTAATGAGTATAACGTTTCGGGATATTGGGATGAAGAAACCGGAAAAATTCAATAGCTAAGTTCTATGGTGGTCATCTAATGTTAATTTATGTAGATGGCCATTACTCTTATTGGTAGGGGGAATTCTGATGTTAAGATTTGAAATTAGTAAACTTTTAAAAAATCGACGGTTTATTTTCTTTGCTATCCTAATCATACTTGTTCCTGAAATGGATTTATTAATTCAACTTAAAAATCAATTCGAGGTAGGATTTGATACTGCATCGTATATAACAAATCCAGCAATGGCAAGCTTTTTGGCCGGTAATTCTATTGGACACTACGGACAGATGATTCTTATTTGGCTGCTACCTGTAATTTTATTAAACTTATATACGGATCAACACGTGTCAGAAATAAAAAATGGTTACCAAAATGCTACTTTGATTAGAGAGAGCCGAAAAAAAGTTTATCAAACTAAACTAGCTTTATCAGCCATTATTCCTGGCTTACTAGTATTTATTTCTTTATTGCTTAATTTCGTTATAGCGCTACTTGTTTGGCATGGTGGAAAAGATTTTTCTGGCATGGAGGATGAGTTGCAACAACTTAAGGCTGTTAAATCTTTCCAATTATTAGTATTTCAAATGAAACATCCATATGGCACTATGGTAATCTATATTTTTATTTTTACAATAACGGTTGCCATTTTCGGTATGGTCACACAAGCCATTGTGTTCATGTTCCCCAATTATTACATTGCTTATCCTTTTGCTTTTCTTTTATGGATTGTACAAATCATGTCACCATACAGTTCCACTTACTTTATGCAACCTTTTATTGAATATGGATTGAGGTTCATTATTCCGGCTATAATTATTTATTTATCTTCTAGTTTGATAGTAATTGGGATTGGGTACTTTAGGCAGGTGAAGGCAGATGTTCTTTGAGAGTAAAAAAAAATTAGTGATTATCTATTTGTTTCTAATTATATTTTTAGCAGCTTATTGGGTGTCGTTAAATAGGTTCGCACCAAATATTATAACGAGTTTTCAAAGCTTTCATACGATTGAAGATACTGTTGCAAATTATCATTATGATGTGGGACAGGCCACCATTTTTTCGCTTATTTTTGCTACAATTATTTTAAAAAGTTATTTGAACATTTATATGAGTGAATTAATACGTTCCGATACGCAAAAGTATTATTGGCGCTTTATTAAATCTGTTTGTATCCAAGCAATGATTTTTACGATTGTTTTTGAAGGTGTGGACCTGGTTATGCTGTTTATTAGAGTTCAACATTCGCTTTTATTTGACCCCGTAATACTGTTGGCGTTGGGTATACGCTATTTAGTTTTTTGGGGTTACTATATAATCCAAGGTTCATTATTATTTTTAGTTATGCAGTATTCTAAAAATGCTTTGGTAACAATTTTTATTGTTCCGTTCATTAATGTCATTACTCTTAAATTTTGCCGAACTTTTGAATATACGCATCCTATTTCTAGTATGAATACAATTGATTGGCTATGGAAAGGACATTTTGACTGGTTTACAATTCTAACAGCTTTGTTACAGATCGTGATTATTATTGCATTATTAGCCATTTGGAATATTCAAAGGCTGAGGAAGGAAGATTTACTTGAAATCGCAAAATAAATTGGCATTTTTAAGCATTGGCCTGTTACTTTTCTATCTAATACTCGCTAAGAATTATTTATTTGGTAAATTTACCATCCAAAATCTTTTTCGTGGTGTTGATTTCGGTGCCAACACTATGCAAACTCTGGTATTTATCTTTTTCTTTTTTACCATTGCTACATTGAATTTTGCACTTCTCCAATCTTGGTTTTCTGACTGGTTAATTTTGCAGCTTATTCGTTACAAAAAAATTAGTCATGCTTTTAAGAATTTGAATGAAACTATCTTTAAACTTAATGTTTTGTTTCACATTATGTTTATAATACTATTTTTTGTTTTTTCAGAGTTATTTCATGCTTCTTCGTCGATTTCTTTTTCGCTTTTATCGATGTTATTGACTAACTTTTTAATCTGTAACTTGTATATGTTAACTCAATTCTTATTTAATCTATATTTTTCAGATCGAGTGGGATATTTTCTTGTACTTGTTTATGCGGGTCTTTTTTTAATGGTTGGCGAGAGCTTGTTTGTAAATGGTGGATCAGTGATTTTTCAAATCTTGGCCTGGCCACAGTTTATATGTCAACAACGATTAAGTATTCTTCATGTAAATTTACTAGTGTGGTATGTAATACTACTGGTTCTTTTTATGCTCGTTGAGGGGCTAATTTATGGACGACTTAGACAAATTGATTGGTTACGGAGGGATTAAAATGAAAATTGAATTACGTCATTTCTCTAAAACTTTAAAAAAACGTTCCGTGTTAACCGATGTTAGCTATACTTTTAATGATGGGGCAATATATGGATTATACGGAATTAATGGATCAGGTAAAACGATGTTATTAAGAGCAATGGCTGGTCTTATCCATGCGACTAATGGTGAGGTACTGGTAAACGATAAAATTTTGCATAAGGATATTGATTTCTCACCAGAAACGGGTATTCTTATCGAAAATATGAGCCTGTTACCACAATATTCAGCTTTTGAGAACTTAAAAATTTTAGGTAAAATTCAGCATGTAGCAAATGATGCGGATATTGAAAATACTTTAAAGGCAGTTGGATTAGAAGCAAACATTCATGAACCAGTTGTGAAAGATTTTTCGTTAGGAATGAGGCAGAAATTAAATATTGCCCAAGCAGTTTTTGAAGATCAAAAAATCATTCTTTTAGATGAGCCAACAAATGGGTTAGACACTGATAGTGTTAGCAAATGCATCAAACTTTTACGTAAGCTGAGAGATGAAGGAAAATTAATCGTGGTCGCAACACACGTGGCTGAAGATATGAAAAAGCTGGCGGATGTTCAGCTGCACATTGTCGAAGGAAAGATAGAATCAACGGAACGAGTATCCGTTGGGTAAATTTATTTATACATTTTAAAAAAACGCTGCTAAAGTATTTAGCGGCGTTTTTTAATTTGATTGTTGATAAATAATTTAGAAGATTGTTAACTGAAAATATGAGAAAAAAAGTCTACAATTTTGTATTGCAAAAGCATGGATTAAGCGTATAATCATCAATTATGACAGTGTGTCATTTTGAGGAGGAAAAGATGCCAAAAGCAACGTATTTCAATCTAAACGAGGAGAAAAAAGCTCGATTGATGCAAGCTGCACAACATGAATTTTCACGAGCACCGCTTGAGGATGTATCAGTCAGTGCAATTGTCAAAGATGCGGAGATTCCGCGGGGGAGCTTCTATCAGTACTTTGAAAACAAAGAAGATCTTTATTACTATTTTTTGGGAAACATAGTTACGGATATTGAACAACATTTTTTTGACATGTTAAAGAAAACACATGGGGACTTGTTTGCAGCGATGACGCTTTTCTTTAATTTTGCGGTGGAAGAAATTACTGAAGGACCGAATGCCGATATTTTTAAAAATGTTGGCACAAATGATTTTCAGCATGGTCAAAACTCTAAGCACTTTGGGAAAAATCACCACAAACATCCCTTTTTTAAAGCGGTGTTGGCGATCGAAGACAAAATTGCTACATCTGTTGACCGAACCAAATTGCGGATTGAAAATGATGAAGAGTTAAAAAATTTACAGCAATTACTTTTCACTGTGTTTGCGCATACAATTGGTCATTATTTTCGTTCTCAAAAAGAAGACTCACCCGAAACGATCGCTAATGCTAAGGCAGAATTTGCAACGACCTTAGATTGGATCGCAAATGGGGCACTAAAATCAAAAAAGGAGCTTGGTTAAATGCTTAAATTATCACGAAAATACCTTGCCTGGTGGGCAGTAGGTATTGGAACCGCATTTTTAATTGTTCAAGTAATATGTGATTTATGGTTACCAAATATCACTTCAGATATTATTAATAACGGGGTTGCTAAAAGTAATATCTCGTATATTTGGAATTCCGGTTATAAAATGTTGGCAATCTCACTTCTTGGTATGATCGCTGCAGCAGTCAATGTGTACTTTGCAGCGACTCAATCTCAGAGAATGGGTAGTAAAATTCGTGAAGATCTTTTTAAAAAAGTTTCTTTTTTATCAAATCATGAATTCGAACATTTTGGGGATGCATCTTTAATCACACGAACAACCAATGATGTCATTCAAATTCAAAACGTTATGGTTATGATTTTACGGATGATGCTGCAATCACCAATTATGTTGATTGGTGCTGGGATTATGGCTTATAACAAACAGCCAGCACTAACCGCAGTTTTCTTGGTTGCAATTCCGGTACTTGTCTTTTTTGTTGGAATTATTATGTACTTTGCAGTGCCTCTTTTTCAAGGGATGCAAAAGAAGGTATGTGTCAAGTTTTCCTAGGTGCCTTA
>NZ_JQBD01000011.1 GCF_001437255.1 Pediococcus damnosus | reverse complement strand
GGTTTTCATAGAACTTTTGACGTTACCGAATCAGATAAACAGCAGCGGCCATATTGGATAAGCCGGCACCAATCAAAACAGCTTTATTCTTTTGCATAATAATTCCCCCAATTGTTATTTATCAAGTGTGTTTAAAAAGGTATCTATATCAATCCTACGAACAACGTCATCTTTATAGTAAACAAATATCGGCCTTTTTAGCTACATTACAAGATATTAATCAATCTTAAATTTTTTACAACAAACTAACGTGATTCAAATTCATCATACAAATGACGATCATCTTCAAAAAAACCAGTCTTTTTAGCAAGATACAAAACGCCCACCGTAAGTAAACCAGCGGTAATACCTAAACAAACTAATTTATCATTCATGCTGATGACTCCCTCCTTAAATTAGTGAAATGTCAGGTTATAAGCGTAATAATTTAAGCGCTTCCATTATCTACATTTCATGTCCATTATAAAGCTATCGTGAAAAAACGCAATAGCTGTTAGGAATAATTTTAGATTCGATTATAATCCTAAATCCTCATTTTTGAATCTAACTTATCCCCTCACCTTTAGCTTAGATTCAAGTGGCAAATTTTTTGCCAAAAACGGCCTTGCTAAACCTTCAGACAAAGAAATAAGCACAACATTTGCAACCGCTATCAGGAAACTTATATAGTGGTGATAGCCCCAAAAATTTAACTAAGGATGTGACCAATATGCATGATGATCAAATTAAAGATACTTTTAAACAAGAAGAAAAGCGCCGTGGTGCGCCTGACAGCAATATGAGTTACGACGAGCAAAATGATAATCCAATGGAACCTAATGAAGAATCACCTAAGAACACCCCAGATTCAGTTTTGAAACCAAAGGAAAACATTGTCCTAGAAGAAGATAATTTGGATCACATTTTGCATGCTGAACCCGAAGATATTATTAATGAAGAAGCTAATAAGGAAGCAGTTAACGAAGAGTTAGATCATGAATGAGATTATAAAAATCAGAACCAACAGAAGCCACATCAAGGAGAATTGACATGAAGACAACAAAGTTAGTAATTGGTATTCTTATGCTCGTCCTTGCCGTTTTTATTATATTTCAATCAATGGCCGCTGGAATGGCTAATGCTTTAGAGGGTAATATTCATACATCTGGTACAAATGGTGTTCTAGTCGCTTTCTTGTATATTATTATGGGAATTGTTTACCTTGCCACTAGAAATTCAAAAAAACTTGGCGCTGATATTACAAATCTTATCTTCTCAATTCTAATCTTAATAATTGGCCTGTCAGGTGCAGGAAATTATAGTGATTTACTAATTTGGTCTTGGCTTGGATTCATTATTGGCGCTGGATTTTTCATTTGGCATCTATCAATAAATCGAAAATTAGCTGTATAGTCTTTAGCCTTTAAATATACGTTAAGCGACCTGGCAAATTAAATTTAAACGTCCTCTGTCTGGAATTAGTGAATATCTAATTCCAGTTTTTATTTTGAATTTTTTTGATCGCCAAACATTAAAGCCAGCTTTAATATTTTTATCAAAATTATAAGTACAATGTTTTGTATTTTACTTAAATTTATTATAGAATACAACCACAAAAAATGAATTGCTCAATTTTAATGCTGGCAATTACGTTATTGCTAGCGTATCAGTAATTCTAATTTTTTATGATGGAAACTATAAATAGTGAGACTGGAGGAATATTTTATGAAAGAAGAAAGTAAGCTAATCCAAATTATCGGACGAATTGCGTCCGGATTATCTGTTTTAATGTACGTATCCTATATCCCCCAAATCATTGCAAACTTGAACGGAAATTATGGTAATCCTATTCAGCCTTTGGTTGCGGCCCTAAACTGTATCGTTTGGACTATCTATGGATACTTCAAACCTGCTAAGGATTGGCCGATTATCATTGCAAATGTCCCTGGAATTTTTCTTGGAATAATTACCTTTTGTACTGCATTACATTAGTTCCCAAATTGAACCTAAATTGATAACCACCAATTTTTATAAAAATTACCTCTACTTAAAAATCTATAAAACAAAAAGGTTGATACCAATAAGTGATATACACTTACCAGTATCAACCTTTTTGTTATTTAATGGAGTCGGCGGGGATCGAACCCGCGTCCAAGCATATTGCCACCCGGATATCTACGTTCATAGTCATACTATTTAAGTTTCACTAACCAAAACACCGTATGGCCAGGTTCTCTTGATTAGCTAATCTGATTAGTCTCTTCAACTCACTTCAGATGGGAGCAAGTTGCGTAAGTCCACTTAATTTAAGACCTGTATCTAACACATGGACGATGCCAGGCAGATCTACACTAAGCTGTAATTAAGCAGCTAAAGCGTAAGAATTGTTATTATTTTTTGCAGTTATAATTAAACTGAACGTTTTTACGTAGACGTAACCTACGAAACGCAATCCAGACTCAACCTATACCTGTCGAATCCATAACGACCCCATAACACTACCATCACTATACCACAGACAGCCTCGATACGTTTACTTCCGTGGTTGTGATGCTGAATTAGTTGCTGGAACCAAGGCAATTTGACCACGAGAAACCATTGTGACCAATAACTTATTAACAAGATCAGCATTCTGGACATTCTTAAGCAAATATTCTAACAACGCATTTTTGGTTTTTCTCATTGTAAAATCCTCCACGATTCTTCGCATTTAAAACCTAATCTAGATACCAATGATAAAGGTTGGCCCAAAAATTGTCAACCGAAAAACACCTGATTGAACCTACATATTTAGAAAAATTTATAAATTAGTTTGATCGTTTTCAATATCTTCTGGAAATTAGAATCATTTTAAACTAGAATAGATTTAAATACATTTACATAGGAGGTTCAATTATGACTGGTAATTCAAAATTAACAGCAGTTTTATTTTTTGTTTTCTATTTGATTTTAACTTATTTCGTTTTCGTACATCAAAACATGATTGCAATGTATATGATGGCCATCGGGATGCTATTAGAAGCCACCATCAATTTATGGCATATATTCACTCGTAAGTAAATCAAGTTGGCATACCGTCCTCTGACAGTGTAAACTTAAGGTATTAGGAAATCTGGGGGTATTTTGTATGTCGCAAATTAGCGAATTACATCGCATTGAACTAAATACTTTAAAAAAAGTGGCTGCTATTTGTGATGCTCACCACATTAATTATTTTTTAATTGGCGGCTCACTTTTAGGAGCAATCCGTCATAACGGCTTCATCCCTTGGGACGACGACGTTGATATTGGCATGCGTCGCGATGATTACGATAAGTTTGCTTCGCTCACGCCTGCGCTTCTTCAAAATACTCACTACTTCATGCAAACGGCGGATACAGATCCCAACTTCGCATTCAGCTATATGAAAATTCTTGATACTGATACTTATATTAAAGAACGAAACAATGTCAATGACGCGCGCAAAGGCGTGTTTGTAGATATTTTTCCCTTTGACAAAGTTCCTCGACAACCTGAAATTCGTCGCGCTGTTTATAATCGCTTCCGCTATTTTGACGCCCGAATTTTACTACGCCTGGGCTATAATATTATCCAAACACCTTTCCGCAAAGATCCTGAAACAAATGATCTTGATCATTACATGTCGGTTGCCAAGCTGAAAGAGAAACGCGAAAATATCATGCGTTTGTATAATAAAGAACCTTTTCATCATTATAAAAATTATGCGTCTCAATATGCCTACGATAAGGAAGTTTTAAATCAAGCCGAAATTTCTGAATTGGTTACCCATCAGTTTGAAAATATTCAGGTCAAGATTCCTGAAGCCTATGATCGAATTCTGACCCGTATGTACGATGATTACATGAAGTTACCGCCAGAACGTGATCAAAAAGAAAAACATGTGGACATCTTAATCGTAAATGGTAAACACATTAAATAAAGCAAAAAAGGTTATGACCTCTAAGATCATAACCTTTTTGCTTATCTAAACCTTTATCTAAACATTGTTTTAGTTGCTTTTGCTAAAACCTTTGGTTGCTTTTCATAATGATGCAATGGTGTCAATTCACTATCTGGAAGTCCCATAAAGTGATAGACAGCAATTTGTGCACATCTAAATGAATACTGCTCTGTGAAGACCATGTCAAATGGCATTTCTGCAAATTGACTGATAAACGCCAAGTTTTTCGAATTCTTGGGCACAACATCTGGACGATCACCCACAGCACGTCTGTTAAACAGAGCACTGGCATAAGGCATGTATGCAGGAATCACATTTACAACACTGTCCATAATCTCTTCAGTATGATCAGCAATGTTATCCCGAGCCGGATCAACTGCTGCTAAATGGCCTAAGAGTTCCTGCAACATCTCTTTTCCAGTCATCTCGATAAATGGCTTGTCTACATAGTCCCCATTACGTCGTGGATACATAGCATATCCCCAGAATACCGTTTCATTTTCTTTTTGGGCATGGAAATGAGGTTGATGATGGACAACAATTGATAATAGATTACTACTATCAATCCAAGTATTCAATGCATTACCTGGCTCCTGTTGTGTAATCCTTGAAATTTCATTCAACAAAAAATGGTTGTCAGTCGTAATTGTAAAACTCAACCACTCACTTTGCTTACGATCTGCAAAGAACTTATCTGGATTTCCTAAATTATAGAAATGCTCCGTAGCCTGTTTCCAAAGCGCTGCACTTGGCGCATACTCCATGTTTTCCTTAATTGGTGTATCTAGATCGCCAATAGAAGAACTGTCCGTAATGGAACCATTGGTATCAAAGACAAAGTCGTTCTCGCCGACTTCAATTTCACCAGCCTTATTATCATTATCTACTTCTTCATACTTCAGGCCAGTTACTACAATGTCATCGCGTAACGCGGTGTCTTTAAAAACAAATTCCGTAATTTTACGATTATCGATAAAGTTAACACCATGGTCCTTCAAATACTTACGCATTGGAACAATAATACTCTCATATTGGTTATAAGGGGTCCGCGTGACTCCTTCAAGTGTATTGATCCGACTAAACTCCAAAATCATACGGTTCATATAGCGACGTAATTCCATGGCCGAGCTTTCCTTCTTAAACGCAAAGGTAGTTTGCCACATGTGCCAGAAGTTAGTCGTAAAGATATGCGGACTCTTAGCAAACCATTGTTCAATGCTAACGTCGTTTAATTGCGACTCTTTTGATTCTGGCATCATCATCAGTTTGGTCAATAACATGCGGTCTTGATTATTAAACTGCATATGATTGTAATCTTTTTGATCACCCTTATTACGAATACCATCTAAACTATCCATCAAACGGGCAACATCATGGGTAGGATGAGCATGATCAAAGTTCAAAATATCATCTGTCACTGACTGTCCTGGATTGTCCAAAGAAGGAACTGATCGTAAAACATCCCACAGGTTCTCATAAGTTTCTTCGTTAAGCATCCGACCACCCTTTGCGAGATAGCCTTTACTATTTCCTAGTTTTGGATTGCCATATTCTTTTTCGTAATCTGTAACTTTAGCGCCATCGTTTGCCCCATGTTTTTCTAGCCCAAACATTGTGATTTGGTCGCCACTCCAGCCACCGTCACGAATTAAATAAATTCCTGCTGCTAAATTACCGATCCCAGTTCCAATCATATATGCTTTTGCCATTATATCGTCTCCTATTCACTGTTAATGTCTCGTCGCTAAACTCCTAACCCGGTTAGTTTAATGACTTCATTTATAAACTACGCATTTGATTCTCTAATTAATTTCACGATTCTTTCCAATCGATCCAAAGTATCATCCAACGTTAAAAAGTAGTTATTTTCCAGCCCATTTCGCGTTGAATCCACCATGTGAACTGAACGCAAAATTTTTAAATGATGCGATACGGCCGGTTGAGAAATATCCAGTTGTGAGGTCAACTCACTAACGGTCATGCCCTGTTTTAAACGAGATCCCAGCAAAATGATGATTCTTTGTCGATGTTTGTCAGCCAACGCATTTAAAATATCCAGATCATTAATGAATTCATCCAAAGCTGCCTTTTGTTTCGGTTCCATTGTTACCTCTCCCATAGGCTCACCTCTATCTATACATTTAAATATTTAAATCTATGAATAGAGTAACATGCTTTTTCAATCATAGCAAGCGCTTACAAGCAAATTTAAAAATAAAGCCGTTACCTATTTGGCCAACAGCTTTTAAATGCAGAATCATTCATCTGCCACCTCTTGTTTATCAAGAAACACAGTTGCTAACGTCCCAATCACAATAAAGATGACCAACGCTAAAATCACGCCAATCCATGATCCACTACTTTGGACACTGTTCGCTGCCCCTTTAATAGCGAGTTCCGCCAAAATCCAAATTCCGGCAACGATAATTCCTAACACCGCACAGTAAACTTGATGTGAGTAACGTTTTAGCAAATAATGGAGAGCTTTCGCCATCAGCATAACGCCCACAGCAGCTCCGATAATAAATGGCAGTAAAATCAATACGGAAGAAAAAGCCGATCTTGCTTGATCGAATTTACCGACCAATAGGAACATGAAAGTATCCAAAAGTTTGGCAACTGAATTATAAATCGTTCCATATTGATTCACCATCATGAGCATCACGGCCCCAGAAATACCAGGAACCATCATCATCGAAACTGCAAAAAATCCGGCAAATGCAATTGTTCCCCAATCTGACAAACTATTCAAATGTGTCAAAGCTATAAAATCACTCCCACTGTCAGTACCTTGATGGCTGACAAGCATAATGAAAGCAAACCCGAAAATAATAAGGGCAAAATCCAGCAAATTTAGATGTTGCTGACGGATTTTTTTGTAAACGAATGGCAGCACCCCAATGACCAAACCAATAAAGAATCCATAACTCATCACTGGAAATTGTTCACATAACCACAACACAAGTTTAGTCGATGCTAGCACACCGACTACCGCTCCTACCATAATGGGCAATAAAAATTTGATGTTTTTGCCCGGTTTTGCGCGAAATGTAGAAATTGCTTCAACCATTTTTTCGTATAAACCAACAACAACAGCGAACATACTGCCTGAGAGCCCGGGAATGACTAAAGCAATTCCAATTAGAAACCCCTTCATTGTGTTGATATAAGCTTTTGTTTTTATTTGCTTTACCTCTTTCCTATTCTGCGTTCATTTCTGTGATATATGCCTGTTTTTGTGTTTCCCATTTCTTTTTATCATCGTTATTAATTTCTCGTAGAATGTGACATGGATTTCCTACCGCAATCACGTTATCGGGAATATCGTGGGTCACAATTGATCCCGAACCGACAACCACATTATTTCCGATTGTTACCCCGGGATTAACAACGACATTTCCGCCAATCCACACGTTGTTACCAATTGTAATTGGATAACCGTACTCATAACCTTCAACTCGCACAGTCGCATCAATTGGGTGCCCCGCCGTGTATAAACCCACGCGAGGGCCAAACATTACGTTGTTACCAATTGTAATTTTCCCGACATCAATAAAAATACAATCATAATTGGCATAGAAGTTCTCTCCGATTGTCGTGTTCAATCCATAATCTGTGTGAAACGGAGGCTCAACATGAACATGCTCACCAACCTTGCCAAACAATTTTTTCAATAGTTCTTTTTGATAAGTCATCTGCTCTTCGGTTGTATTATTAAACAACCGCGTCAACACTCGACCATGTTTAAAGTCTTTTCGTAATTCGGGATCATTTGCCACATACAACTGGCTATTTAACATTCGTTCTTTATTGGTCATTAAATTTCCTCCGCATATTTAATTTGATTATATCGAACTTTGAAACCTGTGTCATTTGAAATACAGTTTAAGTTTTTCTAAACATAGTTAACTTGATTCTCAATACCAAACAAAATTTAAAAATAGTCTGTAAAAACAGCGATCCTAATTTAAACATGATACAATAATTGTAAGCGCTAAATTTTTAAAACTTGAAATACATAAATTTACGTTTCAAAAAATGAAAAGAGGTTACACATGTCAATTCGTTTAATAGCAATAGATGTTGATGATACGCTCCTAAACTCCAAGGGCGAAATCTTACCAAGTACAATTTCAGCGATAAAAGAAGCTGTCTCTCAGGGTATCAAAATCGTCCTCTGCACTGGCCGTCCCCTTGTTGGTATTTCTCATTTTCTTCAACAACTGGGGCTTTTCGGTGATGATCAATATGTGATCACTTATAATGGTGCTGTCATTGAAACTATAGCTGGCCGCGTCATTGCCAAACACCTGGTTGATAACGACCACTACAGGCAAATGACTAAATTCGGCCAACAACATAAAATTCCCTTTAACGTTTTAGATGAAGATGGCACAATTTATACTGCCGACCTTGACGTAAATGCCATTACAGTTGTACAGGCTTGGGAAAATAGTGCCGGTATTTTGATTCGAAAGCCGGACGAATTGCCAGCTGATTTTCAGATTACTAAGGGATTATTTGTTGGCAATGAAAAATTATTAGATGCTATTGAACCCCTAGTCAAGGAAAACTTTAGTCAAGATCTTTATGTAGTTCGGGCTGCTCGAAACTTCTTGGAATTAATGCACCCCGCTGTTAATAAAGGACAAGCTTTAAAAGATCTCGCTACCAATCTAAAATTCGATGCACATGAAGTCATGGCACTTGGTGATGAAGGCAACGATATTGCAATGTTTGATTATGCTGGCACCGCAATTTCGATGGGCAATGGCAGTGACCTTGCAAAAAAACATGCCGACTTTGTTACTGGCACCAATGATGAAGATGGATTGGCAGATGCCATCAAGAAGTATGTTTTAGAGTAAATTATCTCCGTAAGTGCATTTATCGAGAAAAACAGCCACGTCTCTTCAAAATTTGGAGAACGTGGCTTTTTACTATATATTTAATTAATTGAACTTCAATCTGACTAATATCCTGAAAAAAAGCAAATGTAACATGATAATTGCGTTACTTTTCCGATAGTTACACGTACGATTATAAATATAGAGGAGGAATATAGATATTATGAAGCTTTCTAGTCAGTTACGAGAAAAAAGAAAAGCGTTAAATTTAACTCAACAAGACTTGGCAGATCAACTACATGTGACTCGTCAAACGCTATCTCGTTGGGAAAACGACTTAAGTTATCCAAACTTAGATACATTGGTTCAACTCAGTCAAATTTTAGATCTATCTTTAGATAATTTACTCAAAGGAGAATCAAATCCAATGGTTACAAAAATCAGTTCCGATGTTCGCACTAAGAAAAAATACAAACGATCCTTAACAATAGTTGGATCCGTACTAATATTAATAGCTTTATTTTTAATACTTTTAGCCTACGGACGTGCTACCCAGAATTCAAACATTGATCGAGTTAATCCATTTTTAGAAACCCGATATGGTTATGCTATTCTTCCAACGCCTTCAACAAGCACTAGACCAGGTAAAATAGACACTTTCGTCTCGGACGACCCCTTTGGTCAAGGTAGTTGGCTAAAATTCCATACCGGCGAATACAATAAAAAAAATAGATGGGCATTAGTTAAACATAAAGGCTCTTATGTGGTTGCTATTCGTTTAGTAAACAAAAAACAAATTCCTTTATCTATGTGTGAACAAGCCGGTTCATTTTATACAAAGTATCATTCCAAAAATGATGGATCACGAACAGGAAAACAATTTTCTTGGTGGCCATTTGATTAATCTGATGCGCATTTATTTATAGATTGTCTTAAGTCCTGCAAGATCACCCTTAGATAAAGTCGTTCTCCCTTGATCGACTGGGTACATAACTGAATTTCTATTTCCGCTGTGCGCCAATCCGAGTGCATGCCCTAACTCATGAACGGCTACCGAAAGCCGAATTGACCCTATATATTGCATGTTCAAACTGGCACTGGCATGATTTACCGTATAAGCGTTCACTCCAGATTGCTGGATCACCTCAGGTCCACCAAGCCCTAATTCAATGGTGCCTCGTTGTGAAGAAGTCATTTTCTTATCATAAATTGAAAACTTAATTTGGTTTTGTTGCTGCGTACCAGCACCAGCAATTAATTTTACTAATCCTGTTTGGTTGTAAATATTAACTGCGGATAAAAACATCTTTCGCACATCCTGTGGCGTATTATCTGCAAAATGGTAATAATAAACGTTGGATAGTTTATGTCCATGAATGACATCTTCTGTGGGCGTTGTGCCGTTAGTATTTGCGTTCAAACTACTTGAAGAGTTACTTTGTGGATTGACACTTATTTCATTGGATGCTTGGCGTGCATTTATATTTGCAATCGCTTTGCTAATTTCTTGTTTACTATCAACATATAATTTTTTGGACGCCGTTTGAAAATCTGGCTTGGTTGCTAAAAATAAGACAACAGCAATCATAATTATCCATATTAAACCTTTATGTTTCACTGGTATCCCCCGTTTGATTTGAATTTTCACTCAGTTCAAAAATTATATCATGGATCCTTTTTTTAAACGTCTATTTCGGCTAACTTACTGAAATTCTAATTTCTAAACAACTGGAAAGTTATTATATGCACATCATAGCATTAAATAAATACTTCTATCTAAAATTAACATTGATTCTTTTCAATCAAATTTACAAAAAATGGGTACATAAAAAAGTGAACTTCATTATTTGAAATTCACTTTCTAAATGTATCCATTTTTTTGACACTAAATTCTAATTCTGAAAATCTTCTTCACCTAATGCATGTTGGGCCGCCAAATTCAATAAGCTCCATTGCCGATCAAACCCAGGTTGGAAGAAGAAGTCTGCATCCGCTAAGTCTTCGAGCCGTAATCCTTGCTGAATTGCCAATGCTAACACGTTTCCTTGTGCCGTTACATCATACGTGGACAAAACAGCTCCACCGAGCAGCTTGTGGGTTACTGGATGATAAAAGAGCTGAACGGCCACCTGTGGATTTCCTTTTTCCACTGGTACATAAGCTGGTCGCAGTGCAGTCTGGAAGAATGATTTAGCAATCTTCACGCCAGCCCCTTTTGCTGTGAAAGAATTTAAACCACTTTGAGTAAACTTATCATCAAAAACACTCAGAGCTGAAGATCCTACGATACCTTTGAAAGGTTCAGACGGAAGTTTCTCAAAGATATGTTTAACCACATAGCGCGCTTCACGCCGGGCAACGGTCGCCAAGGCTACTGGAATCTTTTTATCAGCTGGAATTGAATAAGCTAATGTAGCGTCACCAATTGCATAAACATTTGGCAAGTTGGTCCGCAAATATTCATCGGTTTTAATCCATCCCCGATTATCTAAATCAACAGTTCCCTTTAGCCAGTCTGTATTAGCCTGAACGCCTGCAGCCTGAATAACTAAATCACTTGGGTAACTGTTCGTCGTTGTCTTTACGGCCTGAACCGCCTTATCTCCGACAAATTCAGTAATATGGGCATTCATTTGTAAATTAATTCCTTGATCTTTTAGTTGTTTGGCAATAATATCCGTCATTTCAGAATCCAAATAGGTCCCTAACGGACGATCAATGACATCCAACAACGTCACATTTTTTCCTGCCTTACGACTAGCCTCAGCCGCCTCAATGCCAATATAGCCAGCACCAACAATCGTGACATTTTTAATATCATCACTGTTTAACTTTGACTTGATTTTGGTGGCCCAGTCATATCCACGCATTAGAAAAACATTCTCCAAGTTTACGCCGGGCACTGGTAAAGATTTTGGCGTCACACCAGAACTAATAATCAACTTATCGTATGGTTGATCAACGGTTTCTTGGGTCTCATTATTTGTAACACTAACTGTTTGCTTATCAACATTAATTTTATTAACTGTATGACTTTTCAAAATATGCACATTGGACTGCGGAAAATCACTTGGACGAAAGTTTCGAACATCATTAACATCTGTCACATTATTTTCCAGGTACAATTCCGTTCCACATGACATGAAAGAAATAAAATCACCTGCTTCATAAAGCGTAATATCAACATCATCGTAACGACTTAATAGTTCCAAAATCGATTGATGGCCACCATGTGAGGCACCAACAATTACAACTCGTTTTTTTGACATCTAAAATCCCTCCTACAGTTTATAATGGTTCTCAACTAGAGCTTAAGACTTATCACTAAATAATGCAACGAAATGACCACGACTTAATTAAAGGGCTTCTAAACTGGTTACATTAGCAAACTGTTTAAGAAAGCCAATCTCTATTTGATTGCAAGATTAGCGTTTATCTTGGTATACAAAAAAGTCCTCATATCAACGCTTTAACATTGTATGAAGACTTCAGAATGTTACAAACTGCTCCGGCTGGGATCGAACCAGCGACCTCTTGATTAACAGTCAATTATTCTACCGCTGAACTACGGAGCAATTACTTAATTACCATGTATATATTTATATCATGAAAACCACAGACTTGTCAACTAAATTTTAATAATTATCATTTAAATTTTTTAGGAGATGTGATTTTCTTTCAAAACCGCATTAAAATCAACCATGATTTTATCGTCTTTTTTCCATTCTTCCCAGTGATCCATGTCTTCTCCTGGGACTGAATAACGGGCATTAATATAATCTTCATAATTAATAACATGTGCTGAATGCGGGATATTCAACTGTAAAATACGGACTTCTGTAATAAAACCCCGATCTGCAGCTAACTCTGCTCGCCCATTCATAACCATGTTGGCAATTTCAGTATATTTAGTTCCGTCTTTTCTAGTAATTTCTTCAATTAATGTAAATACTTGCTGACCCATACTATCACCTTCCCTTTTCAGTATAAGGGCAACTTGCTTGTTGAAGCAAGTTGTTTTATTACAAAGAAAAAAATACCTCTAAGCATTATAGCCTAGAGGTACCTTTTTGGCATAAGAGAGAAAGAGAATTGATTAAAGGTAGAGGAGATGCACTACTACCTTTCGAAATAATCATACCTCTATATGTAAGCGGTGTCAATCCAAACTTTAAACTTTTTTATGAGAATAAAAAAAGAATCGGAAGATAATTTCCGATTCTCGCCATCTGATGTATACATCAACTAGAGATGTCCTCATCTGTGTTCATTTGGGGTAAACAGGAAGAGGAAGTAAGTAAATGGTACACTTAATATACCTCTTTTTCTCATCTTAGTCTACCTTATTTTAATTATTTATTCATAATTTTTTAATGAACTAGGCACTTAATGCACTACCATAAACCCAGCCAAGCAATTTACCGTTGTAATAGCAACGATAATAAGGGGTCTTCGTTCCTTCAATAACTCCCGTCATATCAACTTGAACGGTCTTACCCGCATATGACTTACCGTAATATCTACGACTATAGCCATAGTTGCTTTTGGGGATGCACAGCTTTCACTTTTCTAGTTAACGTTTGACTTGTATATGTCGTATTAAGATAACGGACATTCGTCAATGCGCCACCATAAACCCAACCAATGAGTTTACCATTTACATAGCAACGATAATAAGGGGTCTTCGTTCCCGCTCGAACAGCCTGATTATCAATCGTTACGTTTTGGCCGCGATAAGTCGTGCCATAGTGTAAACGTTTTGTTGAATAAACACTGGAAGTTACATGATTGTAAAAATCATTTTTTGGCGTCGTACTCACTGACGCAACTTTATATGTCGACGTGTACTTTGTCACGTTCACAACAGCAGATGAATAAATCCAGCCAATCAATTTACCATTATAATAACAACGATAATATGGAGTTTTGGTTCCCTTTTTAACTCCTGAATTATCAATTGTAATGGTCTTACCCTTATAGGTTGAACCATAATGCGTACGTTTTGAACTATATGTGCTTCCTGGAATATGGTTATAAAAATCGTGCCCCGGACTCAATTTAACTTGCATTGATTTATTCTGCTTTGTATATTTAACCGAAACGCCATCTAAGAGACTATGCAAGTTGTACCCTTTAATTATGCTAATCAAGCTTTTAGCGTATGAAGGTGCCGTTGCGTATCGCCCTGTCAGGTAATTTGCTGCCGCCTCGGGTGTTGAAGCATTCTCTTTCCATGTTCCCTTATAAAAAGAAGAATTCCAAGCCGTCCCATTTCGTAAAACATTCCCGTTATCATTCAGCGAAGCCTTTACGTTAGGATATTTACGGAATGCCGCATTTGTATAGTACAGCTGACCACCTGCCGTATATTCCGCGGTTCGCATGGTTATGGACTTACCCTGATATGTACCTTTAATTCCGAAGTAATTATTACCCTTAATGGCCAATTGGCTTTGGCCCCATGCACTTTCACAAGCTGCCTGAGCCATCATCAAAGACCCATATAAATTATACTTTGTTGAAACACTTTGGACATCTGGTTTTAGTCGCGAAATAAAACTCTGTGGCGAATCTGCGTGAACCGTCTTTGAATTTGAACCCCAAACAGCAATTGTCGAAAGCAATATTAAAAATGAAACAAGTGGTACCCATCGTTTATGCATACTGTTTCCCCCGTATCGTAATGATCTTTAACTATTAGTATATAACTTATACGAGAAAATCTTAACTCATTTAACCATAATGAAATATACAGAATATCCACTCATTTCAAAAATCCCCATATAACGAGGCTGTTCAAGGTAATTTGATTGAATGTAACAAAAATTTAACAATTTAATTGGCTTAATATACAAAAATATCCCGCTGAAAGCTTCAACAGGATACGTTTTGTAAATTTTTATTTGCTTTATTCTACAGTTACACTTTTTGCAAGATTCCGCGGTTGATCAACATTATATCCCCGTTCTAAGCTTGCATAATAAGCCAGTAGTTGTGCTGGTACCACACTTACAAGTGGTAATAATAATTCAGAAATGGTAGGAATGACAATATCATCCCCAGGTTTAGCAAGATTTTCCGAGACAATCGTTAAGACTTGAGCACCACGTGACTTTACCTCTTGAATGTTACTCCTAGTGTGGCTCGCCGTGCGTTCCTGCGTCAAAATGGCAATGACTGGCGTTTTGTCTTCAATCAGGGCAATTGTCCCATGTTTCAACTCTCCCGAGGCAAACCCTTCTGCGTGAATGTAGGAAATTTCTTTTAACTTCAGGGCCGCCTCCAACGCAACGAAGTAATCTACACCACGTCCAATGTAAAAGGCATTCCGTGTTTTTGCTAAGTTGTGGTGGGCAATCTCTTTAATTGTTTGTTTTTCATCCACAATGGCTTGAATAGCATTGGCCGCTAAACTTAACTCATGATTCAAGTTGAAGTTCTTGGCTGTTGAAATGTGACGTGCCATGCCAAGCGCTTTAGCGACAACAGCCTCAACCGCAATTTGTGCTGTATAAGCTTTAGTTGAGGCAACTGCAATTTCCGGCCCCGCATTTAACAACAATTGGTACGTAGCCTCTCTATATAAAGTTGAATTTTCAGCATTCGTGATTGTTAAGCTGGGGGCCTGCCACTCATTATTAACACGAACTAGTACCTGCCGACTATCTGCAGTTTCTCCACTTTGCGTTAGAAAAATAAAGAATGGATGGTCAGACAGGATTGGGTTGTCATAGGCAAATTCTGACGCCAAAACCACTTCTGTAGGAATTTGCGTTAACTGTTCAAACAGCCGTTTTCCAACTAATCCTGCATGATAACTGGTTCCAGCACCAACGATGTATAGGCGATCGGCTTTTTGCATAGCTGCCAACAAATCAGCCGGTATTTTTAAACTGCCATCCTCAGCAAAGTAAGTCTTTTGAATGCGATGTAAAACTGCTGGCTGTTCATCAATTTCTTTGAGCATATAATAAGGATAAGCACCACGATCCGTTTCCTTGGGATCCAAATCTACGTGAAAAGGATCACGATGAACGCTCTCACCGTCCTGATTTGTAATCTCAATTTTTTTAGGTGTCACCACAACCATTTCACCATCATGTAACTCCAAAAAATCTTTGGTCACGTTTAACATTGCTAATGCATCACTACAAACTACATTAAAATCCGTTCCCACCCCAATCAGAAGAGGGCTCTTATTTTTAGCTACGTACAAAGTTTCTGGATCTTCATGGTCCATTAACAAAAATGCATAAGAGGAACCCTTTAAGAGACTTAGTGTCTTTTTAAAAGCCTGTTTCGTTGTTAACCCATCATGGATGACAAAATGATCCACTAATTGCACCACAACCTCGGTATCCGTTTGACTAGCAAAAGATACATCACTTAAATATTCTTGTTTTAGTTCTTCATAATTTTCAATGACCCCATTATGAACCAAATAAAACCGCTCATCTGTCGAAAATTGTGGATGTGCATTTTCGATACTTGGTACCCCATTTGTTGCCCATCTGGTATGGCCAATTCCTGTGCTACCCTGAATCTCGGGAATTAGCTTTTTTTTAAGATCCGCAATTTTCCCTCTAGATTTAACCAGATGTGCTTGTTTTTGATTATTATTCACATAAATACCTGCAGAATCATAGCCACGATATTCAAGCTTTTCTAGCCCAGACACTAAAATTTCAACTGAATCTTTTCTCCCTGTAACGCCGACAATTCCACACATATTCAACATCCTCTTTATTTTTATAATTGGTCTATACGATTTGATGATATTGGTCCATATATCGTATGTCTTAATTTATCTCATTATAAAAGGATTGTCAACCGTTTTATCATCTTTGGTCTTGTAATTATAGTCAATTGGTCTAACTTGCAAAAAGAATAAAAAACTGTTCGAATCAAGCCAGTAGGATATTTCAGCTTGATTCGAACAGTTACCCAATATATATTATTCAGTTACACCAACTTCGGCACGCACAACTTCAACAATGCGGTCTACATAGGCTGCAACTTCTTCTTTCGTTGTTGCTTCAGCCATAACTCGTAATAGATCCTCTGTTCCACTAGGACGGACTAACACGCGACCTTCGCCAGCCATTTCGTCCTCAACGGTTTTAATGATTGCCAAAACTTTTTCGTTTTTTAATGCCGTCTTTTTATCTTGAACCTTCACATTAACTAGTTTTTGCGGATATGTTTTTACTTCGTCAGCTAATTCAGATAGTTTTTTACCTGTCTGTTTTACAATGTTCATAAGTTGTAAAGCCGTCAACATTCCATCGCCAGTCGTATTAAAATCAAGAAAAACAACATGACCAGATTGCTCACCGCCGACGTTATAGCCATTCTTTAGCATCTCTTCGACCACGTAACGGTCACCAACCTGTGTTTGAACCGAATGGAGGCCATTTGCTTCAAGTGCCTTATACAAGCCTAAATTACTCATAACTGTGGTGACAACCGTATCCTTCTTCAAACGTCCCCGTTTGCTAAGATACTTCCCACAGATGTACATAATTTTATCGCCATCAACGATATTGCCCTTTTCATCGACTGCAATGCATCGATCGCCATCACCATCAAAAGCAACCCCCAAATCAGCACCTTTTTCCACAACAAACTTTTGCAAGCCTTCTGGATGGGTTGAACCCACGTTGTCATTGATATTTAAACCATTAGGCGTCGTCGCCATTGTGTCAAAGTCAGCATTCAAATCAGCAAAAATTTGAGATACAAATCCGCTGGTTGCACCATTAGCAGAATCCACACAAACATGAAGGCCCTCTAAATCGTCCGGAATTGTTTGCTCCAAAAATTGGGTATACTTTAAAGCACCTTCTGGATAATCATTTTCCGTACCTAATCCGTCAGCGGATGGTCGTGGCAACTCATCAGTTTTTTTATCTAAGAGGACTTCAATTTCACCCTCTAGTTCATCAGATAGTTTATAGCCATCTGACCCAAAGAATTTAATTCCGTTATCTTGAACGGGATTATGAGATGCTGTAATCATAACTCCAGCATCAGCTTCTTGTTTTCGAACTAAATAAGCAACACCTGGGGTTGTCACAACTCCCATATCCAAAACTTCAATCCCTACAGAAAGTAATCCAGAAATTAAAGACGTTTCCAATAATTGTCCAGAGATTCGTGTATCTCGAGAAACTAAAACACGAGGACGTTCCTTCGTGTCTTCAGCATGTTCTGTTAAGACATATCCGCCAGTTCGTCCTAATTGGAAAGCCATTTCAGGAGTTAAACTTTCATTTGCGATTCCTCGCACGCCATCTGTTCCAAAATATTTTAAAGCCATAATTTTCCTCTTTCTATTCATAAATTAATTTGAACTGGAACTTGCCGATTTCGAACTTGAAGAGCTTGATGCAGAACTTGTACTACCAGTTTCGCTAGTTGAACCAGTCCGTTTGTTATCCGCTGGTTCACTAGATGATTCCTTCGTTGACTCGCTACTACTGTCGGTTGAATTCGATGATTTTTGAACAGGCACTGTCACACTTACAGCCTGTGGATCCAAAATCACATTCACAGTATCGCCTTTATTATCCAAAGCTTGAAGAAGAACCTGCGTTGTGGAATTCTTTTTCGTGTTATTAGGTAAATTAATTCTCGCAACCACTTCAGTAATTCGATTGATCTCTGAAACCGATCCCGTTGCAGTAACTGTTTGGGAACGTAAAATTGCAGCCTTTGCCTCATAACCTTTGGCAATCACATCTTGATTAACCTCTGGTTGAATTGCAAACGTCTTTGTCTTCCGATTAGCTACCGTCACGTTGATCGATTGTGGTTCAAAACTATAGGCCAGCTCTTTATTCAAGCCTTCCTCTTTAATCTGTACACGATGCTTACCAACACCTAATTTTCGTAGTGAAACATAAGCCTTAAAATTCTGAGTATTAGTGGTAGTTGTCACCAAGGCACTCGGGCCCGTAATTTTAATTTTAACTTTTGATGGATACCCACTAATTAAATATTTACTGCTATTTACATCCAATTCCAAAGGGACAGTTAAAGTTTTCGATTTGTTGGCCATCAATGTGGCATCCCCAGAATTACCATTTGACCCAGCATTATTCGAATTTATCTCATCGGACTTCACATAAGTAAACAAAAGGACCGCCAAAATCAAAGCTAATATCCGATATACCCATCGTTGCTTCCAAAAGTTTCTCATTTTTTAGGACCCCCTTTGAAGAACGTTGTTACTCCTTCTATGAAGTCTTGAATAATGTTTTGGCTCTCTGGTTCATCTTCACTGATGAATTGAGCTCTAAAGTAACGAAGATAATCTTCTTGGGTCATATTGCGTAATAACTCATTATCCTTCGTAATCGAAACCTCACCAGTCTCTTCAGAAACGACTACCGTTACAGCATCTGTCACTTCACTAATTCCAACTGCCGCACGATGCCGTGTTCCTAATTCTTTTGGAATCATTGTACTTTGTGAGAGTGGCAAGTAGGCTGCCGCGACAGCGACTTTATTATTTTTTATAATAACCGCCCCATCATGTAAAGGCGTGTTTGGAATAAAAATATTGATCAGGAGTTCACCCGTGATATCAGCATCCAAAGCAATACCGGTTTCAATATATTCTTCCAACCCAGTATCCATTTGAATTGTGATCAAAGCTCCAATTCGGCGTTTAGACATATACTGAATGGCCTTGTCCAAAGCCATAATCATTCGCGTTTCAGCTTCGTTTTTAGTTTTATTTTTAACAAACATTGAGCCCCGGCCCAGATGTTCCAATCCACGGCGAATTTCAGGTTGAAAGATCACTACCATTGCGATGACCCCCCAATTAATCACCTGATCCATAATCCATGAAACTGTGCTTAATCCTAAAAGAACACTAATCACCTTGATTAAGATAATGACTATTATTCCTCGAAACAGTTGAACAGCCTTTGTTCCTCTTACTAACATGATTAATTCATATATCACAAACCAAACTACAAGAATATCAATTAAGTTCATGAAATTATGTAGTGTAATCAGTTGATCCCAAGCAAAATGCATTTGTTTTTCCCCCAAACCAATACAAAAATAATTATAGCACAGACCATGTTTCTTGCGGTCAGAACTTCGGCCACAAGGAACATTAATTCACTTATTTTAATAACCGCTATACCCTTTTATACAACTCTCTATCAAGTATTCAAATCTAGCTTACCTTTGAACCAATTTGTAGAAAAAGCCACCTGTATTCTGCTACAATAAGGTCAACGAGGAAAACATGATGACAAAAAAAACGAAATGGATTATTCGGATTTGCTACGGTCTAGGGTTACTCTATATTGCCCTATTTGTTCATCAACCGTATCATTTCTTACTTCTCAACACTTTTTTAGCTTATATTCCCATCGAAATTGCGTTTCATATCAGCCCAAAGTATCCTAGAAACACACTTTTGTTTTGGTTAGGTATTGTGCTTTGGTTACTTTTTTATCCAAATGCGCCTTATCTATTAACTGATCTCTTTCATTTAAGCTTACTACACCCTTATGCAGACACTGGACTGATTCGACTTTCAGTTTCGATGTGGATCTACTTCATTTATATGTTATTAGCTGTCATTCCTAGCGTCTTACTTGCCATGTGGAGCATGATGCAAGTCACAAAATCAATTGTCAGACGTTACAATATGCACAAGCGATTTGCTGAAATTGGCATTGTATTGATCTTTACGACCCTGTCATCAATTGGAATCTTTATCGGTCGTTTTTTAAGACTTCATACAATCTATCTTTTAATTAGCCCTGAATGGGTGTTGAAACCAATCTTTAATATGTGGTCCTGGCAAATGTTAGCATTCGTTTGCTTAATGACTTTATTACAGGGCGTCATTTACGTGGTCTTACGTGTTATTAAAAACACAAACTAAACGAAAGGATTGAAGTCACTACTGGCTTCAATCCTTTTTATTATATTTATTTTTCACCAATGATTCTAACTTCCGTTTGTAAATGAACTCCAAACTTTTCAAAAACTGTGGCCTGTACATGATGAATAACATTCAAATAATCAGTGGCTGTAGCTCCACCGACGTTAATGATAAATCCAGCGTGTTTCTTTGATACCTGCGCGCCACCAATTTGAAAGCCCTGTAACCCGGATTCATGAATTAATTTTCCTGTAAAATACCCAGTTGGGCGTTTAAACACACTTCCACAAGAAGGATATTCTAGAGGTTGTTTAGAAGCCCGAAGCCGATTCAAATCATCCATTCGATCGCGAATTTTTTGCGCGTTTCCTGGCGTTAAATTAAACGTTGCAGACAAAACAATATCATCATAGTCTTGGATACTGCTGTGCCGATATGCAAAATCCAATTCATGATTTGTTAATGTACGAATTTCACCCTTGCGAGTTAAGATCTGTACTTCACTAACTACTTCACTGATCTCGCCACCATATGCTCCCGCATTCATAAATACGGCACCACCAACACTTCCAGGAATTCCCGCTGCAAATTCAATTCCACTTAAACTGGCCTGATAAGCAGCTTCAGTAGTTGCAATTAAGGCTGCTCCCGCTTGAGCAATTACTTGATTCCCTGAAACTTTAATTTCTTTCATCTGAGTTAAAATAACAGTTAAGCCACGAATGCCTCCATCCCGAACAATCAAGTTACTAGCATTTCCAACAACTGTTAATGGTAATTTTTGCTGATCTGCCCATGTTAACAATTCGCTAACTTGCTTCACTGTTTTAGGAAACGCTAGATAATCGGCTGGTCCACCCGTTTTCGTATTCGTGTACTTGGACAATGGTTCATGATTCATAATTTTAATATCTGGAAATGTTTCAATTATTGTTTGCAAGATTTTGGGGTTCCTTTCGGCTTTATTTTTAGAATGAATTCTAAAATTATACATTTTAAATTAACTTAAAAGCGTCCATAAAGTCATTAATTTTCACATTAATATCAATGTCAAATCAAAACTTTTTTAGGACACTCTCTAGTTTAACACTTCAAAAGAACGAACGGCATCCCGACAAACTCGGTGACTTTCTATCGCTGATTCTGCAGAAACGGGATTCGCCTGTTGGCCTTCAATAGCTGCCAAAAATTGGCGAATCAACGGATCAAAACCGCGGGTCACTAATGTTGGTTGCCAATCAGGTGTAGCGATTATTCGTTGGCCTTGCGTGCTTTTTTCAACGAATGTTTGACAATTTTCAACACTTGCAAGCCCATTTTTAGTTTCAATAGTTACTTCTTCCTGATTCACGCCGCCAACTAAATTGACCTCGGCAGATGCTAACGAATTAGCTGTTTCTAAGGTAATTACAGCTTGCTTTAAATTATGACCAGTTGTAAATAACTTAGTATGCTGAGATTGGATAGGTTCATCCAACAAGTAACATACTGTATCAACTACATGAATAAGCAAATCATAAATTGCAAACTTAGTTTCTTGTGTGGCATTTACTCGCAACTTGATTCCGCGAATAATTTGTTTGTTTGGTAAAGCTTTTAACTTTTGATTCAAGGGAACGAATCGTCGATTAAAACCGCAAGTTAAAATCAAATGCTTTTCATCAGCTAACCGATAAAGCTCTTCTACCTCATCGAAATTTTCTGAAACTGGCTTGTCAACGTACACATTAATGTCATGTGAAAGTAGTTTCTTTATAATCTGGTAATGGGTTGCGGTTGGTGTATGAACGAAGACCGCAACTGGGTTTTGTCCAATCAATTCATCAATATTTGCTTCACCATGTGTAACCCCATACTGAGTTTGTAATTTCTGACGTTTTTCATCATTACGCGTACAAAAATGCCATTCATACCGATCCTGCAAGCTTGCCATGACCGGTAAATAAGCCTTTTGGGCAATATTACCTAATCCCATAACTCCAATTTTTTTCATTTAATTTGCCTTCTCATGATTTGAATTTTGAAACTCTCTGCTATCTTTCTTGGCCTTTGCAGATTATAATAGGAACAATCAGAAAGCTAGAAAGGATTTTTTATATGAATTTTGTTGCAATGGATTTCGAAACTGCCTCACCAAAACGATACAGTGCATGTTCACTTGCCCTCACAATCGTACGTGATAACCAAGTAGCAGATGAATTTTATTCTCTCATCAAGCCCGATACTGAGTTTAGCTGGCGAAATGTCCAAATTCATGGGATCCACGAAGATGATGTGGCCGATGCACCAACGTTCCCTGAGATTTGGCCAGTTATTAATCCACTTTTTCAGTCTAACCAACTAGTTGTGGCCCACAACGCTCCGTTTGATAATGGTGTTTTAAAAAGCTGCCTTGAACACTACAGCTTGCAGCGCACCCACTATTTGACCCTTGATACCGTGCGTACAAGTCGCAAGTTGTTCCCAGATTTTGAAAACCATAAACTAGATACCGTTTGCCAACATTTGGGAATTGAACTTGATCACCATCATAATGCCTTAGATGATAGTTTGGCATGTGCAAACATTTTACTATATGAAGCCAACAACTTCGGCACCGAACAACTCAAACCAATGATTCGCATGGCTAATTAAAGGCTAATTTCATATCAATCGTTTCAAACAGGATCCCGCTTTTATCACGGAATCCTTTTTTATTGCGTTTAATCTCTTTAAATCCCAGTTTTGTATAAATATGAGCAGCAGTCACATTTCTAGCTTGCACTGTTAATACCAATCCTGAAAGCCAACTAAAAGTTTCTCCCCAAGTAAGGGTCTCTTCCATCAACGCAGTTCCTAAGCCTTGTCCCCAAAAATCAGATAAAACAGCCACACCTACTTCACCAAATTCATCAGTATCACTTTTCATGACTGTTGCCAATCCAATTGATTGCCCTTGGTACTTTGCCAGTAAAATAAGATTTTCGCGACTTGCTTGAATAATTTTTAGTTGCTGACTTTCCGTATCAACAGTTAAATTATCTAAATCATCTTCAACCGTAAAAGTTTCCGTTTCTTGATCCAATTGTTTCAACAAATCTAGTACCTGTTTTGCATCCCCAGCTTCAGCCTCTACAATTCTGACCTCATCACTCATTTTATATCCTTTTTAAAATCATTTAGAAGCGTTGCATAACGACTACCTTGCGCCTCAAATTTTAAAATCCGCTGATCATCACTTTCATCATTACGACTAATCGTAATTCTTAAATATTCATCTGGGAGATACTCTTCAATAAATTGGGACCACTCGATAACCGATACCCCATCACCATAAAAATATTCATCCCAACCGAGATCATCACCACCACCATCTTCAAGACGATAAACATCCATATGAAATAAAGGTAAGCGACCCTCTCGATATTCGTGAATAATGGTAAAAGTTGGACTTTTTACATAACGTTTAATCCCTAATCCCTTGGCTAATCCTTTTGTGAAGGTCGTTTTGCCAGCACCTAAATCGCCATCCAACAAAATAACATCATTAGGCTTCAAACTTGTAGCAAGTTGATCTCCAATCTTTTCGGTTTCATCTGCTTGATTTGTTTTGATTGTAAACATAATTTACCTCGTTTGCTGAGACTTATTCTCAGGTTCTTCAGCCACTTCAACATGTTCTGGTAATTGCCAGTCAATCGGAGTTTCTCCCAATGCTTCCAAGGCCGCATTTGTTTTTGAAAATGGATGGGAACCAAAAAAGCCATGATAGGCAGAAAATGGACTTGGATGTGCCGATTTGATTACAATATTTTTATCGGTATCGATCAATTCAATTTTAGCTTGGGCAGCCTTACCCCAAAGAATAAACACGACCGGCATTTCACGGGCAGACAACTTTTCAATTGCTACATCCGTTAATTGTTCCCAACCTTTTCCTTTATGTGAAAATGCTTGGCCGTTGCGAACTGTTAAAACAGTATTAAGCATTAAGACGCCTTGCTTAGCCCATTTTTCCAAATAACCATGCGAAACTGGTTTAATCCCCAAGTCATCTTGCAATTCTTTATAAATATTCTGTAGAGATGGTGGAATTCGCACCCCTGGTAACACTGAAAAACTCAATCCATGAGCCTGATTTGGTTCATGATAAGGATCTTGTCCTAAAATAACAACTTTAACTTCACTAAATGGCGTCCATTCAAATGCTTCAAAAATATGAAACATATCCGGATGAATTAATTGAGTTCTGTATTCAGTTTTTAAAAAATCATGTAATTTTTTATAATAAGCTTTTTCAAATTCTGGTCCCAAAACTTCTTGCCAGTCATTATGAATAAACGTTTTCATTTTTGCACCTCTCCTCACATTCTAGCATAGCTAAAATTGTTTTAATAACATTAAATGCCGTTATGTTATGACTAAAAAAAAACGAGGGTTCATGTTAAACTGAAGATATATAAATCTGATAAGGATGTGTAAATATGATTTCAATAATTGCTTCTGATATGGATGGCACTTTACTCAACGAAAAGATGGAAGTCTCTGAAGAAAATGCGGCTGCGATTAAACAAGCCCAAAATGAAGGTGTTCATTTTGTTGTGGCAACTGGTCGTCAACTTTCGGAAGCCAAACCGCTGATCGAAAAGTTTGGGATTCAAGCTCCCATGATTACATTGAATGGCGCTGCTGTTTATGATGTCGATGGAAAAGCACTGGATATGGTTCCTCTTCATCGCGCAGCCGTCACACAAATCATGCGCGAATTAAACTTAGCCCACTTATATTATGAAATTGTCACAATTGATGGCGTAGTTTCTAACAGTCGTTCAATGCATATCCAGAACCTTGCTGATTTACTTTCAAACACCAACCCTGATACCCCATTTAAGTTGGCCGTTACATTGGCTTCGGCTCGCGTTGAACTAATGGACATTTCTTACGTAGATGACTATCAAGAATTAATTGATGATAAAAACGTACGAATTTTAAAAATTATTGCTTTTTCAAACGACGGTCAGAAGAAATTACAACCTGTGGCTGATAAAATTAATAAAAAGGTCGAAGTAGCCATTACTTCATCCTCACAGTCTAATATTGAAATCAACAACGTGCGTGCACAAAAAGGAATCGCCTTACAACATTTTGCTGATGGTCTCAATATTCCCATGTCACAAGTTATGGCGATTGGCGATAATTTAAATGATGCTTCAATGCTAAAAATTGCTGATACCAGTTATGCAATGGAAAATGCGCATACTGAAATAAAAAAAATAGCCAATCATTTAACCGTTTCAAACAATGAAAATGGGGTTGGTAAGGCTATATTGGAACAACTTAAAACAAACCGTCAATAATAGGGTCACTGTTATAGGGGTGAAAATTTATGCGCAGGCTTTATGTAAAACATCAAGATGCAAAAAATAAGGGTGCCACCGTCATCTATGATGATTACAATAACCCTTGTTATTTAATGGTCGGTAAATGGGGGATCCGCCATGATGCGCTTTCTGTCTATAGCACAGATGGTGAGTTGTTGGCTGAAATCAAGCAAGTTGCAGTCGGCCTTTTCCCCAAGTTTGACATTTTCTTTAACGGTCAGAAAATCGGTTCAATTTCAAAGACATTTGGTTTAATACATGAATTCATGTATGTAAGCAAACTAAAATGGTTTATCACCGGTAATCTTCGAACAGGATTGCATCACGTTTATAGTGGTAGAAAACAGATCATGAAATTGATATGCGGAAACACTTATAACGAACTAACCATTACTTCTGAAGCAACCGAACCGGTTTGTATTTGTATTGCTGCAATTTTGGATCGTTGGTCTAAAAGAAACGGTAAATCAGGCGTTCAAAACCGATCCGCAATTCCAGGGTGGCGGCTACAAAATGGTGAAACAAGTTTTAATAATATTCATAAACATAAAAAAGATAAAAATAAACTGATTGAATAATGGAGGATTATTTTGGAAATAAAAAATGCTCAAATAAAAGATGTCCCTCAGGTTGTCACTTTAGTTAAAGTGATTCTAGAGGAAATGGAACTTCCAGCTCTTCACGAATTAAGCGATGACCAACTAACCCAGCTCTTTGAAAAGACTTTTGCTTCACCCGAATATCAAGGCGAAATGGCTAACCTCATTGTTGCTAAGGATCACGATAAAGTTCTTGGTATGATGTTTGGCTATGTTGGTAAATTTGAACAACAACTCTTTGACGTCTTCCCTCGTTATTATGCTGAATTAGCAATTCCTGAAAAAACAGTGATTTTTTCAGATCATGAAGCAGATGAGGATGAATGGTATCTAAACACACTTTGTGTAGACGCTAGCCATCGCGGTGAAGGAATTGGTACGCAGCTTTTAAACTACCTGCCAACAATTGCCAAACAAGTTCACACTAATGAAGTTGGCTTATTAGTTGATTTTGAAAATCCCCAGGCTGAAAAACTCTATAAGCGGATTGGCTTTAAAAAAGATCGGGTTCAAGTCGTGGCTAATCATAATTATGATCATCTAAAAATGACTGTTTAATTTTTAAAAATTAAATAAACGACCATCTTAAAAACTTGAAGTGAAAAGTTTCATTTTCGCTTCAAGTTTTTATAGCGTGCAGCCTTAAATCTATGCTAAAATTAAATGATTTTTAGATGGGAATTGGAATATGAAAAATACAAAGTATATTAGTTGGCCGGTCCTTGGACTTATGGCCTTTGTCAATGTCATTGGCTTTGATGACATTATTTATAATTTTAAAAACCAGGGTTTAGGCGTCATTACCACTTGGGTGATTTTATTTGCGCTATATGTTGTTCCCTATGGTTTAATGGTTGGCCAATTAGGCTCCACTTTCAGCAGTTCAGGTGGTGGTCTCAGCTCTTGGGTTCGAGAAACTAGTGGTGACACCCTTGGCTATTTCACGGCCTGGACGTACTGGGCAGCATCCATCCCCTACGTAGTTGATACTACCAATTCTGTCGTTGTTGCTTTTGGTTGGTTAATTAATGGCAATAACTCAATGGAAGAACATATGTCAAATGCAATGTTTGCGTTACTTACCTTTCTAGTTTTTGTTATTTTTATTCTGCTGCAGAACCACATCAAAAATTCTTTGCAGGTGCTCAATGTATTGGGCGGTGGTGCCATGTTTATTATGACTATCTTATTCGTTGTTTTAACGGTCATAAATCTAGCTCACGGCACTCACATTGCTTCTGCACCTTTACATTTATCAACTTTTACACCAAAGATTGATCTACACTTCTTCTCTACCCTTGGTTTGTTGATTTACGCCACAAGTGGTTCTGAATTAGTCGCCCCATACGTTACCCGGATGCGCAATCCAAAACGTGATTTTCCAAAATCAATCATGATGTTAACTATAATGGCTGGGTTTCTAACAATTTTTGGTTCATTTTCACTGGGCGTTTTCTTTAATGATCATCATCTTCCCGTTGATTTAAAAATGAATGGTAGTTATTATGCGTTTGATTACGTCGGCCGCCACATTGGGTTAGGCCACTCCATGTTGTTTTTATTTTCAATTGCTCAGCTTCTCTATATGTTTGCCCTACTAGCTTTATTGTTAGATTCCATGACCAGAATGCTAATTTTGGATACGGGCAAACGATTCATGCCACGGCAACTACTGAAACTTAATCGTAACGGTCGGCCAATTAATGGTTACATTCTCACTTCTGCTTTATGTGCTGGAATTCTTTTAATGGGCGTGTTTCTTCCTGACATGAATGAAATTTTCAATTGGCTATTAAACCTGAACGGCATTGTGTCACCTTATGTCACTTGTTGGATTTTCTTTGCCTTTATGCAACTTCGAAAAAATTCACAGAAATACAAATCAGCATATGTTTTTATTAAAAATGATCGGGCCGCCTACCTCGTGGCTCTATGGTGTTTTATGATTACATTTGTTGCGGCCACCTTTGGAATTCTTCCTCAGGATGTTCCACCAAGTTCCTTTACCTATTGGCAGGAACTGGCTATGAACATTGCCACGCCAGGACTTCTTTTGGCCTTGGGATGCGTTATGCCAGCAATTGCTCGAAGACAACATAAGAAACTTAATCAATAACAAAAAAGTGTGGATATCTAACTATCATATTGATAGTAGATATCCACACTTTTTATAAACAATTTAACGGTACCGTTTAACGACCTTAGCTATTTCACGTTCCTGATCACGACGCTTAAGGGTTTCACGTTTATCATACTCATGCTTACCCTTGGCCACGCCAATTAGAACCTTGGCAAAACCGTGCTTTAAGTAAACCTTTAAAGGTACGATGGTAATTCCTTTATTTTGGGTTTGCTCTGCCAATTCCGCAATTTGCTTTTTATGCAATAATAATTTACGGTTTCGTAAAGGATCATGATTAAACTGGTTACCCTCTGTGTACTCACTAATGTGAATATTCATCAGGATTGCCTCGCCATTACGAATTTGTACATAACCATCTTTCAGGTTGATCCGACTAGCGCGAACCGATTTAATTTCTGTTCCGGTCAGTACCATTCCAGCCTCAAAGGTTTGTGAAATTATATAATCATGGCGAGCTTTTTTATTTTGAGCTAAGGCCGGATCTCGATGCTTTGTTCTTGCCTTTGCCATTTAAACATCACTCCTACTTTTTCCGATCATAAGTTTTTGAAGATGATGGCTTACCATGTGAATTTGTTGAATGAGAGTTTCTAGCAGAATTATTCCGATAGTTATTTGAAGACTTTTTGTTAAAGTTCTTGTTGTGACTACCTTGATGATTACCACCCTTGTATTTTCCGCCATTACGGAATTGACGTGGTGGTAACTGAATTTCACTAGTTGGCGTATTTTCAGGATGCAAGAGATCAAAATCGACTTCTCGTTGATCCTTGTCCACACGAACTAATTTCACTTCAATCTCTTGACCAATTTGGTATGTGCGATGCGTATTTCGCCCCACCAATGCCATCTGGTTTTCGACATATTCATAGTAATCGTCCTTCATCTGACTAATGTGGACAAGTCCTTCAACAGTATTATCTAATTCCACAAACAAACCGAATTTCATTACAGAACTCACAACAGCCTTAAACTCTTCACCGACATGATCACCCATATACTCGGCTTTCTTCATGCCATCTACGTCACGTTCAGTATCAATTCCGCGACGTTCAAGTTTAGAAGTATGTGCTGCAACCTCAGGCACTTTTTCTACATATTGAGCTTGTGACTCTTCACTCGTTCCGTCTTCTGCATAATGACGAATCAAACGATGCACAAACATATCTGGATAACGCCGAATTGGTGAAGTGAAATGAGTATAATATTCAGCCGCAAGTCCAAAATGTCCCAAAGAATCTTCCGAATATTTTGCCTGTTTCATACTACGCAACATCATAATCGAAATCATGGGTTCTTCCTTACTTCCAGCAACCTGCTTCAGAACACTCTGGAGCATCTTTGGTTTAATATTCTTTGGACTACCCTTAACTGTATAGCCAAAATTGGTTAAGAATTCAAAGAATTTTAACATGCGATCACTGTCAGGTGTTTCATGAACTCGATACAGGAATGGAACTTTGAGTTCTGAATAATGTTGTGCAACTGTTTCGTTGGCTGCCAACATAAAGGATTCAATCATTCGTTCAGAAGTCCCACGAACGCGCAGTTTAATATCAATTGGATGACCAGTTTCATCGACAATAATTTCAGCTTCATTGTCATCAAACTCAATAGCGCCACGACGTTTCCGACGCTTTAGCAAAATCTTATGCAATTCGCCCATTGTTTCAAACATTGGTACCAAATCTGCATACCGTTCGCGTGTCTTTTCATCATGTGCTTCAAGAATCTTATTCACATTTGCATAAGTCATTCGAGCATCTGATTTAATCACACTTGGATAAATCTTGTGATTAACAACCTTACCGTTCTCATCGATTTCCATTTCACACGTCATTGTCAGGCGCTCCACCTCAGGATTCAAAGAACAAATTCCGTTTGAAAGCTTCCGTGGCAACATTGGAACTACTCGATCAGTTAAATAAACACTGGTACTGCGTCGATAAGCTTCATGATCCAGAGGAGAACCCTCTTTAACATAATGACTTACGTCAGCAATATTAACGCTTAAATGATAATGGCCATTGGACATCTTATATGCGCCAACCGCATCATCAAAATCTTTAGAATCATCCCCGTCAATCGTTACCACAGTCTCATCAGTTAGGTCTTTGCGACCTTCCTTTTCCTCATCGGTAACAAATTCTGGAATTGATTTGATTTCTTCTTTAACATCATCAGGAAATTCATATGGTAATTCATGTTGATAAATAACCTGAAGAATATCGACACCGGGATCATCCTTAAATCCGATTGTTTCCGTGGCAAGTCCTGCCATTAATTTAGGATGTTTTAAAGTTGGATACTGAGTTACTTCAGCTGTGACAACTGCTCCATCTTGGGGTTTAATTCCTGAAGCCAGAACATCGAAATGATAAGAAGCTAACTTCTTGTCTTTTAATTGAATTTCACCAATGACACCATTTTCAGGATCTGCACCAGATGACTGAAAAACACCAACTGCTTGCGTAAAATTACGTTCTGTTATTTTAGTTACGACCCCTTCAGGCCCCTTAGCGTCACCCGGTTTAGCCGCACGAGTAATCCGAACATCAACTTCATCTTGATTCAAAGCAAATGCTGTATGATCTTCACTAATGTATACGTCAGGAATTTCTGGATCAATGGCTACGAAACCAAAACCACGGTCATTAGCATGGAATACACCATGAACAATCTGTTGATCTTGTTGAATAGGCAAGGTAAACTTTCCCTGTTCCGTGATATGGACGCGTTTTGAACGCTCCATCACTGCAAGTTCTTTAACCAAAATGTTAAAAACACTTGCGCCCTCAAGATTCAGTTGCTGAAAAATTTCTTCAGCAGTGAAACTCTCTTTAGGATGTTGACTTAAAAAGCTACTTACTGCAGCTTGAATTTTATTTGTTTCCATCTTTTACCTCAAATTTTAATTTGTTCTTTGCCTTAATTAAAAGCCTCCTGCAAAACACAGGAGGCTTAATCATTAGTGAGAAGAAACATACATCATTGCAATCGCAACGGCAAGGAAAATAATTCCTAATACTAATGTGACTTTTTGCATAAACGCTTCGAATCCACGCGGTTTTGACTTGGCAAAAAGGTCATCTGCCCCACCAGAAAATGAAGACAATGCATTATCTGTCTTTGCTGGCTGCATCATTACCGAAATGATAATCAAAACTGAAACAATTAATAATGTTGTCATTAAAAAATTATACAAGTAGCGACCTCCTACCTAAAATCTTGTAGTATATATCCTCTATATTTTATCATAGTTTAGCTTTTTTTCCAGTCTTATGGATAATTTTCCCGATTATTAAAATTTTTCTGTCCCTCAACTATCAATCTGACTATATTGCAGCTTCTTTAGCTTGCGTAAAATATTTCCACGATTTTGATGCCCGGTTGTCACAATTAATGTATCACCAGCCTGCAACAATGTATCACCGTGGGGAATAATTTCGCGTTCACCACGACGAACAGCAATTAACAAGCTATTTTCTGGCCATTTAAAATCACGCACTTGATGATTTGCTAAATCCGATCCTGCAAAAATCGGGAACTCCACCCGATCAAGTTTACCACCTGTTTGCGCCATTTTTGGTTTCACAATTTTATGAAGCAACGATTCATAAATTGGCGCGCCGCCCATGAGATCGACCACCAAATAGGCAGTAATCGAAACAACAGCTAGTGGCATCAAATGATGGAGCGTGCCGACCATTTCCGTAATCAGTAAAATCGCAGTAAACGGTGCTTTCCCAATTCCAGCAAAATAGCCTGCCATTGCTATAATAATAAAGTTAACCAAATAAGCAGATGGCATCCAGCCTAACTGAATCATAACTTTCCCATAAATTGCCCCAAGGATTGCTCCTAATGACAGAATTGGCAAGAAAATCCCACCTGGCAATCCTGATCCATAAGAAATCATAGAAAATACAAATCTCAGAACAAATATGCCAACCAACACAATTAAAGCCGGTGAATGGGCGGCAATTGCTAGAATAATATTATTGCCACCACCCAACAAATTAGGAGTTAAAATTCCAATTGGAATAACCAAAACAAAAGGCACAATTCCAAACAGCCAACTTGGTAATTTCGTCAAATAAGCGTACCAATCACCCATTTTCAGTAGAACACGTTGGTAAACAAATCCCATCACACCGAGAAAAATACCTAATAATAGTAAGTGCGGATACATCGTCAGTGGCAACGTCCGGGCATAAACAATATGTAAAACAGGTGTTAATCCAAAAAAGACCGTAGAAACAAAATTTGAAGCAATCGCACTAGCCAAAGCTGTTGTCCATATCAGTGGCGAAAAATTGTGATAGACCTCTTCAAGCACAAATAATGTACTGGCAATTGGTGCATTGAATGCAGCTGATAATCCGGCTGCTGCCCCACTTGCAATCAGGACACGCCGTTTCAATTCCGTCTGATGCGTTACCTCTGCATAGCCTTGCGCAATCGTGGCTCCTAACTGAATTGATGGCCCTTCCCGACCTAAAAACAGACCGGAACCGATTGATAAGATTCCACCAATAAATTTACGCCATAACACTGGCCACCAGGCATATTCTAAATTTCCAGCCAGTTGTCCTTCCACTTGTGGGATTCCAGATCCTTTGATTTCCGGATACTGGCGTCCCATATAACCAACCACAACGGCGACAAGCAACATGAGAAGTAACCAGACTGGGATTAACTCAAGATGCACCGAAAGCTGCTTATAAACGACTGTCATTAGTTTCAAGCCGTTCACAATTGCCAAACGGAAAACACTGACTACTAACCCGGCAATGGCTCCTGTAAGGCATCCCTGTAGAATATAAGTTAACCGTGTGCGATCGGGAACTCTTTGTTTTTTGGTTGGCTGGGCTTGCCATTGCATATCATTTCACTTCTCATTTTTATAAATTTTAAAACATCACTGTTTAGTTTAGCACGAAAATACTTTAATTAAAAAAAGGTTAAGCCAATTAACTACGTATGTTTGGCTTAACTTTATTTATAATTTATTTTTTTCGATACGGCTGGTGTTTAAACATCCGAGCAGCTTGTACGGCCTCTTGCCAGCCAGAATACAAATTTTCACGCTCTTCTGAATTCATTTTCGGTAAAAAGCTCTGACCACTTTGATAAATAGTTTTAATATCCCCAATATCTTTCCAAAAACCAACGCCCAGACCCGCCAAAAACGCTGCACCCAATGAAGTAGTTTCAAGATCTGCCGCTCGATCAATCTCAATCCCTAAAATATCAGCCTGAAATTGCATCAGATAGTTGTTATGAGAAGCGCCTCCGTCCACTTTAAGCATCGGAATCTCAATCCCGGCATCTTGCTTCATTGTATCAACAACATCTCGTGATTGATAAGCCAATGACTGCAGCGTGGCTTTAATAAAATCATTTTTGGTTGTTCCTCTCGTGATTCCAAACACAGATCCTCTCGTGACAGAATCCCAATACGGCGCCCCCAGTCCAGTAAACGCCGGTACCACATAAATTTCGTTATGGTCCTTTGAATTAAGTGCGGCTTGCTCCGATTCTTCCGAAGTTTTTAATAATTGCATGCCGTCGCGCAACCATTGAATGGCCGATCCCGCAACAAAAATGCTCCCTTCCAATGCATAGTAAACTTGATTATTTATTCCGTAAGCAATTGTGGTCAGTAAATTATGATCAGATAACTGTGGTTTAGTGCCTGTATTCATCACAACAAAGGCCCCAGTCCCGTATGTATTTTTGACCATCCCTGGTTCAAAAGCCATTTGCCCAAACAAGGCAGCCTGCTGATCACCAGCCATTCCAGAAATAGGGACTTCACTTCCATAAAAGTGATAATCCCTTGTATAGCCATAAATACCAGAATTGGGTTTTACTTTCGGTAACATAGTTTTGGGGATATTTAAAAGCTGCAAAATGTCGGTATCCCATTTAAGGTCATAAATATTATATAGCATTGTTCGACTGGCATTGGAATAATCCGTAACATGCACAGCTCCGCCAGTAAGTTTCCAAACTAACCAGGTATCAATCGTTCCAAATAACAACTCGCCATTTTCTGCACGTTTTTGCGCATTGGGCACACGATCTAAAATCCAACGAATTTTCGTTGCAGAAAAATAAGCGTCCACAATTAAACCAGTTTTTTCATGAATCTCTTTTTGATATCCCGCCAAAATCAACTCATTAGCAATATCAGCCGTCTGTCGTGATTGCCAGACGATCGCATTATAAATTGGCAACCCAGTTTTCTTATCCCAGATTACAGTTGTTTCACGTTGATTTGTAATTCCAATTCCTTTAATTTGCGATGGTTGGATCCGTGATTTAATTAGCGCGTCCGCAATTGTTGATAACACGGCATCCCAAATTTCATTTGCATCATGTTCCACCCAGCCAGGATTAGGAAACTTTTGTGAAATTTCTTTCTGAGCCTCAACCACTTTTTGACCAGCATGATCAAAAATAATGGCTCGTGTACTTGTAGTCCCTTCATCAATGGCCAAAATATAACTTTTTGACATTTGTATAACCTCGTTTTTATTTTTAAATCGGCCCAGTAACTAATCAGATAGCAAATCCGATTTTTTGTTTATACACATCCAAAACGGACTTGAACCACCGTTACTACAAAATTTCTCCATTATGTGAAAATGAAACCACACTTTTTTATAAAAAGAGAAAATCCATCATGATCAATCATTAAAACTGCTTGTTGCCGATTATCAAAAACTAAACGGTGGCAAACCATTTGATGTATAAAAGCCCTAATCTTAAGTATTAATTACCATCATTTTACTCTTTTTTAAGATAACACGCAGCACAAAAAAGAGCCATCCAGAATAACCCGAATGACTCTTAACGAACTTATTTATAAACGTAAAATTACTTGTTTGTAATTGCGTTACGTGCTTGTTCGCTCAAGTTGTAGAATGATTTGATACCCTTGTAATCTGCAACTTCACCTAATTGATCTTCAATACGCATCAATTGGTTATATTTAGCAATTCGCTCTGTACGACTCATTGAACCAGTCTTAATTTGACCAGCATTTAAAGCAACAACTAAGTCAGCAATGGTTGTATCTTCTGTTTCACCAGAACGATGAGAAACGATTGCTGTATAGCCAGCTTCTTTTGCCATTTCGATAGCATTAACAGTTTCTGTTAATGTACCAATTTGGTTCAACTTGATCAAGATAGCATTACCAACGCCCATCTTGATACCTTTAGCAAGGTAGTCTGTGTTTGTAACGAATAAATCGTCACCAACGATTTGAACTTTCTTGCCAAGTTTGTCAGTAGCCATCTTCCAGTCTTCCCATTCGTTTTCATCCAAAGGATCTTCGATAGAAACAACTGGGTACTTTTCAACGATACCATCAAGTAAGTCAACAAATTCTGAAGCAGTATATGACTTGCCGTCACCCTTTAAGTCATACTTCTTTGTATCTGCATTGTAAAATTCAGATGCAGCACAATCAAAGGCAATTGCAATGTCCTTGCCTGGTTTGTAACCAGCACGCTTGATAGCTTCAACAAGGATTTCGAATGGTTCCTCATTGTTCTTCAAGTCAGGAGCAAATCCACCTTCATCACCAACAGCTGTTGAGTAGCCTTTTTCGTTCAAAAGGTTCTTCAAGTTATGGAATGTTTCTGAACACCAACGAATTGCTTCTGTAATTGTTGGAGCACCAACAGGCATAATCATGAATTCTTGGAAGTCAACATCATTGTTTGCATGTTTACCACCATTAATAACGTTCATCATTGGTGTTGGTAAAACATGAGCATTGAATCCACCCAAGTAATTGTACAAAGGAACCTGGAGTTCATCAGCAGCAGCACGAGCAGCAGCCAAAGAAACACCAAGAATTGCATTTGCACCTAACTTAGCTTTGTTAGGAGTACCATCAAGGTCGATCATAGCCTTGTCGATAGCTAATTGGTCAGTTACTTCATAACCAACGATCTTCTTAGCGATCAACTTGTTAACATTGTCAACAGCCTTGGTTACGCCTTGGCCCATGAACTTGCTCTTGTCGCCATCACGAAGCTCAACAGCTTCATGTTCACCAGTTGAAGCACCAGAAGGAACGATACCACGGCCGAAACCGCCATCTTCTGTATATAATTCAACTTCAACAGTTGGGTTACCACGTGAATCTAAAACCTGACGTGCATAAATATCAGTAATAAGTGACATATTGTAATTTTTCCTCACTAAATTTAATAAATTCTGTTACAACTCAATTGTATTACACTTCCGCCTAAAAATTAAGCGTTAAAGTTAACCAATTCCAAGAATGATTCAGGAACCATACTTGCACCACCGACTAAACCGCCATCGATGTCTTCTTTGCTCATTAATTCTTTAACGTTAGCAGGTTTAACACTGCCACCGTATTGAATACGAACTTTAGAAGCTGTTGTTTGGTCATATAACTTAGCAACAGTTTCACGAAGGACGTGAACGACTTCTTGAGCTTGATCACTTGAAGCTGTTTTACCAGTTCCAATTGCCCAGATTGGTTCGTAAGCAATTACAAGTGAAGCCACTTGATCTGCAGATAAACCTTTAAGTGCATTTGTGATTTGGCCTGAAACCCACTCATTGGTTTGACCAGCTTCACGTTGGTCTAAAGTTTCACCACAGCAAATGATTGGTAACATATTGTTAGCAAAAACTGCCTTAGCTTTTTTATTGATGTCTTCATCTGTTTCGCCAAAGTATTGACGACGTTCTGAATGACCAATAATAACATAATCAACGCCCATTTCAGAAAGCACTTTTGGTGAAGTTTCACCAGTAAAAGCACCTTCATCTTCAAAGTAGCAGTTTTCAGCAGCTACTTTAAGGTTTGTACCCTTAGCTGCATCTAACAAAGCTTGTAAATCAACGGCAGGAGCACCGATAACAGATTCTACTTTGCTACTTTCAGGAAGTTGATCCTTAACAGCATTAACAAATTCAGTTGTTTCTTTAGGGTTCTTGTTCATTTTCCAATTTCCAGCAATAATTGGTGTACGCAAAATAATACTTCCTTTCATTTATAACAAATTCTTTTCAGACAGCAGAAAAGAATTGAAATTCAATTCAATCCTGTTGTGAAGCTTATTTGTTTGAAATTGCAGCAATTCCTGGTAATTCCTTACCTTCGAGGTACTCAAGTGAAGCACCACCACCAGTAGAAATATGAGTTAACTTATCGCCAACGCCAAGTTGTTTAACAGCAGCAGTTGAATCACCACCACCAACAATTGTGGTTGCATCAGTTAATGTACCTAAGAACTTACCAATTTCAAGAGTTCCTTCAGCATAGTTGCTCATTTCGAATACACCCATTGGTCCATTCCAAACAACCGTCTTAGCATCTTTTAAAACATCTTCAAATTCTTTAATTGACTTAGGTCCGATATCAAGTGCCATATAGCCATCAGGAATATCTCCTTCAACTACTTTATGAGGAACATCGTTATCGAATTTTTCAGCAACAACACTGTCAGATGGTAACACAATCTTGTCACCAGCTTTGTCCAAGATTTCTTTTGCTAGTCCAACTTTGTCTTTTTCAACAAGTGAAGTACCAATCTTCATGCCTTTAGCAGCATAGAATGTATATGTCATACCACCACCGATAATAACTTTATCAGCTTTATCAAGTAAATGATCAATGACACCAATCTTATCAGAAACCTTAGCACCACCTAAGATAGCAACAAATGGGTGCTTTGGATTATCAACAGCATTTCCAAGGAATTTAATTTCCTTTTCCATCAAGAATCCGGCAGCAACAGGTTTGTTAGCTGCTTTCATAGCTGTAGCGATTCCCACGTTAGAAGCGTGTGAACGATGAGCAGTACCAAAAGCATCATTTACAAACTCGTCGCCAAGTGAAGCCCAATATTGGCCAAGTTCTTGGTCGTTGCCACTTTCTTTTTTGCCATCAAGATCTTCAAAACGAGTGTTTTCAAATAAGAGAACATCTCCGTCTTTCATATCAGCAATAGCATCTTCCAATTGTTTGCCACGGGTTGCAGGCACAAAAGTAACTGGCTTGCCTAAAAGATCAGACAAACGTTGAGCAACTGGACGCATTGTTAAAGCCTTTTTATCATCTTCCGTTTTAACACGGCCAAGATGTGAGAACAAGATTGCTTTACCATCATGTTCGATGATGTATTTGATTGTTGGTAATGCAGCAACGATTCGGTTGTCGTCACCAATCACACCATTTTTAACGGGAACATTAAAGTCCACACGCATTAAAACTTTTTTATCTTTAACATCTAAATCAGAAACTGTTAATTTAGCCAAAGTTATTCCTCCTAATTTAAGAAATTAATGTATTATCAATAAAAAAAGACGGAGGAAGTTTGCCTCCCTCCGCCTTAAACCGTTAGACGGTTTTGAAATCTGCAAACTTAAAGATTAATTTAATCCTAGAGAGTAGCAAACTTCAATAAAGTACGTACCATTTGGCAAGTGAAGCCATATTCGTTGTCGTACCAAGCAACAGTTTTAACTAATTGATTGTCTCCAGCGCTTGTAACTTCAGTTTGTGTTGGGTCAAAGATTGAACCGTATGTTGTGCCGATAACGTCACTAGATACGATTTCGTCTTCGTTGTAACCAAATGATTCGTTGTTTTCTGTATGTTTCTTCATTGCAGCATTAACTTCGTCAGCTGTAACATTCTTACCTAAGATTGCAACTAATTCTGTTAATGAACCATCAACAACACCGACACGTTGTGCATGTCCTTGTAATTTACCAACTAATTCTGGAATTACAAGACCAATAGCTTTAGCAGCACCAGTTGAATGAGGAATAGTGTTAACACCAGCAGCACGAGCAGCACGTAAGTTTCCACCACGAACTGGGCCATCAAGTAACATTTGTGTACTTGTGTAAGCATGGATTGTTGTCATTGTACCTACTTTAATACCAAATTCTTGGTTTAAGAAGTAAGCCATAGGTGCTAAACAGTTTGTTGTACATGAGCCAGCAGAAACAATCTTGTCATCTGCAGTTAAAACGTCATCATTAACGTTGTAAACAACAGTCTTAAGATCATTACCAGCAGGAGCAGAAATCAGAACACGTTTTGCGCCGGCATCCAAATGAGCTTGTGCCTTTGCTTTTGATGTATAGAAACCTGTACATTCAAGAACAAAATCAACACCATCAGCTTTAACCCATGGAATATCCTGTGCTTTAGGTTCTGCGTAAACACGGTATTTCTTGCCATCAACAATGATGGAGTCATCTGTCGCGCTAACCTCACCAGGGAAAGTGCCATGTGTTGAGTCATACTTCAATAAATGTGCCAACATTGCTGGACTTGTCAAATCATTGATAGCCACAACTTCAATATCATTTGACTTTGCGCCTAATTCATAGATCCGACGGAAAGCTAAACGACCGATACGTCCAAAACCATTAATACCAATCTTTACAGTCATACTAAGATTTCCTCCTTTAGGAATCAAAAAAAATATATTTTATTTTAAAAAGTGATGTTAAAAACATTACTTTTTTAAAATCAAGTTTGCAGCACCCTCATCAGTAACCAAATAGGTTTGTTGAGGTGCTAAATTCATGTAAGAGCGAATTGCTTGAGCTTTTGTATGCCCACCTGCAACTGCAAAAACATGATCGATTGAATTGATACGCTCAAATTGCAATCCAATTCGAGGTACCCGATAGACGATCTCACCTTGCTGATTATAGAAACAACCAAAAGCTTCACCAACTGCATTCTTATCTTTTAAAAGATGCAGAATCTTTGGATCTACTTCCCGGCGCTCAGCCATTTCATCGGCGCGACCAATCCCATGAATCACAACATTACTCTGCTTAATAAGTCCCAAAACTAATTGAACACTTGGCTCCTCTAATAATGGTTGATAGCTTTTCTGACTCAATTTTTCTGGCACATACATTGATTGGCTTTCACCATGTGTACGCTCTGCCATAATCGAGCAAACTGTATTCGCCTGCATTGCAAGCGACTGACCCATACCACCACGTCCAGGAACAAAAGTAAGTTGTCTTTTATTGGATAATTCTGGGGAAAATTCTTTAGCAACTTGTGCCATTGTATTTCCGCCCATCACTACTATTACATTATTACCCTCTGGTAACAATTTTGCAAGTGTATCGTTCAGAATTGTTCCCATTCCATCAAGAACTCGATCTTGGCGATCACTATCACCAGAAACGATAAAACAACGATCAATGTTTAGGATTTGTGCCAACTCTCGTTCGGACTGTTGTAATCCCAACATACTGTCAACCATGGCACTTAGTCCGGTCAAAGCAGCTTGTCCTTCGCTAGTCAACATCATCCCTGCCGGAGAACTTTGAATCATTCCCAGCTTTCTCAACATATCTGTATGCGTTCGTAAGACACGCTCACTCATATTAAGATGAGCAGCTAAAGCTCGTCGACCAATGGGAGCCATTAGTGCAACTGACCGCAGAACTGAAAAACGCTTTAAGAAAACGTCAACCATATCTGGTGCAATTGCTTCTAACCATTTTATCTCGTTTCGCATGATCTCTCTGCTTCCAATTGGGACGTAAGCCGTCCATATGTGTCACCGAACGACCCAACTAATTCAAAATAATTGGCATACACCTAATCAAATGACTTTTTCGGTTGTATACCACTCGCTTACATATTGAATTATATCAGGAGCTGTCCTTCAATGCAACTCAAACCACTAGACATTATCAAACGTTTCCATCTAGCTATAGTTAATTCGCTTCATACCGCTTTCTAGCTGAAGAAGACGGAATATTTAAACTTTCGCGATATTTTGCAACTGTCCTTCGTGAGACTTCAATCTTTCGAGCTGCTAATTGTTTAACGATTTTTGCATCCGATAATGGTTTTTGTTTATCTTCTTCATGAATAAATTTTTGGAGAAGTTGCTTTACCGTGTCTACCGATAATCCCTCTGGTGAAGCGTCTGTTTTGGCAACTGCACTACTAAAAAATGATTTCAGTTCAAAAGTGCCAAATCGCGTTTGCAAATACTTTCCATTGACAGCACGACTAATCGTTGATTCATGCAAGCCCAATTTTAGTGCAACATCTTGTAACAAGAATGGTCGCAATTCTTTTGTTTTTTCAAGAAAGAAATCCTGTTGATGTTCCACTAAGACTTTCCCAACACGCAAAATTGTGCTTTCCCTTTGTTCAAGGCTTCTAGAAATCCAATCGAACTCTTTCTTTTTATCTTTAACATATCGTGTTACTTTTTCGTCTTTACGTTGCAACATTTTTTGAAAATAGTGCTGTTGAAAATGAACGCTTGGTTTAGCTGATCGCGACATTCGAACAGTTAATTTTCCTGCATCATTTTCTACAATTAAATCGGGAAAAATATACTGAGGTCCCTCATCACTAAAACGAGCCCCTGGGTTGGGTGTTAGCGTACGGATATAGTCGAAAGCATCTTGAATTTCAGCCAAAGTCATCCCTTGCTGCTTAGCAATTAGTGTCCATTTTTTATTTGCTAATTCATTAAAATTATCTTTCAAAATGGTAATTGCATTTTCAGGCGCCCAGTCATCGTCCTCAGCCTGAAGAAGCAAGCTTTCCTGTAAATCCTTTGCTCCAACGCCCGGCGGATCTAATTGTTGAATTAAGGTAACCGCATCAATCACGTCCACCTTATTGCTACCTGTTTTTTCCATCGCATCTTCAGTTGATATTTCTAAATAACCGTCTTGATCAATATATTCCAGTAAAAATAAAACTAAATTACGTAACGGAGTGTCCCGCAGTGTGAGATGAATCTGGTCCAAAAGATATTCAAATAAGGACTGATGCGTATCATCTGGAATCTGATTCATATAATTTTCATCACTGGATTGAGTGGATGCTCTTGGCCGAGAATCAATTGGTAAGTCTTCGCGACTAGTTGACACGTCAATCAATGGGTTTTCCAGAGCCTTTTGATTTAAAAAATCTTGTAATTCTTCAACATTGTATTGAAGAATTTGAATTGATTGTTGCAAAGTCTGCGTCATTGCTAAACGTTGTGCCTGTTTTTGATGTTGATGAAGACCTTGTTGCAGAGCCAAGTTAACCACCTCTTTTTTAATAACTTGTTTTTTCAAAGCGAATACAGTAAAATTAAAAAGTAGTTTGCGCCGTTAGTGTAGTGGATCGCACGTGAGATTCCGGTTCTTGAGACGCGGGTTCGACTCCCGCATGGCGCATTTTTTTGTATCCTGATTTATTAGTAATAGTTTTAATGCTACTATAAGTGCTGTCACAGCCCTGTTGAAAGGGCGTTCACAGTCTTCTAATTATCAATCACTACCAATTAGATGTCAAACAATATCAATTCAAATCAATTTGTAATTTATAGATGCTGATTTTTGGATCCATCCCGATTATAAATTCTAATTTCAAGACTGCTTAACTACAGTCTTTTTATTTTGCTTTTTTACAAACACATGTACATTTGATGTATTATAAATTTGCTTGTCAATTCACTTCCGTAACCAATTATAAAGGGTCTTACGCAAATTCATAAAAAGATAATTCTCAACGTAAGCAAAATTGTTTGACCTTTTTTGACCTTGGAGTTAAGCTATTACTATATTAGTGATGAACTAATAAAATAAAAATTAATTTTAAAGGGAGGCTACTAAGTTATGAACTTAGTTCCAACAGTTATTGAACAATCATCACATGGTGAACGTGCCTATGATATCTATTCCCGTCTATTAAAGGATCGAATCATTATGCTTTCCGGTGCCATCGATGATGACGTTGCTAACTCAATTATTGCCCAGCTTTTATTTCTTGACGCCCAGGATTCTGATAAAGATATCTATCTTTACATTAATTCTCCTGGTGGTGTTGTAACTGCCGGCCTTGCTATTTACGATACGATGAACTTCATCAAATCTGACGTTCAAACAATCGTTATGGGAATGGCAGCATCTATGGCTAGTGTCTTGGCTTCTTCTGGTACAAAGGGCAAACGTTTTGCTTTACCTCATTCAGAAGTACTCATTCATCAGCCATCTGGTGGTGCTCAAGGTCAACAAACTGAAATTGAAATTGTCGCAACTGAAATTTTGAAGACACGTAAACAATTGAACCAAATTTTATCTGACAATTCTGGTCAGCCATTAAAAGTTATTAATCGCGATACTGATCGTGATCATTATTTAACGGCTCAAGAAGCAGTCGATTATGGTTTGATTGACGGAATTATGAAAAATAATGCCGATCTAAAGAAATAGCTTTAGCTACNGGACAACGAGTTTAAACTCGTTGTCCTTTTTTTATATCCACAAGCTTAAGCTCGTAGTTTATCTGCATACTCATTTAATTTTCGTAATCGATGGTTTATTCCCGACTTGGAAATAACCCCACTGGGAATTAGTTCACCCAATTCTTTCAAACTAACTTCCTGATTATCCAGCCTCACTCGTGCCACTTCTTGCAATTTTGGTGGCAGTTTTCCAATTCCCACCGTTTCATCAATATATTTAATATTATTAATTTGTTTACTTGAAGCATCGGCTACTTTCGTCAAATTGGCATTCTCGCAATTTACCAAGCGATTAACAGAATTTCGCATATCACGCAGGATACGCACATCCTCAAATTTTAGCATGGAGTTTGTCGCTCCAATTAAAGATAAGAAATCGGCAATTCGTTCTGCTTCTTTTAGATAAACGATATATCCACTGCGGCGTTCCGTTGAGCGGGCATTCAAATTATAACGATTCATCCATTCCGTAAGCATTGCGTTATGTGTTTCATACAAAGAATAAATTTCTAGATGATAGCGACTGGTTTCGGGATTGTTAACTGAGCCTCCAGCTAAAAATGCCCCTCGTAAGTAAGAACGAACTTCACCCTCACTTGTTAACAGCCCATCTGGTACCTTTTCGTTAATTTGAAAATCATCTGTTAAAATCGATAAGTCTTCCAAAATAGCTTGGGCATTGGTCATCAATCGCACAATATACAAGTTATTTTTCTTCAATTTCATTTTACGACGAACAATCAGTTCACCTTCGACAGAATAAAAATCTTTTAATAAAGTATAAATTCGCCGCGCAATGGCAGGATTTTCGGTCTGCACACTTAAAACCAACTGATGATGCACTAAATTAATTGATCCATTCATTCGAATAAGAGCCATTAATTCAGCTTTAGCGTTTTTGGGATGAACTTTTATCCCGGTTAGCTCTTTTTTTACTTCACTTGCATAAGACACGAAAATCCCTTCCTTCTATACTTATTCTAATTATTGGCTAGTCACATGTTTTGGGGCTTCCAGCCACATTAAACAATTCTTCAGCAACCCGATCACCATCATGAAAGGCCCCATGATCTCTTAAACAAAGAAAATCATCAGAAACTACCCGACAGTTCTGAGCTCTTAACCCCTGAAAATCAGGTTGAACCTGAGTAGAATATTCATCATATCGTTCATAGTCCATATAATTATCTGGTACCTTAGCATTATTCACCAAAACAGTATCAACGAAGTTTTGGCCTAAATGGTCATTAAGAACTCGCACATGATCTGAATCAGTAAAGTTATCCGTTTCGCCTTTTTGAGTCATAATATTACAAATATAAACGACTTCTGCCTTTGTTTTTAAAACAGCATCACCAATATTAGAAATCATTAAATTAGGTAAAATGCTTGTAAACAAGCTTCCTGGCCCCAGAACAATTTCATCAGCAGCCAAAATGGCATCAATGGCCTCTTGAACTGCATGTGGTTTTTCGTTTGCATTCCAAGAAGTTGGCTCTACCCAAACGCGCTTTATCGTTTTATGAGCCGCAGTAATCTCTGACTCGCCGGCCAGTTGAGCACCATCAGTAAACTCGGCGTGTAACACAAGTGGTTCATCAGAAGCTGGATAAACATGCCCATCAATTTTCATCATTTCAGAAAGCTCTTGAACAGCAGCAAAAATTCCTGATTTCATTTCAGACAAAGCAGCAATAATTAAATTACCAATTGCATGTCCAGAAAGAAAACTATCATTGCTCTTAAAACGATACTGAAAAATATCCAGTTCTAGTTTAGGTAAATCAGAAAGTGCTACAAGGACATTACGAATGTCACCAGGCGGCACAACGTTAACATAATTTCGAATAATACCTGAAGAACCGCCATCATCGGCAACTGTCACAATCGCTGTGATATCAGCATTCTGTTTTTTTAGACTTTTTAAAATAACTGGTAACCCAGTTCCGCCACCAATTACCACAAACTTAGGGCGATTTTTCGCTGAATATTTCTTTGTCATGATCGATTCACAGTTTCCTTCCGTTTGTTCATGTCACGATGTTGAATATGAACTGTATAGTCTTTATCTAGGTCCTCAGCAACACGCTTTGCAATGGCTACCGAACGATGTTGCCCACCTGTACAACCGATCGCAATCGTCACTGTTGATTTACCCTCTTTTTGATAACCTGGCATTACATATTTTAATAATGAAATAAAATGTTTATAGAATTTTTCAGTAACTGGCTGATCCATAACGTATTTGTATACCGCGTCGTCTAAGCCAGACTTATTTTTTAATTCGGGTACATAATATGGATTGGGTAAAAACCGGACATCCATGACAATATCGGCATCAATTGGCAGTCCATATTTAAATCCAAAGGAAACAACTTCGATATGAAATTTACCGGTTGCCCCATCAGTCCCAAAGCTTTCAAAAATTTGCTCTCGCAATTCACGTGGTGTCATGGTCGTTGTATCAATGACATATTCGGCATTCGTACGAATTGGCGCTAATAATTCCCGTTCTTTGCGGACCCCATCAACCACGCGCCTTTCCATTGCTAATGGATGTGAACGACGGGTTTCCTTATATCGTGAGATTAACTCTTTATCCGAGGTGTCCAGAAACAAAATTTGTGAGTCAATTGCAGCTGTCTCTGATTCTTCATCTGTAAGCATGTGCAAAATTTGGTCATAAAATGCACGTGATCGCAAGTCGACAACTAACGCCACCTTACTGATTTTCCCTGATTCTTTCACTAACTCCCAAAATTTAGGTAAAAGCGCTGGTGGCATATTATCTACACAAAAAAAGCCAAGATCTTCAAAGCTTTGCATAGCAACTGTTTTACCAGCACCACTCATTCCGGTTATAATGACTAGTTGCATTTTTTCATCTGCCATTTCAATATCCCCCGTTCATGATAACTAAGTATAACACACCGGGTGTGCCTTTTTAAACCAGCCGCTTTTTTTGTTAGCCATAGCCAATTTCAAACAAAATCGCGATCAGCCAAATAAAAATGGCTCTCCTCACACAAAAAAAGTGGTTCTACAATATCTGTTGTTGGTAATAGA
>NZ_JQBD01000109.1 GCF_001437255.1 Pediococcus damnosus | reverse complement strand
ATAAGGCACCTAGGAAAACTTGACACATACGTTTTGAAACACAAATTGACGCTTTTCAATTAAACGACTATACTATCAGAATGTGAAATAAGAAACGATTAAAGAATAAGGGGTTAGGATAATGCATACGATGTTTCAGATAATCTCTGAACAATTTTCCAATTTCAAAATTATTCAAAGAATGTCAAAATTTGATGATAAGGCAACTTATCAAAGTCACTATTTAGGATTAGCATGGGAATTCTTGAATCCGCTAATTCAAATCGGAATTTACTATTTAGTGTTTGGGGTTGCCTTGCGTCGTGGTGATCCAATGCCCGGTGTACCATATTTGCCTTGGATGGTCCTGGGAATTACACCTTGGTTGTATATGAATAAAACGGTTTTAGATGCTTCCAAAAGTGTCTATCAACAAGTTGGATTAGTTTCGAAAATGAAATTTCCAGTGAGCGTTTTACCTTCTATCAAGATTGTGGGTAATCTTGCCAGTTTTTGGACAATGCTTGCTTTTTCAATTTTCTTAATGTTTTGTAACCATATGATGCCAACGTTTTCTTGGATTCAATTTCTTTATTATTTTGTTTGTATGATTGCTTTGATGTACGCGTTAGGAATTTTCAATTCAACCGTTACCGTTTTAATTCGTGATTGGCAAATTACGTTGCAGTCTATTTTACGGATGCTATTTTATATGAGTGGGGTACTTTTTAACTTTGCAACATCTAATTTCCCTGCTATTTTAATTCGAATCCTTGAATTGAATCCTTTTTATTACATTATTAACGGAATGCGTGAATCGATGCTAAATCGTGGATGGGTTTGGCAAGAACCTAATCTGACAATTACAATAGTATTTTGGATGTTTGTGTTTATTGTAATGGCTGTTGGGACTTTCTTGCACAACAAGTTCCGTGCAAACTTCGTGGATTTGATTTAGATAGAATGGAGAAAATTTATAATGTCTGAAGACTATAAAATCAAATTGGAAAATGTTACTAAAGAGTATGATTTATATCAAAGCAAAAATGATAAATTAAAAACTTTTTTTAGCCTTAAAAAGCGTCATGAGGTTCCTCACTTTTGGTCTCTTAAAGGAATTAGTCTTGAGGTTCATCAGGGAGAAGCACTTGGAATTATTGGTGTTAATGGTTCAGGAAAATCAACAATATCCAACATTATTTCAGGAATTATACCGCAAACAACAGGATTTGTTGACGTTAAGGGTGATACCTCAATTGTAGCAATTAGTGCTGGTTTGAAATGGAGCTTAACTGGATTAGAGAACATTCGGCTTAAAGGATTGATGCAAGGCTTGACTTTCGAAGAAATCGCTGCTGTCCGGGAAGATATCATTGAGTTCGCTGATATCGGAGATTTTATTAATCAGCCGGTAAAGGACTATTCTTCAGGTATGCGCTCTCGTTTAGGGTTTGCGATTGCTGTTCATATTAATCCTGATATTTTAATTATTGATGAAGCTTTGTCAGTTGGTGACGATACTTTCTATCAAAAATGTTTGAAAAAGATTCAAGAATTTAAAAAAGAAGGAAAAACAATTGTCTTTGTAAGTCATTCCCTTAAACAGGTTGAAATGCTTTGTGATCGTGTAGCATGGATTCATTTTGGAGAGTTACGAGAAATTGGCGATACTAAGAAAACTGTAAATGACTATCGCAAGTTTTCTTCAGATTTTAAAAAAGTAACATCAGCAGAACGCAGTAAATATCAAAAAGATAAAAAACAATTACAATTAGATTTTGATATTGATGCTTATGAAAAGTCAATAGTACAAAAAGAGCAAGAAGATCATGGTACTAGTGAGCATGAGGCTGCACGCAAAGTTCATAAAAACTTTTATTCAGAAGTTTTACCGACTAAGATGACCACTCTAACCAAGTGGCTGATTGGTGTTGCTGCTGTTATAATGGTGTTCTTTGCTCTTGTGACTGTTTCAGGTCATTCCATTACAAAGAGTATTTCTGATCCTAGTGTACTTATGCATCCAACTTACACAAAGACTCAGAACAAGGCGCAACAATTTAAATAGATTAGTTTCTTGGAGGTAAAAGATGCATTCTGAAGATAGAAGAGCCAAAAAGGGAATTTTTTGGAAATATACATTAGTTTTTCTAATCATTATCGGATTGACTTATGGAATTTTCTATTTTTTGGGTCTTTCTTTACTCTCAAATCATGACGTCATTCAACAACATGTGCCAATAAATTACGAACTTCACAAATTACTTTTACGTTTTTTTAAGGATCCCTTACACCCTCAATATTGGTCTTGGAAAATTGGTCTTGGGGGAGATATAATTCAGCACTTCGGATTTTATGTTATGGGGGATCCGTTTGCATACATAACCGCGTTATTTCCGACTAGATTTTTTGTGAAAGGCTTTCAGATAGTTAGTCTTTTGAGGTTGTATTTTGTTGGTCTGAGTTTTCTTATTATTTCATGGAAAATGGGACATCGAAAACTTGTGAGCACTCTGGCAGGCACAATTTGCTATATATCTAGTGGATTTGCTTTGTTTTCGGTAACATATCAGCCTTTCTTTCTGAATATATTAATATTATTACCAATATTTGTTTACAGTATTAATCTTTTGTTTTTTAGCAAACAAATTATGCCTTTTGCTTTAACTGTCATGCTCATACTATTAAATAATCTGTATTTTGCATATATGTTTGTTACTGGAGGACTTCTATATGTAATACTGCTTTATGCAATAAATTTCCAAAAAATAAAAAAAGAATCGTTTACAATTCTTGCTAGATTTAGTGGTGCGTCCATACTGGGCGTAGGTTTATCGGCGTGGCTGGTTATCCCTGAATTGATTGGTATGTTAAATTCCGGAAGATCCGAGGGTATATCTGGAATTTTTAAACTCATAAAATATCCTTTGAGCTATTATTTAAATTTGCCGAGTTTGCTTATTGGTGGGAATAAATTTAACTTATTTTGGCTCACTTCAATAGGGAGCTCATTAGTTTTCATTGCAATAGTTCATGTTATCTTTAACTACAGGAAATATAGAGAACTCGTATGTATTTATATAGCTGCTACAGTAATGCTCTTATTACCGGTGTTCGCTTCAATATTTAATGGATTTTCGCTTCCGTCAAATCGTTGGACCTTCCTATTAACATTTCCGTTTGCATTATCAGTTGTATTTTTTATCGACGATTTATCAAAAATTAGTGATAAAGAAAAGAAACTTTGGTTCTATTCATGTGTGATAGTTTCTTTTTATGTTGCGTTAGTGGATTCAATACTTGGAACTGCGACAGCAGATATTTTGTCATTGGCATTTTTATTTGTTCTTTTGTTAATACTCTTGATGAAAAATCATATTGGAAAAAAATGGTCGAGAATATTCATCCTTGTTGTTATGCTTAATTCGATTATTTGGATATCTTTTAGTTTTTACCCCAGAGGAAGAAATCTAAGCAGAGAATTATTACCATTTAGACAGGCTAAAATGTCTATAAGAAATCCATTCTATAATAATCAAAAAAATGTAAAAACTAATACTAGGGTGATGTCGGCGATTGGCGTGAAATCACCAATTTCTGTAATTTCGCAAAATGCCTCTCTTGTCTCTCCATACAGCTATATTAACTCTTATTATTCAATTCAGAGCAAAAGCTTGACTAATTTTGGATCTGATATGCAAATACTTAATGGTACTAACTTAGTTCCATTGACTCATTTGGATAGTCGAAGTACTTTATTAAGATATTTGGGCGTTCAATATTATATAAATAATTCTCCAAATTATGCAATTAACGGGTATGAACAAAAGGCAACTTTTTATCAAAAAAATATATATTTTCACAAATCTATTTCGTCTTTACCGATAGCTTTTTGGCAGTCAAATTTGCAAGATATGCATTCCTATAATAAAGAATTACCTTCTGTAAAAGAAGCTGGGTTAGCGTACACAGCAGCTGTGAATGATCCTGCTGATTTGAAGCATGGATCGATCTCAAATAATGGTGGAACAGTATTACACCAATTTGGAACCGCCAAAAGAAAAAGCAAGGTAGTTTCCTTTTCCAAAAATAAAACCAATGTTATATCGTATAATACAAATAAGAGTAATACTAGTTTGAAATTAAGATTGCCTAAAGGCTTGTTGCAACAGCAAAATGAATTGCACTTGGATATTTCGAAGATAAGTTTTGAGCCTTATGAACCTGGGAAAAGATCAGTCCTAAAAAGATATCAAAACTTTGGAAATATCATTAACAATTCAAGTAGTGACAGGAATACCTGGTCCATGTTGTTCTCAATGAATAACAAAAGAGAGAGATTAGCGCAGCCGGGTTTTAATGATCCTGGAGGATTAAGCTTTTATAAAAAAATAACTACCGGTGTTGTGAATATGGGTGGCGTTCAAAACAAAAACGATTATATTACTCTCCGTTTTGAAAAACCCGGTAAGTACAAATTCCGCATTAAAATGATTCAACTTGATGCCCATTCACTCACAAAGAAGTTTTCTAAGTTAACAAAATCAAATAAAAAGGTTAGCTACTTTAACAATGGTTTAAATACTAGAATTAAAACAAAAAGCAGTGGCATAATTGAAACTACAATTCCATACTCTAAAGGTTGGAAAGCGACTATTGATAAGAAAAATGCAAAAATTATTAAAGTGAATAATGCATTTATAGGAGTTGTTCCAAATAAGCACAAAAATGTAGTGAATCTGAAATTAGTTTATAGAACACCTGGTAAATTAATTGGAGCGTTTATCACGGCTTTATTTATTCTAATGATATTTGTGTACTTTCTTTTGAAGAGGAAAGCTGTAGTAGATCCCCCCAAAAATAATTCAATCGATATGAATGCTGAGTGATATACTGGAACAGACGCTTGTTGACGTCTGTTTTTTGGGTCTCTGTCAAATCGTATTGGTG
>NZ_JQBD01000108.1 GCF_001437255.1 Pediococcus damnosus | reverse complement strand
TGACCATCTAGGAAAACCTTACACTAACGTTTTTTTCGAAACTGGAAAAAAGATTTTCAAGCTGTTAACATGATATAATTAAATACGTTTCAAGTTGGAGTTAAACATAATAGTAGGGGGTGGCACGTTTGAGAAAATGGGCATGGGTAATTGTGACATTTGTTGTGATCTTAATAGTTGGAGGCTATGCATTTTCACGACACCAATCGATTGAAAAACAATATCATCTGGAGATGGAGAATGCGGCAGCAGCTATCAAAGATAAAAATTATACGGCCGCAGAGAACTATTTTCAATCGGCTTTGACGCGCCGAAATAGTGATCCGACTGCCACACATCGTTTGAAGCAAACAAAAACGTTTGTAAATGGAATGGATCAGCTCGAAAACCATCATTTCTCAGCTTCAAAACGAACTTTCCAGCAAGTGTATACGATTCACAACGGTTCGGAAGTATTAAATGATCGGGCGCATCAACAAATTAAAGAAATTGAAGTTGTTCAAAAAAATGTGACAAAATACAATAAAACGTTAGATTACGCGCGTGAGTTAAATCAAGCGCAGTCGTTTGAACTTTCAAATGAACAATTAGATACTTTATTCAATACCAAGGAATTTAAGAAGGGGTATTATACTTCAATTTGGAAAGCTGCTAGGGCGCTGCAAAAGAGTAACAAAACTGGGTTAGCACAAACAGTAATACCGGATGTTGCTGACAATAGGTCCTCATCACAGAGTAATGCGGCTGCAAGTGAAAGTAGTACAAATGGTACGAGCCAAGCAGCAGGAAATGGTAGTGTGTCTAGCTTGCCAAAGCCTAACTTGAGTTCTTCTGAACAACAAGCGGCAAACAATTATTCCGGGAGTAATGAATTTACGGTCACCAAAAAAGATACGGAGTTAAATGGTAAAGTGATTAGTCAGGATCAAATCACAAAAGCTCGCCAAGAATTAGGTAATCGAGCTGGTCAATTTAGTGATCAGGATGTCCGTAACTTGATCAAAGAAGCCGGTCAAAAGGGCATTTCTGTGACTGACGCGGCTAACAACCAATAAGGTAGGCCAAAAATATATAATTAATTTAATTTAAACGTTTAGTTAGAGACTGCAAAAGTTTGTGATTTAGTGTAAAATAGCAAATGTAAACTTAAAAAAAGAAAGAGGTTTTCATACATTATGGCAAAATTAGTATTAATCCGTCATGGTCAAAGTGAATGGAATTTATCTAACCAGTTTACTGGTTGGGTTGACGTTGACTTGAGCGAAAAAGGCGTTGAACAAGCAAAAAATGCTGGTAAGTTAATCAAGGCACAAGGCATTGAATTTGATTATGCTTTTACTTCAGTATTAACTCGTGCAATCAAGACTTTGCATTATGTTTTGGAAGAATCCGATCAACTTTGGATTCCAGAAGTTAAGACTTGGCGTTTAAACGAACGTCATTACGGTGCTTTACAAGGCCAAAACAAAGCTGAAGCTGCTAAAAAGTGGGGCGACGAACAGGTTCATATCTGGCGTCGTTCATACGATACTTTGCCTCCATTGTTGGATAAAGATGCTGAAGGTTCAGCAGCAAATGATCGTCGTTACGCTAACTTAGATCCACGGATGATTCCTGGTGGTGAAAACCTTAAAGTTACTTTGGAACGAGTTATTCCTTTCTGGGAAGACCAAATTGCTCCTAAGTTGTTAGATGGCAAGAACGTTGTTATTGCTGCACATGGTAATTCATTACGTGCTTTAAGCAAGTACATCGAAAACATTTCAGATGAAGATATTATGAATCTTGAAATGGCAACTGGCGAACCAGTTGTTTATGACTTCAACGACAAGTTGAAAGTTCAAAACAAATCTAAATTAGATTAATAGTAATTTTAAGTAAGCAATTTTCGGTTAGAAGGTTGCTTATTTTTTTTGCTTTTTTTAATACTAAGACAATCAAAATGTAGTAAACTTTTTTTGAAAAATTGAATTATTTTTACAGAAGTAACATTAATTGATAATAAAATAGTAAATAATTAAACTTTGGTTTTAGCTATTCACCAGGCAAATACTAGTTATTTAATTTTCTAATATTTGGTGTTGATTCTTCTAATATCAGGAGGTAATATGGATGAATAGATATATTTTAATATATATTTATAATAAATAGTTTATACGTAAGCATGTGCAAATTGTACACATTTTTTTGATCTAAATTTGTAAATGGTGTGCTGTTGTACTTTGACGAAATGTATACAATATTATTTGATTTAAATCAATCATATTAAACCACAGGTTGTTTTATAACAATCGGCGCATTTTTTTTACTATTAGGTAGGTAAGCACTTGATTCTAGGATTTAAGGATATATAGGGGAGAACAAAAATGGAAAACAATCTTTTCGAAAAGAAGCTTCATTATAAGATGTATAAAAAAGGTAAGGCATGGGTTTACGCTGGAATCGCGGTTTTCAGCTTAGGTATCGGACTTTCTCAAACCAATGTCCAAGTCTGTTAATGCTGCCACAGTTAAGTCAGCAGACGAAAGCACAGTAACCAGTCAGGCTGCATCACAAGATTCCAAGGCCAGTTTAACGACCTCAAGTAGTGACAGTGAGAAAACTAATTCGAAAGTTGATGTTAATAGTAATACTGATGAAACAGCTACTTCATCTGAGAGTACCTCATCAGCTGCTAAAAGTGCAGCTACAGTTAGTAAAGCACAGAATGACACGTCAGCTACTAGGGCTGCTGTTGAAAGCTCATCTGTAAGTGATGCCACCAGTGCGTCGATAAGTTCACCCACAGAAGCTACAAAGCCAGCTAACTCAGAAACAACTGACAACACAGTAGTTGCTACAAATAATAGCAGTTCGAATTCTTCTGTAGCATCAACTACTAGTACTGCTACTTCAAGCAAACAAGTAAATGTAACGAGCCGTTCAGATAGCGCGGAGAGTACAACTAAAACTACTGTAATTCCAGAATTACCTACCGGAGTATCAGCGGTTACTAAGAATGACGGTAAGTTGGTTGTTTCATTGCCAGATGATGCTTCAACAACGTTAATTAAATCAGTACAAAATGCATTTGCTAACTATACAGAGCCAGTAACTTTAGAAACTAAGGCCGCTGATGCTGCCGCACCTGCGGGAACCGTTGTAGTTACTGCTGATAATTTTTTGGATTATTTTAAATTGAACGGGACAGCTACTTACAATAAAGGGGTAGTTACCTTTACATCTGATAATCCAGATCAGAGTGGAAATGTAACTCTGAAAAACAAAATTTCAACGGATCAAAGCTTTACACTTACTGGACAAATCAATTTAGGCAATAAATCCCAACCAGCTGGTGCTGATGGCCTTTCTCTAGGTTTTCATGATGGAGATACTGATGCAGTCGGGATGGACGGTGGGTCGTTAGGTTTCGGTGGACTTGAAAATGCTTTTGGATGGAAAGCTGATACGTATTGGGATTCCCAACCAATTAACAATGCGGATACAGGCTATTTTGATGCTGATCCTCAAAAGTATCATAATAATCATTATAATTGGTTCAATAGTAGTTCAAGTTCATTTGGTGGTTTTGTTCACACTGAATTAGTGAATGGTAAAAACAAGGCAATTACTGAAGATGGTACGAATGGCACTAAAGACTTAACAAAGGAAATTAAGGATCCTAATGGACAGTTTAAAGATTTTACAGTTTCATACAATGGAACTACCAAGTCGCTTACAGTAACTTACGATGGTAAGAACTGGAACGAAGATGTTTCTAACTATATTGGTGACAGTAATAGCTTATCATTGTTTATTGCTGCAGCTACTGGGACTTCATTTAACCTACAACAATTAAGAAATATCAATTTAACATACGTTGCTCTGGGGGTAACTAATATTCAATATGTTGATGATGATAACAATGGCAAACAAGTTGGAGATTTGGTGGAATTGACTAGTGGCAATGATGGCACAGCAACCTGGGATGCAACAGTTGGTTCGACAGTCTGGAAGAAGGCTAGTATTGCCAATTCAGAAAATTACAAGTTAGCCGTTGGTCAAGATACTTCAGGCGATTACACATTTGATGTTAGTGATAATGCACCTATTGTTATCCATTTAAATCACGTCCATTCGTCTGTACTCCCTGATACCTTTAATGGTAAGACAACTGCAGAGGTTACTTATTCTGGAGCTGGTGAAAATACGCCAAGCAAAGAATCACAAACGGTCACGTGGACAACGGATACTGATATGGTTACTGGAGCTGTTACGTATATACCTAATAAATCATATACACAGGTTGATACGCCAGATATTCTAGGTTATACACCGACGCATAACTATGTGCCTGCAGTTGAATTAAGTGCTACAACTGAAATACCAAGTGATGTGGAAACGGTCAATGTAAATTACATGCCCAATACAGCTAACATAAAGATTAACTATGTTGCAGTTGATAATGGTGGTAATCAGGTATTGATTTCATCTGAGACTCTGGAGGGCTTTCATGGTGAAGGCTCAAGTTATACTGCAACAGTACCAACTGGTTATCACTTTACCGTTAACACAGATGGTGCAGCGCAAGAAGTTACTAAGGAGTTTAAATTCAATAGTCTTGAAAATCAGACATTGACATTCTTTGTAGCATCTGACGAACCGCAAACAGGGAATGGTACAAAACACTATGAGATCACCATTCATACAGCCGACGAAACTAAGGCTGCACAAGAAAAGATCGCCGATCTGATCGCTAAAGATAAAGAAAAAGGGATCATTTCAACAGGTAAAGTTAGCTTAGTTCCAACCAATGAAGGTGTAAGTACCAGCCATGAGCTTGGGAATGGTACAAAGCACTATGAAATCACCATTCATACAACCGATGAAACTAAGGCTGCACAAGAAAAGATCGCCGATCTGATCGCTAAGGATAAAGATAACGGGATCATTTCAACAGGCAAAGTTAGTTTGATTCCAACTAATGAAGGTGTAAGTACCAGTCATGAGCTTGGGAATGGTACAAAGCACTATG
>NZ_JQBD01000107.1 GCF_001437255.1 Pediococcus damnosus | reverse complement strand
GGTAAAAGCTTAAATAAAATCTAATTAGAAGCACAACCTACTAAAACTTGACACATACCAACTAACTTTGAAATTCGTTGAATAAACGGCTCAGAATTATCATCATAATGAGAATGACTTGTTAAGGCATTTCCCAAAGAAAGATGCAAATAACCAATTTGTTTTTTAATTAATTTTTTGATAAGTGCTTCTGTATCAGACAAGCGCAATCCATCATCTTCACGTTCTTCCAAAGTAATTCGGTAACCAATGATAAATGAAGAATCCGCATATTCTGACACAACTTTTTGGACTTCATCGACAACTGCCATGGCAAACCGCAGTCTGTTTTTCAAATTGCCACCCCACTTATCAGTGCGTTGATTATAATGTGGAGATAAAAAATTTTGAATTAAGAATCCATGTGCACCATGAATTTCGACACCATCAAAACCGGCTTTAATAGCTCGTTTTGTTGCGAATCCAAAATCATGAATAACTTGTAAAATCTCTGATTCTGTTAATGCTCGTGGCGTTTGTGCGGGCGCAAAAGCTGTTTGTAATGCTGAAACTGCACTAGAACTGACGACATCATGATTAGAAATAAACTGTGGTAAGGCTTTATCACCGGCATGATTCAATTGTAAGACCGCTCTAGCACCACCCGCTTTGATTGCCGTCGCTAATTTTGTTAGACCTGGAACAAATCGATCATCATAAACCCCTAATTCATTTGCAAAACCCACGCCATTTTCTTGTACATGGCTTGAACCAGTAATCACCATTCCGGCACTTTTAGCACGAGCACCATAATACTTAATTTCTGCATCTGATACAGTCTGATCCTCATTACTAGACCAAGTTGTCATTGGTGACATGACAATATGATTTTGAAGTGTCATTTTATTATTTAAAGAGAAATTTTGTTGTAACTTTGAATTTTTTTTCATTTCTATGCCTGCTTTCTTTTTTAATCAACATAGAAAAGAATAAACCTTCCAGTCGACTGGAAGGCAAGGCCTTTATTCTAATTTTTAAAAATTCGTTCCATTTGTTTAGCATGTTGCTCATAGGTTGCGATTTTATTATCAAGAAAAGCATGCGTATCTCGCAGAGTTTGCATTTTTTGTTCTAACACGTGCTGCTGTTCAATCAAAATTTGCTTGCGTTGCCCTTCCGTTTGTTCACCTTGCTGGGCTAAGGCTGCATATTTCTTTAAAACATCAATTGATATCCCAGTCTCACGCATACATTTTGCAAAATTTACCCACTCTAAATCAATTTCATCATAATCGCGATATCCACTAGTATTACGATTTACTGGTGGAATCAAACCAACTTCCTCATAATAACGAAGCGTGGTTGGTGAAAGTTCAAATTTTTCACTCACCGTTCTAATATTCAAAATCAATTCCTCCGTTTCTTCAAAGTAAAATAAAAAAGCTAACCAAAATGTTAGCTTTAAAATTATGTTTATATCGTTATAATACAATAAACCCATGTCAAACTCTAATATTCGTGATCAATATTAGCTTAGAATCGTTAAATCTTCTAAACAGTTAGCAACTATTTTACTATATCTATTTTATTTCAATGCTAATTTTGCCTCAGCAATTTGTTTCTTAATTTGGCTAAAACCAGTTCCACCCAATGAAGTTCGTCGTTCAACCGCCGTTTTTGGATCCAAAGCTTGGTAGACATCAGTCGCAATTAATGGTGAAAGTTTCTGATAGTCGGCTAAAGAAACATCTTTTAAAAATTTGTGCTCCTTAATACATTTAAGTACTAATTCACCAACCAATTCATGAGCTTGACGGAATGGTAAGCCTTTGCTGGCTAAATAGTCCGCCAATTCAGTTGCATTTGAAAAATCATGTGTGGTTGCATAAGCCATATTTTCAGTTTTGACTGTTAACGTGGCTAACATTCCCCGAAAGACGGTTAAAGATTGTTCAACGGTATCAACCGCATCAAACATTCCCTCTTTATCTTCTTGGAAATCCTTATTGTACGCTAATGGCAAACCTTTCATCACAGTCAGCAATCCCATCAAATCACCATAAACACGTCCTGTTTTCCCCCGAATCAACTCAGCCATATCAGGATTCTTTTTTTGCGGCATGATCGAACTACCAGTTGAGTAAGTATCAGATAATTCCAAATAGTGGAACTCTTGACTATCCCACATTACAATTTCCTCGCAAAAACGAGATAGATGCATCATCAGTTGAGAACAGTTGCTAAGAAACTCCACAATAAAATCACGATCACTCACTGCATCAAGGCTATTTTTATAAACATCCGTAAACCCTAACTGAGTCGCAGTATATTCTCGATCAATTGGAAACGTGGTTCCTGCCAATGCTGCAGCTCCCAATGGCGAAATATCGGTGTGCTTAAGGTTGAACTCAAATCGATCATAATCCCGCTTGAACATTTCGTAATATGCCATTAAATAATGCCCATACGAAATTGGCTGAGCATGTTGCATATGAGTATAGCCTGGCATCAAGGTTTCAACATTATCGTCAGCCTTCGCCACAACTACTTTTTGCAATTTAACAATTAAATCCATAATAGTTTGTAAATGTTTCTTCAAATACAAGTGCATGTCCGTCGCTACTTGATCATTTCGGCTCCGCGCAGTATGCAACTTTCCAGCAACTGGCCCAATCTCCTCGGTAAGCAAACTTTCCAAATTCAAATGAATATCTTCATTTTCAATCGTAAATTTTAATTTACCAGCAGCTAGTTTTTTCTGTAATTGCTGTAAACCTACCGTAATTTGATCGGCTTCATCGTCCTTCAGAATTCCAGTATGTTTCAACATGGCTACGTGTGCTAAAGAACCTTCCAAATCTTCGGCGGCCATTTTTTGATCAAAGTTAATTGACGCCCCGAAGCTTTGGACATACTCACTAGGTTCATCTGTAAATCGGCCACCCCATAATTGATGATTTTCTGCCATATGCTACTCCTTTGCTTGATCTGTCTTGGCTTTCTCCTGCACTTGTGTATAAACCTGCGTTGGTAATCCCCAAATCTTAATGAATCCCACGGCTGCATCCTGATCAAAAGTATCAGAAGATGTGTAAGTCGCTAAATTTTTATCGTAAAGAGAATTGGATGATTTCCGCCCTTCAACAATTGCATTACCTTTGAACAGTTTTACCCGAATCGTGCCATTCACAACTTGTTGGGTAGCTTTCAAGAATGCTTTTAGCGCACTAAACAGCGGTGAGAACCACAAACCATTATAAATAGTGTTCGTTAATTCATGTTCAATAATCGGCTTAAAATGCGCTAAGTCACGTTCAAAAGTTAAATCTTCTAGAGCTTTGTGAGCCTTCATTAACACTTCAGCAGCAGGAGCTTCGTAAACTTCACGAGATTTGATCCCAACTAACCGATTTTCAATATGATCAATACGCCCAATGCCATGTTTTCCAGCAATTTTATCCAACTTGGCAATTAAATCTACCAAACTGAGTTTTTGATTATTCAGTGCAACTGGCACCCCGTGTTTAAACTCAATTTTTACGGTGCTTGCCTCATTAGGTGTATCCTCAATCGCATTCGTTAAGTCATAGGCGTCTGCTGGTGGCGTTACCCAAGGATCCTCTAAAACACCGGCTTCATTCGCGCGACCCCACAGATTTTGATCAATCGAATAAGGACTGTCCAAACCAATTGGAACCGGAATATTATTTTTCTTAGCATAGTTGATTTCTTCTTCTCGTGACCATTTCCAGTCTCGAACAGGTGCTTCAATTTTAATTTCTGGTGCTAAGGCACGAATAGCAACCTCGAAACGAACTTGATCGTTACCTTTTCCTGTACACCCATGTGCAATCGCGGTGGCACCCTCTTTTTTTGCAACTTCAACCAATTTTTTGGCAATTAAGGGACGAGATAACGCAGAGACCAAAGGATATTCACCTTCATATAAGGTATGTCCTTGCAAAGCGATTGTCACATAATCCTTGGCAAACTCATCACGACAATCTAATTGGTAAGATGCTACAGCTCCGAGTTTCAATGCCTTTTCTTTAATAAAGTTCATATCTTTGCCAACTTCGCCAACATCGATACAAGTTGCCACAACATCGTAGCCCTTATCCTTTAACCAAGAAATCGCAACCGAAGTATCTAACCCACCTGAATACGCTAAAACTATTTTTTTGTTTGCCATATAAATCACTCCTAATTAATTTTTTTAAATCTTTTTAATGAATTTATATTACACTAGCACGCTATATAATGCAATGTTTTTAAATATTTATTCATTAATTATCAATTAATTCATTATTTAATGTATATAAAATTAAACATTCGTATTAAAGCAAAAGTCACCTCAAACTATTCAGTTATGTCACTTATCTATTTGGCACCTTGTTATCCAAACCTACTTGCTTTATAGTAATTTGTTGGGCTTTTTATAAATGATTGGCAAGAATCATAGCAAACCAGACTTCTACATCACATGAAAGGAATTCCACAATGGGAAGAATTATTTTATCAGGTGTGACAGCCTACGTTTCGACAAGTATTGATTATTTAATCATTTTAATGTTAATCTTCAGCCAGACAAGATCTCGGAAGCAACGCCTGGCAGTTTATTTTGGTGATTTATTAGGCACAGGAATTTTAGTATTATCGGCAATAATTTTGGCGTTCATTTTACATCTGGTTCCGGAAACCTGGATTTTAGGATTGCTTGGGATCATTCCTGTTTTCATGGGCCTTAAGCTTTTAATCAAAGGTGAAGAAGATACCGACAAGGTCGTCCACAAAACTCTTTCAAGTCAACGCAGCTTGATGATCAACGTGGCCACAATCACAATTGCAACCTGTGGGGCAGACAATATTGGTATCTATGTCCCATTTTTTGTGACCCTTTCACCATCTGCATTAATTATCGTTTTGTTTACCTTTTTAGTTATGCTGACCCTCTTCTTTATTGCTGGCTATAGCTTGGTTAAAGTCCCAATCATCGCCGCGATCTTAGAAAAATATAGTCGTTGGATTACGGCTGCCATTTACATTTTAATCGGACTATCCATTATGGTAGAAAGTGGCACTCTAGCCAAATTTGTAGCAATATTCTAATGCAAATCGTAAAGACTAGCGTAAAATAGAAATATAAACATAAATAAGCCTTGTGGTGATAAGTCAAGTA
>NZ_JQBD01000106.1 GCF_001437255.1 Pediococcus damnosus | reverse complement strand
CATACTTGACTTATCACCACAAGGCTTAAATAATTAGAATGGTTATTATCATATTACTAACTTGTTTCTAAGTCAATTTTAATTTTTTACTTAGAAATATATGCAAAATGTCTGGAGGGGTTGACTATCAAGCAAAATAGAATTAAGGCTTTCTTAACCAAAATCTAATTTTTGAAGGAGAGATTTATTTGAGTAAAACAACTTTTTTTAATTTTAATCTATTTGATGGCAAGACAAACGAGACAAAAAAGAATGCCTGGTTTGTGGTTAATGACGATAGTGGGCGCATTGAAAAAGTAGGCAATGGGGGAAAACGAAATTCTGCAAACAATGTCGATCTTCACGGTAAATATGTTATGCCCGGGTTAATCAATGCTCATACGCATATAACTATGGATCCCAATACTGGCGATGGTGGTACCGGCTCCGATGTTATTGAAACAACGGTACGTGCGGTTTCTAATTTACATGATTTATTGAAATCAGGAGTTACTTACATTAGAGAATGTGGTAGTTCTTTCGATATTGATATTACGTTAAATAACTTACATAAACAGGGAAAGCTTGAAAACGTGCCAGATATTTTGCCTTCAGGTCGTCCCTATACGATGACTGGTGGACATGGTGATTTTCCTAATTTTGGCCATTTAGTAGATTCTCCTGATGAAATGCGAAAGGCAGTTCGAACTGGTTTGAAAAAAGGAACGATGGCTGTAAAAATGATGGCAACTGGTGGAGTTATGACTCCCGGAGACTTCATGGATGATCCTCAACTTAGTGTTGAAGAGATGAAAGTCGCTGTTGAAGAAACGCATCATAAGGGTAAAATTATTGCGGCGCATGCAGAAGGAAATCCTGGAATTTTAAATGCCATTAGTGCTGGTGTTGATTCAATTGAACATGGTTTTTATGTGAACGATGAAGAAACAGAATTAATGTTAAAACAAGGTACGTATTTGACTCCTACGTTTGTTGCAGATTGGGCAATTCCTGAATACGCGGTTGGTAAACTTCCCGATTGGGAAATTAAAAAAGCTGCTGATGCACTCGATGATTTATATGCAAATATTATGAAAGCATGGAAAAAGGGTGTAAAAATTACTTTAGGAACAGATGCCGGAACACCATTTAACGATTTCACAATGACTGCCGTGGAATTTCAGCTCATGGTTGAGCAGGGTGCAACAAATTTTGATGCTTTAACAACAAGTTTAACTTCGGCCAAATTAATGCGGATCGATAGTGATTATGGCACATTGGATAATGATAAGTTTGCTGATTTCCTGGTTTTGGATGCAGATCCATTAGTAGATGTTAAGGCTGTTCAACAAATAGATAAAGTCGTATATAAGAGCGGTGTGAAAGTGGAACTTTAGGCAAAAGGGGAGAAAGCTGATATGACTGTATTTTACAATGCAAATATTTTTAATGGTAAAGATACTGAAGTAATGCAAAATCAATGGTTTGAAGTTGCAGATGGCAAATTTAAGCAAATTGGAGTGGGAAATGTACCGGCATCCATTGATGAAAAGAAAGTCAATTTACAAGGAAAATTTGTTATGCCGGGGTTAATCAATGCACATACGCATATGATGATGAATCCTGTAACGAATAAGCTTGAGTATTTAACTGAGGCTGAGGTAACTGTTACAGCACTTAAAAATCTTCGTGATTTAATCGGTTCTGGAGTTACCTATATTCGAGACTGTGGGTGTGCGTTCAATGTTGATATTAAACTGAAGAAACTAAGAGATCAGCTTGATTTGGTGATTCCTGAAATTGTTGCATCGGGTCGACCAATGTCAATGACAGGTGGGCATGGTGATTTTCGTGAGGACGAAGATGGAAACATTAATTGGTCGTATCTGGTTGATTCACCGGACGAAATGCGTAAATCGGTGCGCACTGCATTTAAAGAAGGTGCCGATAATATTAAAGTCATGGCAACTGGTGGTGTAATGTCTGCTGGTGATAATGTGAATGATACCGCCCTGACAATGGCAGAAATGAAAGTTGCTGTTGAAGAAGCACATGATAAGAGTAAACGGGTTGCAGCTCATGCCCAGGGAAACAAAGGAATAGGTAATGCATTAAAAGCTGGAGTAGATTCAATTGAACACGGAATTTACGTTGATGAAAAACAGGCTGAATTTATGAAAGAAAATAATGTTTATTTGGTACCAACTCTGAATGCCGCAGCAAGCATTAGTAAATACGGGCGAGATTCACTGCCTGCCCATATGACACGAAAAAATGATCTTGTTAAACATGATTTTTTTGAGCATGTTGCAATGGCAATTCAAAAGGGTGTAAAAGTAGTGGTCGGTACTGACGCAGGTACACCATTTAATAGCTTTAAAACAGGAACTTGGGAGGAAATGGAGTTACTTGTGAATAAAGCTGGTGCCACACCTACGCAAGCTTTGTTTGGGGCTACAAAATATGCGGCTGAATTATTAAATATAACTGAAGGGTATGGCAGTATTGAAAGTGGTAAGTTTGCTGACTTTTTAGTTTTAGATCAAGATCCAACGCAATACATTACTGCTGTTGCTCAAACTGATAAGCAAGTATTTAAAAAAGGTGTTCAAATAAAATAGTTACTTATTTTTCATGGCAAACGAAATTCCGTTTGCTTTTTTTGTCACAGTTGAAATTTGAAATTATATTATGGTTGAAAAGATTAAAATAAAATGATAAGCTTTTAATGTAAATATAAATGATCAATATTTGATCACAGGAGGTTTCATCTATGGAGTACATAAAGTTAATTGGAGTCTTAGTAATCATTCTAGGATTTGCTTTTAAGCTGGATACCGTTGCAGTTGTTATTATTTCCGCACTCGTAACGGCATTGGCATCTGGAATCGATTTCACAAAATTCCTAGAAATTTTAGGGCAGGGATTTATGGACAATCGAATGGTTTCGCTGTTTTTTCTAACGTTACCCATGATTGGAGTTATTGAGCGTCACGGATTGAAGGAATCGGCAGTTAGTCTGATTCAAAAATTACAGAATTTAACTCCCGGACGAATTTTTGATATTTATTTATTAATTCGTGAAGCGGCTTCCTTGTTTGGTATTTCTTTACAGGGGCAAGTTCAGTTCATTCGACCATTAATTAACCCAATGGCACAAGCGGCTGCTAGTGTTGAGACTAAGCTTACAAATAAACAAGTTGATCGAATTAAGGCCCGATCAGCGGCCACCGAAAACTTTGGTAACTTTTTTTCTCAAAATTTATTCGTGGCATCTGCTGGAGTTTTGTTGATGGCCAGCACAATGAAATCTTTAGGCTACAAAGTATCTCCAAACGGAATTGCCCTATATTCAATTCCAGTAGCCGTTCTCACAATTGTTTTAGTATTCTGGTATAACCATATGTTTGACCGTCAACTTTTGAAAGAAGGAAAGAATAATGACTAGTTTAATTAATAATATTCTGACATTCTTTTACATGTTGATCGGAGCAACCTTTTTAATTGCGTCTATTGAGTCGGCACGCGATAAAACTAATTCTACTCGTTGGGGAACCGCTACTTTTTGGCTGATATTTGCTGTTATTTTTGGAGTTGGACAATGGCTTCCTAATGCGGTAGTAGGAGCTTTATTACTTGTAATTGGGGCGCTGTCGTTACTCAAGCAAGTAAAAGTCGGCCATATTAAATCACTTAACAAAGAAGTGTCAGAGGCTTCCGCAAAACGTTTAGGTGGATGGATATTTTTGCCAAGTATTATTCTTGCTGTAACTGCAATTTTGGTTGCACAATTTACACCATTTGGTGGCCAGGTCGGGATTGGTGTGGCTGCAATTGTTTCACTAATCGTAGCTATGTGGTTAACCAAAGCTGGTGGTAAAACAGTGTATGAAGATAGTCAGCGCATGGTTCGTTCGGTTGGTTCTGCTGGAATTCTGCCTCAATTATTAGCAACCCTCGGAGTGGTTTTTACAGCTTCTGGAGTTGGAACTGTAACCGCAAAAGCAATTTCAAGCGTGTTTCCTGTAGGAAATCATCTTTTGGGCGTAGTCTTGTACTGTGTTGCAATGGCAGTCTTCACAGTAATTATGGGTAATGCTTTTGCAGCTTTTGCTGTTATTACCGCCGGAATTGGGATTCCCTTTGTTGTTGCTCAAGGAGGCGCTGCAGTTGTGGTTGCTGCCTTGGGGATGACATCAGGCTATTGCGGAACATTGTTAACGCCAATGGCTGCTAACTTTAACACTTTGCCAGTAGCCTTAATGGAAATGAAAGATCCGTTGGGCGTGATCAAACAACAGGCGCCCATTGCGATTACGATGTTGATTATTCAAATAATTTTGATGTATGTATTAGCTTTTTAGAAATGGAGATAGAAAGTATGAAAATTCTTGTAACAGGTTTTGACCCATTTGGCGATGATAAGATTAACCCGGCTATTGAAGCAGTGAAAAAGTTGCCAGATAAAATTGCGGGTGCAGACATTGTGAAAGTGGAAATTCCGACGATTTTTGGTAAATGTGCAGAAGTTACGCATGATGTAATTGTAAAAGAACAACCAGATTATGTCTTAAATATTGGACAAGCGGGTGGTCGCTATGGGCTCACTCCGGAACGAGTAGCAATTAACTTTGACGATGGTCGGATTAAGGATAATGCGGGTTATCAACCATTGAACACACCAATTCATAAGGATGGCCAAAACGCTTATTTCACTGAATTACCAGTAAAGGCAATGGCCAAAGCAATTCGTAAGGCTGGATTACCAAGCAGTGTGTCGACTACTGCTGGAACATATGTATGTAATCACATCATGTACCAGGTTCAGTATATGATTGATAAAGAATTTCATGATTTAAAAGCGGGATTTATGCACATCCCATTTTTACCGGAACAAGTCACAACCCGACCAAACACACCAGCATTGAGTTTAAGTGATGATGTCCGCGGAATTACGGCTGCCATTGAAGCAATCGTCGAGATGGATGGTAAAAAGGATATTGAGAGTGTTGAAGGTAGCATTGCTTAAATAAACAAAATAAAGGCTTCTGACAAAATCTTGTCAGAAGCCTTTTAGCTGTCTTCAAATCAGCTGTGAATTTTATTTTTAATTGAAAACCAACCAATGTGCAATAGATACGCGGAAGCAAAAGCTAGAATCCAAGTAAGTATATAACAACTTACAATCGACCAAACAGGATGAACATTACTTAAATTATGGCCAAATGTCAAGGGCAGTTTAAAAATGTAGGTTTT
>NZ_JQBD01000105.1 GCF_001437255.1 Pediococcus damnosus | reverse complement strand
TTCCAATGGCTGGGATTATCCAAAAGACAATGAGGCTGGCAAACAAAAATATAACACTTATTGGAATTCCCATAACAAGGCCCTCTTTCTAAATATCATTGTCTGAAAATGCATTAAATCCTCCTTGCAACCGTTCTTTGGAACTAGAAGGCTTTTCTACGCCATTTTTAGGTGCTTCTGGAGCTTTTAGTTCATCTTTAACATAAGGATCACCTTGAGCCTTTAACCGTTCAATTTCGTGAATTAAAGCGGTTTTAACAAGGGTGGTTTTAGGAATTAATGATTTATCAAAGTAATCAAGGATTTCTTTGTCGACAATTTTCTCGGGATTTAGTCGGACGTTCAAGGTTTTAACTTTTCCCATGATTACTTGCTCCCTTCGTTTTGAGCTTGTTGACTTAATCCGTACTTATAAAAGCCGTTAACATTAGCAACTTCTGTATTTTTAACAATAACTGCGTTAGTGAAAGTAGTATTCAAGATTTTTTGGTTAAGCAAATTGGCTCCACCACCGGTAAAGAACAAAGTATCAATACTATTAAGGTTCTTTAACGTTGAAGTTACATTAGCAACTAAGCGCCGGGTAAACCGGTCAATTTCCTTGCAAACCAAATCAGTAATATCATCTTGACGATTTTTAGAAAAGCGATAACTCCAATGATGTTGCTGGTTGCCTTGCCGTAAATCTTTTTCTAATTGATAAAGGCTAGTATCACCATTAATCCCGTTGGCAATGGCTTCATATAGATCATTTACGCCGGTATTAAATTGATGGCGGTTTTTGCCACTTAGCTCAAAGTTTAAAATCGTATCAATTAAAATTGTGCCACCACCTACATCAACAATGCCAACTTTTTCGTCTAGTAAATCTTTGTTCTTGATAAAGCCCTCACCATCTAATAGCTCGTTATATAAGGTGCCGATTGGTTGGGGCAAAATATAAACTTTACGAACTCTTACCGTCACGATTTTATCGTCAATAGTAACTTGGTGTTGGCCCTCTAAGACTTTTAATAAAGCTTTTAATTGTCCTTGGTCAGCATAATCTCCAGTTGGAAGTCCAGCAGTGACGACTACTTCTAAAACTTGATCTTTAGCCGCTTTGAAATCACTTGCTAGTAATCCCAGCGCAAAATTGGCTAGTAATTTAAATGCTTCACTATTGTATCGAGCACCATACATGATTGTATCCGCTAAATATTCGTCAAGGTGAAGTCGGTCAATATCTCGACCCCACACGTACTTATCGTCGCTAAAAGGGACTGAATAAGTGTGTAGGTCATTATTCATTGTAGAATTGCCAACCGACATCGGCATGTCTGCTTGATTTAAATATCTTGAAGGCAGCACATATTCAGCTTTGCTGCTTTTTAATTTTGTCTGTTTGTTTCCTAAATCTAAGCTAAAAATATCCATAAGGCACTCTCCTCATTCTGCATTGCATTTTGTATATTAAGAATACCACATTAGGCACAAAATACAATCAAAAAGCGTTATTTTAATTGCAAATGAAGTTAACTGCATTACAAAAAGTGATCCTTTGCCTACTTAACTGTGCTTTCCAAATTGCCACCAATGTTTCTTTTTGACAATTTTTTGTTCAATTTGCTTAGCTTCAGTTTTCTTATCCGCCAAACGTAATTGTTGTTCATGCTCTAGTAATGCCTGTTGTTTTTCCAATAATTTATGCAGTTGCTCGATTTGGTCTTTATAGTCATCTAATTGTTTTCGATCCTCTTGTATTTGATCTTTTAAATACTCAATTAAGGGGGTTGAATTGTTTAAAGCGGATTTTAAAGCACTTGACGATTCGTTTAAATTATCGACTTCAAAATGCTCTTTTATAAGCTTTTGACCCTTTGAGTTTATTTTCAACGAACCATCAACAGTTGAAAATTTCCGTTTAAAATCTTTGTCAATAAACTGGTAGATAGCTTGTTTGCTAACACCAATTTCCTTGGCTATTTGCGCAATTGTTTTCATTGTTTCACCACTTTTTATAAAAATTTTTAATTCAAAATTTGATCAATTGTTCAAAAGCCTCTAGTTAAAATTACTTGTATCAATTACGTTCTTGAGCAAGATTCAATTCTGTTCTTGCATTTTTTAGACGTTCACCAAATTTTATAAATACCCTTCTGATTTCGAAATAATTATGCTGATGAAACGTAAAAAGAGCAAGCAATGATTCTATGCTCGCTCTTTTATAGACGCTTTTTGATAGTTATAAGCCCTAATAAAAATCTCCTTTTCTATATTTTAAAATCGTAGGGGCTACAAGTTAAACAAATTATTTAATTTAGTAGTTGCTTCCCATATCATGTTGGCCGCATTTAAAACAGTCTTCGATTTTTTCTCTTTATTTTCCATAGTTAGCATTTGAATTGGTATTTGTATTTCTTTCAAAGAATCTTTACTAATTCTTGCCCTCGATGAAGAAGAACCAGTGGATTTTAAGAGTATGCTTTGGGTTATATTTTTTGATCTAAGTATAGGAATAATTAAATATTTTTCATTTTCAGAAAGATAGGGATTACTTTTCCAACTAAGCAAATAAACTTCATTAGATATGCAGATAGATCCCCTTATACTCGAGGGGATAACACCAATACGCCTTTTGCGTGGATTAATTCTAGTAAAGTATATCCCCCTAGAAGGTATCATTATTAGTGATGAACTATTTATACTTTTACCCTTAATGTTGTCTACCCGCTGAAGAGCACCATGTTCATCCGAAAAATAAGGCACTTGAACATATTGATATTCTTCTTCTGAAATCAACTTTTCAGATGGTTGTTCTACATCGAATAAATCTCCTAAAGATATGGTGCTTTTTGAAGATATTTGATTAACAATACTCAAATATTCACGTCCATCTAAACGTTCAGATGAAACATCTTCTGATTTAACCCAAGCAACGTCACTTTTACCAGCTTTTTTAATGCCTTTAAAGTAATTTTTCCTACTTTCAATAACTTTAGGGAAGTCATTTTCTGGAATCTCTTTGAATGTAGATTTCCCTGTATCATATCCAATATTTGTTAAATTACCAACAAATACATATTTAGGCTGGCTAACATTTTGGCCCTTCTTTATAACTTCAATAATTGCTGTCTTTGAAGCAGACCTGCCAAATGGCTGAAAGGTACCGGCCGGAAGAGAGAAACTAGAAGATAAATAACTTTTTTCCAATAGCCACTTTCTAAATGGATTATATGTTTTTACATTTAATAATCCCTCTGGTAGAACAATAAAAAGTCTTCCTCCAGGTTTAAGAAGTCTTAGGGATTTTTCCACAAATAGAATATCTAATTCTTGAGACTTACGTCCGATACCTTGTTCATATTTTTTTAAAACATTTTCATCAAAATATTTAGTTGTGAAGGGTGGATTTTCTAATACAATATCAAAAAAATTTTCAGGCAAAAAATTAGTTTTCAACGAGTCACCTTGATAAATATTATTCCACCCATCTCCATGCATAATTAAATTGATTTTTGTGAGAACATGTAAATCGTAATCTGCTTCTTGACCCCATATGTTTTTTTGAACTAAATACTTTTCAGCCTTAGCATAAGCGTTTTCCGACAAGTGACTTTCTTTTAATCCTTTATTTACATGCGTAAAAGCCTTAATTAAAAAGCCACCAGATCCCGCTGCTGGATCTACAAAAACATCATTATACGTTGGATTAGCAAGCTCTACGATAAAATCAACAATAGTCCGAGGCGTAAAATATTGATCAAATTCTCCTCTTAAAGTAGCCTTTAAAAATATTTCATAAACAGCGCCCTTAATATCATCACCCGTTCCAAGGAAAGAATAAGGCTCAATCTTTCCTATGACATGTAATAATGCATCGTTATTTTGTATAAGAAAATTGTCATCGCCTTTGGCATAAATACCTGGATACTGTTCTTTTGCTTCTTTAAATAATTCTTTAAAAATACCAAGTTCGCTTATCTTACTATTATTTATTTTAGCAGCGTCATGTAGCCATTTAACTGTCAATCTGTTTTTCGATTTATCAACTATTGCTCTGCGTTCTTCGTTCATTTTGACTAATAATATCTTGGTCATTTCTTTAAAAGATTGATCCGAACGAATTAGTGCTTGATTTTCAATTATTTTTTTACAATCGGCTATGACTTTAAATAGATCCTTTGCATCTACGATGGTTAATAAAGTACTTTTTACTTCTCTAATTTCAAAATCTGTAAGGATTCTAGCAGATTTACTTTGAATTAATGCAATTAATTCATTTTTGGACGGAATTGAGGAAATATCAGAACCAATTATAGTGTCACTTCCCACCAGATCTATGCCATTTGTAGCAAAGCCATATCGTGCTGGCGGAGTTTCAATCAGCTTAGCATATGATAATGATTGCAGTAGATCTTTTTTGCTGAGAGTCTTTTTTGGCTCTTTAGTATCAATAACAATTTCTGTTCGACCATTTATAACAATTTCTATATCTGAAAATATGGTTACAGATTTTCGCCCAACTTGAACCTTTATAGGATTTTCAAACCTCATTTCTTTTTCACTATATCCCAATTTTTTTAGATAGGGCATAATTACCTTCATTTTCACATCCTCTTCAGAATGTAAATCAACTTTGGATGAATATTCAAATAAATCAGTGTTTGCCAATAGTAATAATCTCCCCTTATTCTTGATTTAAAATTAAACATATAATTTACTTTTGTTAAACTAACGCCAAAAATGCCACCAGCTTCTATTAGTTCTACTTTTATTTGTTTTTCTTGGATTATCGCTAGATTCAATAATTTTTTCTTTTGCTTGCTTGTCATTTCTTTTCGGGCTATTACTAAGACTACCATTCAACAAGCTGTCTTTATTTTCATTTTCTTGTCGTTTTTGAACCAATTTAGAAGTTTCAATCATGTCATTTAATTCTCGCACGTGTTCCTTTAATTGATGATTTTCTGCAACAGTCGCCAACTGTAATTTTTGCTGCTGATCTAAGGATTGTTGTAAATTTGCAATTTGCTGATCTTTAACATTAAGCTGCTTCAGTAAGATATGATCAATATTTTCGTTCTTTTCGTTCTCATAATTAAAGATAACTTTATGTAATTACTCTTAATTATAAGCTTATCTCATATAATATCATCTTTGAACCTTAAATTTTTTCCGGTAACGAATAAAGGTGGTCCGCTTAATGCCGGTCGTTCTGGCAATGTCCGCGTCACTCATACCGGTTTGGTAGAGTTGAAAGGCATGCTGCAGGCGGGGATCGTCTTGGGTGTATTGGGGTTTGCGCCCATGATATTTCCCCTGCTGCTTAGCTAAGGCAATCCCTTGCTGCTGGCGCTCAATGATTCGCTTACGTTCAC
>NZ_JQBD01000104.1 GCF_001437255.1 Pediococcus damnosus | reverse complement strand
TCACCACTAATGTTAGTCCGTTTATCTTAGCAATTTATTGCTTAGATAAAGGTCGAATTTGAAGACAAGTGACCTGCTTGGCTTCAAATCGTGCCCACCCCGTTCCAGGCCAAGTAAGCTGGAGAACGGCAATTAACTTGATTTGGGTGAACTAAACCGTTTAATATCAGTAACTGAAGTCATTTTTGTACTTTCAACCTTTAGTTCTTGTTACTTTCTTAAAAATTTAAAAGATAAATTTGAACTCTTACCGTTTTTCAAACTTCTTTTCTTCTTGATCAAACTTTTTGGAAACATCTTTTTCAACATGCTGCAACACATGTTCATAACGCCCCTTTAGAAAAACATGCTTATCCACCTCTTCAGGACGGCGATGTCGAATCGTAAAATTATAAGTTGGTTTCTTGTGCCGATGAATACCGACCTCATAAATTAATTCGGTTATCCCAATCACAACCACGAAAAATAACACCATGAGTAAAGTATATAAATGTGGTGAAATCGTTTTGATACTGGTAGATGGAATAAACGTTGACCCCAATACAACCACTGAAGTTACCAAACCAATGCTGGCAACCACATAACGAAAAACTTTTCCTCCAGGAATTTGAAACCCTCGTTTTATTTGCGGAGCATTCTTTTCTTGATGGATATATGCCACAAAAATCAAAATGTAGGTCACGATGTACAGCATTACCGTCAGCGCCATTGCCATTTGATAAGCATCATTACTACCTTTGAGGACTACGGTTAAAAAACCACTAATCAGCGTCACAACAATGCCTTGTACCATAATCAAACGCACCGGTACCCCGTCATGATTAACATGCATGAAATAATGAGGCAAGATACCATCTTCTGCAGTCACAAACAAGGATTTAACTGGCCCAATGATCCAAGAACTAATTTCGCCAAGCATCCCCAGTGCCATTAAAATACCAATCACACGAACTCCCCACTGAATAGCAGGAAAAGTCACTTTCATCATTTGTGCAACGGCCTGAATCACACCTTGATTTAAGGTCAAATGGTTCGCCGGAATCACTGCTGCAACGGAAAGGCCACCTAGTGAATCAACCAGAATTGCAAAACCAACCAAAATAATCATACAAAGTGGATAATTACGACTCGGACGATCAAGATCATTAATATATGACGCCGAAGCTTCAATTCCCGTAAACGCTAAAATATACGGCACGATCGTTCCAATTGAAAAATTAGTCGCTAATGTATGGACATTATCAGTAAGACTCACGTCAAACTGAACATGACCGGTCTTTAAAACATACATAATTCCCATTATCAATAAAATAACAGATGGCAAAATAATGCCAATCATAAAACTAATGCTCACTAATTTATCTGTTTTGGCGACCCCACCCAATTGAATGAAGGTCATCACCCAATAAATCACCAAAAACGCCGCCCATTTTATCAGCGGATTATGATTCAAAGCTGGAAAATTTAAAACGTAGGACAGCGCCCCGATAATGAAATAGATCATTGTAATAAAGTTGACGGTAATCTGTAACCACTGGAAAAAGACTGCTAAGAATCCCCATCTCGTACCAAGACTGTTCTTAACCCACGCAAACACCCCACCTTGTGTATTACCATCAATGGTCGCCATTTCAGCTGAGCAAAGCGCCACGGGTAAAAACCAAAATACGCCGGCTAAAACTAAATAGCATACAGCCAGTAACCCCGATTGAGCAAATGCTGGATATTCATCCGCTGACATCAACATGGATGCCGTTAATGTAAAGAAACCAAATAAATTTAATTTCGATGCTTTTTTTGTCATGATTACCTCTTTGATTAAGTATGTTCGTTTCAAAACTGTGATCAGGTTCAATCTGAGTGCGTAAAAAAAGAAGGCTTAAACCTTCTTCAGTTTAGTTCTATTCTAGGCTCCTAATTCACATCTGTCATATTTTACAACCACGATTATTTCAGCCTTTTTTACCTTGAGTTGTAACTTGTTTCAATTTCCAGCCACTCATTAATCTAAATTCATAGTTTTGACTGACAAACTGATGATTCGGAACCCCATTGCTAAAGAGCAATTTCATTTCTTCACTTCGATAAACCCGCGTAACTCGGGTAATTTTCACCTGATTCATTTTTGAATTATGCTTGATTTTTACACTGCCAGTACTTGGATCAGTTTTAGCTAATTTCTGTTGCAATGGATTGGTTGCATAAAAATAAACTCGTTCGTTCTTGGTTCCGAGTTGCTGATATGAAAGTACATGTTGGCCATGGACACTTGAAGTCAGTGGATACGTTTGCGTTTTACTAACTTCTTTCATCCCTAGAAATGTATTGTAGTTTAGCGTTAAAACAACGACGCTGCCCACACTTAAAATCAGTCCGATAAACACCCAAACAAGCTTTTTCACACCCGGCCGAATGAAAATCATGCTGATTGCGAAAATTAAAGCCCCAGCAATTAATAGAATAACAATCATATTAATATTCCTCCCGTGTGTCTTTTTTCAAGAAGAAAGTTAGTACCAAACCGATTAACGCGAAACACGTCGCAATTAGAAAGGCATATCGGAATCCCAGCACGTTTGCGTCTACCAATAATTTTTGAAACAGAACCGGTGTGGCATGGGCAACCGTTGATGATGGTGTGTGATTTAACGTAACACTTGCCATGACAGAAACCAAGATAGCCGTTCCCATTGAAGCAAATACTTGACGCGCCATATTATTCACGACGGTCCCGTCACCAATCAAATGAAGCGGTAATGCATTCATTCCCGTCGTCGTAATTGGCATCATAACCATTGAAATTCCGAACATCCGGACCGCATACAAACAAACCAGATAAGAAATGGGTGTTTGAGTCGTGATCGGGATAAAGGCTGCAGTTGTTAGGGTTAGTAAGAACATCCCGGCAATCGCCATATTTCGAGCACCCAGTCGATCAAAAATTCGACCGGTAATTGGGTTCATTACTCCAATTGTAATTGCCCCTGGTAACAGAGTTAAACCAGAAACTAATGGTGATTCACCCCGAATGGTTTGTAAATATAAAGGTAAAACCAGCGTAAATCCATTCATCGACATGTTGGAAATGGATACCAGAATCGCCGATAAAGTAAAGTCAGAATGTTCAAACACCTTAAATTGTAATAACGGGTTTTTAATTTTCAAAGATCGCATAATAAATAATCCCACTACCACGATCCCAATGATCAAGGTTCCGTAGACAATTGGATCCGTCCATGAATACGTCCCTACTGAAGAAAAAGCAAACAGCATTGACCCAAATCCGACCATTGACATCGCCGCAGATGTCCAATCAACCGGTGCCTTTTTTGTAGGTAAAACTTTTCTTAATGTGAAAAATCCCAAGACTAAGACCAATAAGGAAATTGGCATAATTGAAAGGAATAACATCCGCCAAGAATAATGCATCAAAACCCACCCAGCGAATGTGGGCCCAATCGCAGGCGCCAATCCGATAACCATTCCGGCACTCCCCATTGCGGCTCCCCGTTTGGAAGGTGGAAAGATGGTCGTCATGATGGTCTGATAGACAGGCGAAGTAATTCCCACTCCTGCGGCCTCAATTAAACGACCAATTAAAATTGTCCAAAAACTTTGTGCAAAATAACAAACAACAGTTCCAACAAAAAATATCGCAATTGCCGACAAATATAATTTTCGCGTATCAAAACGCTGAAGGAAAAAGCCTGTGATTGGAATCACAATTCCCATCATTAACATAAATCCAGTCGTCAACCACTGAACCGTCGTCGTTGAAATGTTAAATGATTTCATTAAAGTTGGGAAAGCAGTTGTCAGCATGGTTGTTGTTAGAAAGGTACTAAATGTCCCAACCAGCAGCGTCACAACTAAGGCAAGGCGATTATAAGGTCGGCCATTTTGGTCAACCGGTTGATCAGGTACATCAAAATTATTCATTAAAAACTCACCTCAAAAATTTTATTATTGTTATGTATATAAAAAAATAGCCACAAACTTAATTGTACCATAGGAAATCAAGTCGCCCTTTTTAATGAAAACAGCCTTAGCCACTGGCACTATTTAGTTCACAACGATTTATTTAAGAAAATACTTTTTCATTGACATCCATTGACACACGTTTCATACTTGTCCAAGGTATTTTAAAAGTAAAAAATGGGGGGAAAAAGAAATTGACTAAAAATAAACATGGGATTGCATGGGCGATTGCCGCACTAGTAATCATAATTATTGGTGGGTGTGGCTTTGCCTGGCACTATGGTCAAACCCATTTTGCACCTGGAACCATTATCAACGGTCAATCCGTTTCACGGTTAACCGTTACGCAAGCTGATAAAAAATTATCAAGCTCTTCTTCAAAGGTAAAGAATCGCGTTTATTTGAACAATAAATTACTAGTTGATGGTCAAGATCAAAAATTAACTAAAGTAACAACGGCTCAAGTAAAGGACGCATTAACTAACCATCACGGCCTGTTTGCTTCAAAAACAAATAAAACCGTCGATATCAGCAACTCTGACACTACCTTAACTTATCGCAACAACACGCTTCAAAAGCAAGTCACTCAAGCAGTTGCCGATTATAATAAAAAAGCAACTGCCGCTCATCCTACCTATTATTATTTAAAAAATGGCGCAATCAAAGAACAAGCCAGCACCACTGGCACTCAAGTAGATGCTGCAAAAGTCTTGGCTAAGTACAAATCTCAAGTTAATAAGTTACAGGATATCAAGATTAATACCGACTATGTGAAAGCCACCAAAGCTGATTCCACGCGTGCAAAGAAAACTAAACAAGACTTAGAACAGGGTCTTTCAAAGACATTGGTTTATCACGTAGGTGGAAAAGATTATAAATTGACTGGCTCAAAGTACTTGGTAAATTCAACTCCTGGTAAGACGCCTTCAGTTGATTTATCAGCCCTAAAAACTGAATTAACAGATATTAATAATGCAGACAGTACTCAAGGTAAATCCATTGATGTCAAGCTTTTAAACAGTGGTAAAACCGTTTCGACCAACACATCAACAGCTTCAAATTATGGCTGGTCACTAAATGTAAATACCGAAGCCGCAATGTTAGCCAAGAAATTCATTGATTCTTCTGTCAAAACAAACGCAAAGGTTGATATGAAAAATTATTCTGGCCAAAATATTAGTTACAATCGTTCATCTGCCATTGGATCTACCCGTGTAGAAATTAATTTAAGCACTTTACACGAATATGTCTATGTAGATGGCAAACAAAAAGCCGACATTCCGGTTATGAGTGGCACACTTTCTGGAAATCACGAAACGCCAACCGGCTTATTCCACATTTTGTATAAGCAAAGTCCTTCTACTCTGACAGGAAACAACGATAACGGCTCAAGATATTCCAGTAAAGTTTCTTACTGGGAGCCATTGACCGAAGATGGTGTGGGAATGCACGATAGCCCATGGCAACCAGCAAAGGTTTACGGAAATCCAAGTTATCGCGATACGTATCATTCTCATGGTTGTTTGAATAATCCACCAAGTAAAATGAAATCCGTTTGGGATAACACATCTACAACTGAGCCAGTAATTATTTATAAATAAGTATTGAATGAAAAAGGTGTTGAGAGAGTGTCAAATTTTATGTGTAAATGAAAA
>NZ_JQBD01000103.1 GCF_001437255.1 Pediococcus damnosus | reverse complement strand
GACCATCTAGGAAAACCTTACACTAACATTTGTGTTTAAACTCGATTAACGAATTAAATAAGGAATTTGCATTTGTTCAAATAATTCCTTCACTGATAAGCCGTACAAGGTTTTAAAATACTCTTCAGTTTTGCTTTTCGGTGGCATCGGTAAAACAAAGGCATTTTGTTGATCTTGAACGCCTAGGCCGATGTACGCCCGTTTTTGCGTTTTGGCGTCTTGAATTTCAGAATGGGCAATTTGGAAAAGCTGCCGCACTTCCAAACGCAATTGTCGTTGGCTCATCACACTTTCCAAGGTCACAAATTCACTACTTCCTAGGGTTGGTAAATCTAAACTTTTTAATTGTTTATCAAACTCAGCAAATAATGACACTACCGTTCGCCGGACTGCAAATGGCGAGTTCACTGGTTTTTCAGTAATTAAATTATAGAGCTTTTGAACTACCGTTAAGGTAATTGGATAGTCACGTTTAAACTGCGCCGCCACCTGATCAATATCATCCCCGTAAAATACCAATGCATCTAAAATCGTCATCAGGCGCAAGTGCATCATTGAATCCAGCTTGTCGCCTTGCTCAGGGGTAATTGTTTTGACAATTCCCGCTAGATAATCTGCCTGAACCGCTTCGGTCAATAATCCGTGCTGCCGCTGCCAGTTATAAATATTCAGATGTAAAACAGTATCATACAAGGCAGTTGTAATAATCATAAGTTGTTCATCAAACTCACGATTTCCACTGGTTAGCTGAAATTGGATTTGTGGATACTTTTTAATTTCCATCAACTTATGCAAAAGTTCGTGTGAAACTGTATAATTTGGAGCTGTCACATCCTGCACATGAATAATTAGTTGCCCATTTTCAACCGTTTGGTAAGACTGATCATAGCGAACATAGCCTGATTTTTGATCACCATATTGCACCGTTAACTGTTCTGGAATCATCGCATCAATTCGATCGAACAATGTGGTTACTTCAGCATTAAGTCGTTCTTCACTCATTAATTTCTCCTTTGTTTCGCAACGTTTTTAGCACCTGTTTAGCCGTATTGGCATCCATAACGGGGCATTTTTCCAGTTGCAATTGCGCATTTGGCAGCTCCGTGTCAGTTGCTCCCACACTTAATAGAAGGGATTTGGCCTGCAAATGCATGTGCCCGCGCTGAATACCTTCTGAAACTAACGCGTTTAAGGCTGCCAAGTTTTGTGCCAAACCCACACTCACAATCACTGTTTCCAGCTCTTTTACGGAAGTAATCTGTAAAAATTTATGCGCCAGCTGTGCACTGGAATTAATGTTAATCGATCCGCCCACAAATCCGACCGGCATTGGCAAGGTTAGTGTTCCGATTAATTTCCCGTCGCTAACTTTCCAGTCACTCAGGCCTCGATATTGCCCATCCTTAACTGCATACGCGTGCGCACCGCTTTCCATACTCCGCCAATCATTGCCTGTAGCCATCACCACAGCATCGACACCGTTCATAATCCCTTTATTGTGTGTAGCAGCTCGGTATGGATCCACTTGAGCCGCCAAACTGGCAATCACAATTCGATCAGCAACGTCTTCACCACTCAATTTTTTAGTGGCTAAGCTTGCGACCGGAATTTGACAGGTAGCCGTAGCAAGACATTCATCGGATAAGTTACTTAACACCGCCATTAAACTAGTCTGATGTAATTTGATATGTAAATAAGTGGCTACTGCTTCCAGCATGGTGTTAATCATATTAGCACCCATGGCTTCTTTGGTATCAATAAAGATATCTAACGAAACAAACTGGTGAGCTAATTTGCGAATGCGTAGCTTTTTGGCGCCCCCGCCTCGTTTAACAATTGAGGGATGCGCATCATTAGCCACTTTTAAAATAGCAGCCTCATTTTGATTAAGTTGCGTGCTGAGTTCATCAGCATCTTCAACGTTGGCCATTAAAACCTGGCCCATCATCAAATGATCTGTGGTTCGAGCCTGAATACCACCTCCAGCAAGAGTCATCTTCGCACCATGACTAGCCGCCGCAATCACAGACGGTTCTTCCGTAACCATTGGGACAATTTTTTCTTTGCCATTAATCAAAAAATTAACGGCCACCCCTTCTGGAACAGGAAAATCCGTTAAATAATTTTCAATAATTTGGTTGCCTTTTTCCGTCCGACCATTGGCAATCACCTCAAGATCCGCTTCATTTAATCCCAATTGAGCTTTCAAAAGGGCTAAACGATCGCCATAGTTCTTTTTGTAGAAATGATTTAAATCCATCGAATTTTGACTCCTCAATTAAATAGATCGGTGAAACTTGCTTCAGAATGTTTTCGACTTCTGCTCATCATTTACGATTCTGAACATATTCCGAAATGATTCCTTCTCGTACCCCACTCTCAGAAAAGATCACCCGATCAGCATCTAACATCTGTAGCAACATCACTAAAGGTAAAATTCCACCAATAATAATGTCTGCGCGTTGGGTTTCTAATCCTGGCATCTTTTTACGATTCGCTAGGTTTCGCGATAATAATGCGCGAAAAGTTTTATTGACAACTTCAGTTTTTAAACGATATCCATGGATATTATCCACCCGTGACATGCCTTGATGTTGGCGGTTCATACGTGCCAACGAGCGATTAGCGCCCCCAAGCAAAATAATTGGCAGTTGCATTGCATCCATAATCCACCAGATATCCCGAAACTGTTTATTTACAAAAATTTGCGCCGCAAACAGGCGATCAGCACGAACCACATTGTTTAAATGAAACCTTTCGGAAAGGCTCACTGCCCCAAATGGCACACTAATCAAGTTACGCGGTTTACCATTTTGCACATGAATTAACTCACAACTAGCGCCACCCGTATCAAGGATCAGACAGTCCTTAATTTCTAAAGAATTCATCACACCTAAATAATCGTAATAGGCCTCATCGCTACCGGATAAAACATCCAAATCAATGCCAACTTCATCTTGGACGCGTTTCAAAAATTCAGCTTGATTTTGAGCCACGCGAACAGCCGCCGTAGCAATTCCGCGCACTGTTCGATTTGGATAGCCCTCATAAATATGCTTAAACCGTTTTAAAGCTGCAATGGTACGATCCATGGCAACCGGCTGTAAAATACTATTAGCACCCATCCCTTCAGATATGCGCGAGTCTTCCTTGATGCGCCGAACTTCGTGAAAACTGCCGTCGTCGTGGACTTCATTAATTACCATCCGTACTGAATTAGAACCCAAATCCACAATTACCAAGTTTTCCATTTTTCACGCCTCGATTTTTTCGATTAATCCCGTTAATTTAATTGTATTTATTTTAACATGTTTTTAGGCGAAAATGCGCATTGCTCGCATATGCGGTGAATTTCTGGGGAGACTGAGGACAGCTCCTTGAAACAGCTATAGAGATATAAGTATCCTTCTCGCGGAATTGTGATCCCGCGCTACTTCATTACATTGGATGATTTTCGTTCCGAAAATCCTTTATATTCCGTACGCTGTCGATTCTTGTGGCACAGTTCAGCCGCAAGAACTCGCGCTACTTCATTTTCTTTTGGATGATTTTCGTTCCGAAAGTCCTTTATATTCCGTACGCTGTCGATTCTTGTGGCACAGTTCAGCCGCAAGAACTCGCATCCGTCGTCTTTGCCTGCTGCTTTCCGCTGAGCTTTAGGACAGCTCAGCAAAACAAGAGACTGATCATAAGCACGACTCCCGTGGGATTGCGATCCCACATACGTCGCACTTATGATCAGCCTCTTACCGTTTTACCTCACTCACTTGTTTTAGGACAGCTCGACAAGTCAAAAAGAGCATTCTAAGTATGACTCCCGCGGGATTGCAATCCCGCATCCGTCACACTTAGAATGCTCTTTTTACCGCTTTGTCTCACTCACTACTTAAAATAATTAATTCCCATTGCATCCCGTACTTCATCCAAAGTCTTGTTAGCTACTTTATTTGCCTTTTCACTACCTTGCTTCAAAATGTCATATACCCCAGGAATATCCTGTGCATACTGCTCTCTTCTTTCGCGAATTGGCTTCAAAATTTCCTGCAAAACTTCATTTAAATACCGCTTAATTTTGACATCACCCAGACCACCAGCTTGATATTGAGCCTTAAGATCCGCAACTTTTGCCTTATCTTTATCGAAAATGTCTAAATACGTAAATACCGTGTTGCCCTCTACATGACCCGGATCCGACACCTTAATATGGGTTGGATCGGTAAACATGGACATCACTTTCTTTTGAATCGTATCTTCATCATCTGACAAATAGATCGCATTGTTCAATGACTTACTCATCTTGGCATTCCCATCTAAACCGGGAATTCTGCCCAATCCTTTTGGTGGGAAATAACCTTTAGGCTCCACCAAAATTGGTTTGCCATAAATGTTATTAAAACTTCGCACAATTTCACGCGTTTGTTCCAACATTGGCTCCTGATCATCCCCAACTGGGACCGTATCTGCACCAAATGCCGTGATATCAGCAGCTTGGCTTACTGGGTAAATAAAGAATCCAGCGGGCACACTTTCACCAAACTTCTTTTGTTTAATTTCAGATTTAACCGTTGGATTACGTTCCAATCGAGAAACAGTCACCAAATTCAAATAAATTTCGGTTAAATCGCTCAAAGCAGGAATCTGCGACTGCACTAAAATTGTCGATTTCTCTGAATCAATACCAACCGCTAAATAATCCAAAGCCACTTGGATTAAACTGTTGCGGATCTTTTCTGGATCACGCGCATTGTCAGTCAAAGCCTGCATGTCCGCAATCATGATGTAACTATCGTAATTGCCACTGTTTTGTAATTCGACACGGTTTTTCAAAGAACCGACATAATGTCCAATGTGCAGCTTGCCTGTAGGACGATCTCCCGTTAAAATTACGTGTTTTTTTGTCATTTTAAAAATCCTTCTTCCTATATAAATACCTAATTTTATTTACAAAAAAATCCCATCACTAGTTAACCTAGCAATAGGACGAATTCACCGTGGTGCCACCTAATTTGCAGAATCTCTCTGCCACTCAATGCAGTTAACGGTGCCCCGTCACATTTGTTCTCCAAAACCCATTTCGTTTTTCGAAATCTTTCAGCATTTGATTTCTCTCTGTTGATGAAAAACTACTTTATTTCTTCATCGAACTTAATACAGTAATTGTACCTGTATTTATGGGTGTGGGCAAGTTTAACTGAAACAAAAAAGCCAATTATTTTTTGGCCTGATTCATAAATAGGAGTTATAATGAATTTACAAACTGAAGAACAACCCATTGCGTAATTTGCTTTGAATCAGTAGGTAATAAGCTGTGTAGAAAGAAAAAAGTAAAAAATTTATTTTTTGCCAGATTCAAAATCATAGGTTATACTTACTTTAGCGAAAAGCTAAACAACAGATACACCAAAGGCCTCAACTACTGTACATAGTTAAGGCCTTTTTTTGCACTTATTGAAATCATCCAGGCACTTACTTCGGTAAATGCCTACACAAAGCGGGCGGGTTGATGTCACCTAAATTCTACTTTTGGTTTCGTTTATTCAACCAATAAACGAACAGAGAATTAATCACTGCTACCAAAAGGGAAGCGATGAAGCTAAACAACGAATACACCCCCAATCCATTGCATAATTTGCTTTGAATCAGTAGGCAACTATTTTAGTATACAGGAAGGATGATGGTTACAAAGAAGAATTACGTCCCGTGTAAAAGTATCTTTAACACGATATATACGGTTTTATAAAAATGTTAGTGTAAGGTTTTCCTAGATGGTC
>NZ_JQBD01000102.1 GCF_001437255.1 Pediococcus damnosus | reverse complement strand
AACCTACATTTTTAAACTGCCCTTGACACCGGTCAAGCTATTTATGAAAAGAATCGTTCTCACTGCCACTCAAAAGGGTTGCTAAGACCATGTAAATTCTTTTTTAACCTCTTGACTAAAGCCCTTAAAAAACACTTTAGATCGGCTGGCGTTGACGGATTCGTTCATCAATTTCAAGCTAAATATCCTAGGTTCAAATGTCCTTCAACTCCCACCGTATATCGTTATATTGACCGCGACCTTCTGGATGTTAAAAATAGTGATCTTCCTAAGAAGCTTAGACGGCGAGTTAAGGGCAAACACAAGCATAGTCGACATAATAAGAAGATATTAGGTACCTCAATTGAAGAACGGCCCAAAAGTGTCACCGAACGCACAGCGTTTGGTAATTGGGAAGGTGATCTAGTTAAAGGGCGACGAGTAGCCTCTGAGCCTGCATTACTTACGTTGACAGAACGTATGAGCCGCTTTGAAATAATTATCAAGCTTCCAGATTACCATGCTCAGACTTGTTTAGACGCTCTTCAAAAAGTTATCGATCAATATCCAGGTTGGTTTAAATCTATTACTTTTGATAACGGTAGTGAGTTTTCGAAGCTTACACAAATTAAAGGCACTAAGATTTACTTTGCCCATCCGTTCTCGCCTTGGGAACGTGGCAGTAATGAGAACACTAATGGCCTTATCCGGGAATACATTCCTAAAGGACGATCATTGAAACAATTTACTGAAGCACAGATTCACCAAGTTCAAAATGCAATCAATGACAAGCCCCGTAAAATCCTGCACTGCCTGAGTGCCAAAGCATTCAGTAAAACTTTAAGATAGTTCCCTAGACCAATTTCTATTTTACTTAGCAAGTGTTGCACTTGATTTGACAATTCAGGTTTAAAAATACCAATAAAAAAACACAAATCAAAAATTGATTTGTGTTTTAATTATATTAACGACGGTCTTCTTTAATACGAGCTGCCTTACCATTTAAAGCACGTAAGTAATAAAGTTTAGAACGACGAACACGACCATGACGAATAACTTCTATCTTAGCAACACGTGGTGAATGTAATGGAAATGTACGTTCCACACCAACACCATTACTGATCTTACGAACAGTATATGTTTCGCTAATGCCAACACCATGACGCTTGATAACAACACCTTCAAAAAGTTGGATACGCTCATGTGTACCTTCAACAATTTTGGCGTGTACTCGTACAGTATCTCCAGCACGGAACTCAGGAATATCATCACGTAATTGTGATGCGGTAATTTTACTAATTAATGGATTCATTGAAAATCCTTCCTTTCATCAACATTCTTATCCTTCTCGAACAGCGGAATATTGTGTGTTTTAGTCTTAACAGACCAGTTAAAAGCTTAGCATAAAACGTGTGACCTGTAAAGCTTGTTTAATATTAACTAATCGTTATTTTTGTCACTGGACTCCAGTTTAATTTCTTCTAGAAGCTCATGATCTTTGCGATCGAACTCCATTTTGTCCAACAAATCTGGGCGCTTTTGCAATGTTCTCTTTAAAGCCTGTTTACGACGCCATTTAGCAATCAATTGATGATTTCCGCTGAGTAATACCTCAGGAACCTGCATGCCCCTAAAATCGGCAGGACGCGAATATTGGGGATACTCTAAAAGTCCTGTTGAAAAAGAATCACCTGGAGCTGATTCTTCATTTCCTAATACACCAGGTAAAAGCCGGACTGTCGCATCAATCATAACCATTGCTGCCAACTCACCGCCTGTTAACACGTAATCACCTAATGATACCTCATCAGTCGCAAGCGTCTTAATTCGCTCATCATAACCTTCATAGTGGCCACAAATAAACGTTAAGTGCGTTTCATTGGCAAAATCTTCTGCCATTTTTTGATTAAAAGGCTTCCCACCAGGATCCAAAATAATTACGCGTCCTTTTGGTAATTGCCGATTTTCATCTTCAACAGCCGCCATTGCATCAAAAATCGGTTGTGGCTGGAGCAACATTCCTGCACCACCGCCATAAGGATAATCATCTACATTATTATGTTTGTTGCTCGCGTAATCTCGAAAATTGGTTACCTTCATATCCAATAACTTATCTTCAATTGCCTTCCCAACAATCGACTCATGCATCGGCCCGCTAAACATATCGGGAAAAAGACTTAATATGTCAATTTTCATTCATCAAGTCCCTCCAACAATTCAACCGTCACTCTGTGTGCATTTAAATCTACCTTTTTAATAACTTGCTGAATATATGGCAACAATAAGTCTTTCTTACCTGACCGTTTGACTACCCAAACATCATTAGCTCCTAGGGAAAGAATCTCAGAAATCTGTCCCAAAAGCTGCTCGTCCAAATCATAAACATCCAATCCAATAATATCGTCATAATAAAATTCATCAGAAGACAGTTGTCCACGATCCTCTGCTGATATTTTTAGATCAAACTGTTTAAATTTTTCAACATCATTTATAGAATTAAATCCATCAAATTTCAGGAAATAAAGACTTTTTTGTTGACGTGCTTTGGCAATTTTTAAAGCTTTTACTGGTTTATTTTCGTTTTTAGGCGCAAACAAATATAATTGTTTGCCAGCTTGAAATCGTTTCTTAGGGAAATCTGTAATGGGCATTACTTTAACTTCGCCTTGAATACCATGCGTATTAACAATTTTACCCACATTATAATATTGCATTAATTTACCTCATATATAATAAAAACTCTTAAACAAAAACAAAGTTTCGTTTAAGAGCTTTTTGATTTACCGTCTTCAATCACCAACCGAACTCGTTTATTACCCTGAAAGCGAAAACTATAAACAACATTCCGAATTGCTTGTGCAACGCGTCCGTGTCGTCCAATTACTCGACCAACATCAGCTGGATCCATACTTAAATGAAATTCATAAAAACGTTCTGATTCCGATTGCTCAATTGAAATCCGCTCTGGATGAGAAACGAGTGGTTCAACAATTGCTAAGATTAAAGCTTCTATATCTTTCATAATCAGTTATCCCGATTACTTAGCAAGCTTTGATTCGTGATACTTCTTCATAATTCCAGCTTTTGAAAGAATATTCTTAACGGTATCTGATGGTTGAGCACCATTGCTTAACCAACTTAAGATGTCTTCCTCATTTAATTTTACTACAGCTGGATTAACTAATGGATTGTAAGTACCAACTTGGGCGATAAAACGACCATCACGTGGTGAGCGAGAATCAGCAACAACCACCCGATAGAAAGGACGCTTTTTTGAACCCATTCGTTTCAAACGAATTTTTACAGACATGTCAACACCTCCTGTTTTATTTCACGTTAAATAATATACCAGTTATTCAATTAGATGTAAAGGGTTTTTTCTTTACAGGTAGACTAAAGTCCATCAAACCGGCCTTTAAATTAAATATTTACCGGTCATCTTCAACCGTAACCGCAGTATTTCTGATTGCTTGAACCATATTTAAATTCCGATCGTTTGTAAAACAGCACGTCCTAAATTACCCAAGAAACAGAGTAACAAAACTTTTAAAGTTGGTGTTTAAAATAACTATTTATGTATTTATGATCATTCTTATAAGAGTCATTTTGCAAATAACAAGAATAATCACCTACTTTGATAAAATAATTCAAAAATCACTTACAAAATTTTTCTAGAATACGCTATTACTTAACGTAATAAAGAAGAAACCACAATATGTTTTCTATTCGCAACATCATTTACCTCGGCACATTCTTAGTTAAAGTTTTACTCTAACTTGGTCACAATCGCAAGATATCATTTATATTTGCCAAAAAAATAATTTTTTAAAAGGGTATTATTCCTCCACCTTATTTTAAATCCTAAATTATGTTTAATACCTATTGTTTAATACCTATTTTAATAATTTGCAGTTATAGCTTTAACCCGTAGCTTCATTTCCAACCTGTTGCCACGGTTCAGATTCCAGTTTTCCAAGTTTTTTAATCATCTCTTCACCATTAATAATTTTTAAATGATTATATTTTTTGGAGATCCTATAGGCTTTTTTCTCTTCTGCACTAAGCTCAGCGTCCGCACTATTATTTAGGCTCTCCCCATCAATAAAAACATCAACTTCCTGATCTAATTTACACATCACCTGTCCACCGTACTTGATCACCAATTGTTGCATGTCAGAATTTGATTTTCCTTCAAAAGTTCCATAAACAGTCACCTTTTGATGTTCAAAAATACTTTTATGATGCTTTTTTACTAATTCAGATGCTAAATCATCCGTAGCCAAGTGCTGGTAAACAACCGCCGTCGTCTTACAATCATTTAAAGAATTATGGGAACGATTATGAACGTCGAAATACTTTTTAAGAATCGGTAAACTAAATTTTTCGGTTGGTAGCTTTTTGACTTTTGCAAGTTGAAAAGTATCTATGAGTCGATTATCACTAAAAGTCATCCCCTTTTCTTCCAAGAATGGTATATCAAAAGAAATAATGTTATGTCCAATAATTGGATAATTACCAATAAAGGCGCGATAATTAGATGCCACCTCATGAAATTCAGGAGTATTTTCTAACATTTGTGAAGAGATCCCAGTAAGATTGCTAATAAAACCACTAACCTGCTGTTTGGGATGCACTAGCGTATCAAATTGTTCGATCTGTTTATCATTATGATATTTAATACCACTAAGTTGAATCACTTCATCTGTATTCTTGTCTAATCCAGTTGATTCAATATCAATCACCACATAATCCTGTGGAAAATCAGTACTTGCTGCTCTAACAACACTACCACGTTTAAGTGTCTGAACAATTACATACATCAAAAACTCTTTTTTTGCTTTCACCGTCATGTTTGTTTCAGCCAGATAGGCTTTAATTTGCGAATCCTTAACCAGTTTTGCATATACTTCTTCATAACTTGCCATTTTAATTCCGCCTATTCATGAATATTTAAACACCTCGTTAATTTCATAATACTCATCTTGACGACACTATATGTCATGTAAAACCGTCATATTTATTTTTAGCTTTTAAACTTATTAATAAAAAGGCAGAAATCAACAAGTTTTATCAACTTAATCAATTTTTGCCTTTAGTTTTTGGTATGATTAAATACAATAACATCAAGTTACAAAATCGTTTATAATGAGTTTATCAATTCTGGTTTGGGAGATGAAATCTTACTCATGAAACGCAGAAATTTCCGCTTTAATAAGTATGGGAAAAAATCAATTCGTAACATTATATTTTGGGTATTAATTGCTTTAATATTTGTTGCCACAACGACATTTGTTTATGTTCGTCATCTGCAAATGGAACCACCGGCTAACAATTTAACGCTTAGTGCCGCCAGCTCACGAAAAGAAAAGAAAGCTGAGTCTGCATCTATCGCCAAATTTGAATCTAGTCTTAGTGCCAAAGACAGATCCAATGCGCAATCTTCTTCAATTTTTCGTGCACGAAGTTCAATCAGTAGGGCTAGCGAATCATTGGCACGAGAAAAAGCTTCTAATAGTAAGGTGGCATCTTCCCTAAGAATTGCCCAAGCAAAAGCTACTAAAGATGCAAATTCAGTTGCAAAAGATGCTAAACAAAACTCAACCAATGCAGAAAAAATATTTAGCGAGCCAACTAAAGCAAGTTCCAGTATCCAAAGTAAGCCTAGTTCAAATGATGAATCTAGTAGTAGTTCCAGTCACTCAAAAAGTTCTGCCAGTAGCACTAGTTCTAGTGACTAACCAAATATTATAAATATCCAGGTAATGCCCAAATTAAATATTTTTGAATCGGTTAAAAAAACATCTTTCTGTTACACGTACAACAGCAAATTCTAAACTCGTATCAATTGATCCACAAATATAAGGATTACGCAGGTAAACCAACCAAAAAGAAACTGGGTCTACACTTTCTGGTATTGGTGAATAA
>NZ_JQBD01000101.1 GCF_001437255.1 Pediococcus damnosus | reverse complement strand
TCTCCACCAATACGATTTGACAGAGACCCAGTTTTATGGGGACCAAGTTGTGGTTCAGCACGACGCGCATGTCACTGGTTAGATACTCAAGAGTTGACTTATGATAAAGTTAACGTTGTTTCAACGGCGATTACCTTGGACACCTTAAAAAAGGTTTTATCACTCACTGAGTATGGTGCCGAAGAAATCATTTCTGAGAGATCAAAGATTTTTAAAAAATTTGGTCGCGAGTATATTGATTCATTGACGATTAGTGAGCTGCATAGATTGTTAGTAAATTATCCTAGTCTAATTAAAAAACCAATTATTTTTACACATAATAAATTACAAGTTGGATTTAATGAAGATGAAATTCGGAGTTTTATTCCAAGAGAAACCCGCCGCGTTTCGTTTGCACAGATGTTAAATATTTTGCATGATGCTTAGATATTTTGAATAAGAAAATAAAGGCTTCCCAGAAACTGGTTTAATCCAGTTTCTGGGAAGCTTTTGTGTGACACCAATAAAATTTGCTATGGTTTACTTTGAATATTTATCAATAAACTGTTGAATTTTGGTTTGGTAGGCTTGGGGATTTATCCAGAAGCTTTCAGCATGGGAAGCATTTGGAACAATCCAAATTTCTTTAGGATCAGGGCAAGCCTCGAAACTTTCGTCGACCATGTAGGTGGGAACGTAAATATCTTTTTCACCATGGATAAATAAAAATGGTCTGGTATTTTTACGTAACTGCCGTATAGATGAAACATCGTCAATGGAAAAGCCCATCCGATGATGATTAATTGCATTAATCAGAGGAACAAAAATTTTGCTCGGTAAATTAAATTGTTCTTTTAATAGATAAGAAAGTTCATCTCGTAAACTTGAATAACCACAATCAGAGATCATAAGCTTGACTTGAGGTGGTAAATTTTCACCACTAGTCATTTGAATTGTTGCGCCACCCATGCTGACGCCAAACATAATAATTTGTGAATCCGCGCCAATTCGACTAACTACAGAGTTGGCCCAATCGACAAAGTCTAGGCGGTCGATCCAACCGAAATTAATATAGTCGCCGGAACTCCTGCCATGGGCACGATCATCAGGCAACAGAACGTTGTATCCCATGTCATAAAACATTTTGGCGTAATTAGACATGGTCTCACCGTTGCCTTTATATCCGTGAGCAATGATGACCGTTTTTTTTGAATCCAGTTTGGCGGCTGGAATAAACGTAGCTTCTACGCGATTTTCCAAATCATCAGCATGTAGCGTCCAGTGATGAGTGGGAATGTTATGAAACCAATTGACATAATTATAGTATTCATCGGCATATTTTTGTTTATCGGCCGAAGTTTCGGGGACGTAATCCACTCGGCGAAACGCATAATCGTATAGCCTGGCACTAGCTGCGGTAATTCCAGTAATTCCTAATGCTAAAGGTGCAACAAGCCCGAAGCCGATTAAATTTTTTCTCTTCATCAAATCACCATCCTTAATTAGTTTTAAACATTATTCTAGATAAATATGACGTAAATCCTGAATATCAGAGTCTGAGAGGTGTAAGTATTCATGAAGGTATGCGGCCATATCACCAGATGTTTTTTCAATTTGATCCATTGCAGTGTTATAAAATGAAATTTGAACACTTTGCAGGTCGCGCATACTTTGAATAAACGCCGATGAGGCACCCTGGAGCTTTAAAGTTTTTGTGAGCATTATTTGTTGTTGCTGGATGACCTTGTTTGTTAAAAGATAATCAGCTTTAATTGTGTCTTCATTTACACCTAATGCGTTTAAAAAGAAGACTGCTCCCATCCCGGTTCGGTCTTTTCCTGCAGTACAGTGGAATAATAAGGTACTTTTTTCACCATCATTTTCGAGAAGAACATCGAAAAAACTTCGATAGGCCTTTTGTGAATGCGGGTTCGTGATGATATCTTTGTAAGCATGTTGCATTTGGAGACGGCCAGTTGTAGGATCAGTATCCATTTTTCGTTGCAAACGTTCTGTTTGCTTGGAGTTTTGCGTTTCATCCGTGGAAAAAACGGGAATGAATAAATATTTTGCCTGGTCAGGGATCCGATCTGGTGAGGTTGCTTTTTCCTCTGGAGAACGGAAATCTACATCATATTTTAGACCGTAGTCGTTTAAATAAGCGATATCTGCATCTGTTAAATCTGCTAGCTTTCCAGAACGAATAATTTTATGCCATTTAATTGTTTTGCCAGCAATTGTTTCGTAGCCACCAAGTTCTCTAAAGTTGCCACCCTTTTGTAACTGCAGTATCCGCGATCTCACCATGATAAATCCTCCCGTATCTTTATTTAACGTATAACCTATATAAAAAATGATAGCACAGTCCAGTTTTTCTTCCTATTAAATTTACTTAAACATTTAAATGATGTTTAAGCGTTGTAAAAACATGTTGGTCGGCCCACCCTGTAACAGCCCCTTGTAAAATAAATGCTAACACTGTTCCGAGACCGACAGCGTGAATTTGATGAGTCATTATAAATGTCAGTAAAATGATTGAAATGGCAGGGATGTAGCTGATCCACTGGGCTTTAGCTGCCCGGCCGTGCATAAATCTAAAGCGCACAATGTATGTAAGGTCATCATTGGGATGTAAAACAATATTTGCCCGTTGATAGATTGATACAGCGATCCCGATGCCTACGATGCCGAGAGCGTCGGCTAAAATACGAATCCATAAGGGAAGAGTTAAGAACCCATGCGCATCCAAATTAGTGCTAATTGTTCCCACTAAATAGGAAAAGGGGATCATAAACACTAAATTGCCGAGCATTCGGTGCCAATCAAAATGTTGGAGTAACAAAGCATTGGCCAAGATTACAGCGAGTCCCTCCACAAATAAAACATTTGATAAGGGGAAATTCAGCCAACTACTTAAATTAACAGATGAGGCTGTCCAAAGTGCACTACCACAGTGGCTAGCGACAGTTAAGGCATTTGAAAATGAATTTAAAATGATGGAAATAACAAAGAAAAAGAGTCGTTTCTTAAAATCTGCGTGTTTATCCACAATGGGACTTCCTTTTTTAAATCAGATAAAGGTTGAAATTATAAAATCGCACCCCATTCCAGGCCAAGTGAGCCGTAGAACGGTAATTAACCTAATTTTGGTGAACTAAATCGTTTAATATCAGTAACTGAAGTCATTTTCGTGCTTTCAACCTTTAGGAATCAGTATGTATAATTATTATCCTACGATATCCGTTAATTAGAGCGGTTTAAACTGTTAACTATTTTTGTAAGGCACTTCGTTTATCATAGAATATTTTTCAGAAAGATGCCAAATATTTTTAACGCTTACAAATTTGCTCTATAATAAAACTATTACTTGACAGGAGGGTATATTTTGGCAAAATTAACAAAGTTAACAGATACTTATGAATTAAATAATGGAACAAAGATTCCCATTGTGGGTTTTGGAACTTGGCAAACGCCAGATGGTGATGTTGCGGAGAAGTCAGTTGAAGAGGCTTTAGCAGCTGGTTATCGTCATATTGATACTGCCTTTGCTTACGGAAACGAACAAAGTGTTGGCAAAGGAATTAAGGACAGTGGTGTTGCTCGGGATCAGCTTTGGGTAACTTCTAAACTAGATGGTAAGGATCACGGCTATGAAAATACAAAGAGGGCCGTTGATAAATCTTTGACTAATTTAGGATTAGATTATCTTGATATGTTCTTGATCCATTGGCCAAATCCAATTGCTTATCGGGATACATGGGAACAAACAAATGCTGATACTTGGCGCGCAATGGAAGAAGCGCAAAAAGCTGGCAAAATTCGTGCAATCGGTGTTTCAAATTTCCGTCCTAAGCATTTAGATGCCCTATTAAAAACAGCTACAGTTGTTCCTCAGGTTAACCAAATTTTCCTTAACCCAAGTGATTTACAGCCAGAAGTTGTGAAGTATGATGATGATCATAATATTTTGTCTGAGGCATATAGTCCACTAGGTACTGGAAAGATCTTTGGCGTTTCTGAATTAAAGACAATGAGTGAAAAGTATCATAAGACAGTTGCTCAAGTCGTTTTGCGTTGGTCTTTACAACATGGATTCTTACCATTACCAAAGTCTGTGCATAATGAACGGATCATTGAAAATACAAAGTTATTTGATTTTGAAATTGATGATGCCGACATGAAGAAGATTGATGGTTTACGTGGACTTGCAGGTTTAGCTACAGATCCAGACACGATTACTTGGTAATATAAATACGAAATAATGCCTGATTCATTTTTTGAATCAGGCATTATTTGTATTATTTTTAATTAAACTTCTTCAGGAGCTTTTTTCAAGACGTTGTTTTTCTTCAAAGTTTCGTATATTCGTTTGCAATCAGTGGAGTTACCACGTAATTCGTAGTTATCTAAATAATCAAATCCATAATCGCGGGCGTAGCGTTTGGCAGTTAAACAATATTGTAAACCGAAATTTCGATTACCGCTTCCAATGACACCAAGGCATAACTTACGGTTGTTCTTATAAGCGATATATTCGCCTAAAACATTCGTCATAAGTTCTTTGACGCCGTTATCGACGCCATTGCCACCGTCAAGATAAGTCGGTACAAAGGCAAAATACGGATGGCGTCCGGTCTCAAAATCTGTTTCTTCGGAGATTTCTTTTAAAGTGATAAGGGGATTAGTAGCATCCTTAGAATGTTGTTCCTTGGCATAGTCTTGAAGATCCTGCGTAAAAGAGCGTGTATTTCCAGCAATAGAAATGTATAAAATATTAATAATTGACATAATGGGACCCCCTTGAATACGATTATTTTTATTGGAGAACTTTAATGACATTGTACCACTTAAATTTTTATGAAAATAGTTTTCTTAAAATTATGAAACCGTTTTAATAAAGTAGTAAACTAAACCTATAGCGCATTAAATTGAAAAAGAATTGAGGTCATTATTTTGGAACCCTATATTATATTTATGGACATTGACGGGACGTTAATTTCACACAATCAAAACGTTTCCTTGATGACCAAAAAAGTAATTGAACAGTTGCAACAAAAAGGATTTATTTTTTATATTGCTACCGGGCGGATGTTGTCCTTGGCACAGGTGATTCAAAAGCGAATTAATCCCAAAGTCGAAATAATTGCCTCAAATGGTTCCGTTTATCAAAAAGGACATCATTTACATCAGGATCATTTGGGCTGGAAGGCGATTAGTACTGTTTATGATGTCACAATGGAATTAGGATTGTCGACTAACTTTTTTAGTACGGATCGAACGTTCTACACAAAAAATAAGCCGTGGGATTTAAGTCGGCTAGCCAGAATGCGGGTTATGCAGGATGGGGCCGGTAAGTTTGAGGATGTGCATGATCGTGATCATTTGAATGAAGTAAGTGACCAAATTATTAATGGTATTGTGATTGCTCAGGGTCAATTGGATAAATTAGCCATTGCTCGGAAAAAGTTATTGGAAGCAGATGTGTTGAATGTTTCGTCTTCAAGCTCGGATAATATTGAGTTGATTCCAAAACGAATTGACAAGGCCAGCGCGGTAAGAGCAATTACAAACCAGTATGGCATTCCGGTGGACCATACGATTGCGTTTGGAAATGATAAAAATGATTTAGGTATGTTGAAGGCTGTGGGGACGGGCGTTGCGATGGGCAATAGTGCGGATGAGATAAAGACCCAGGCGGATGTAGTGACAGAAACAAGTGAAGATGATGGATTGCCCAAGTATTTGAAGAGAAGGTTCTTAGATTAGTGGGCGAGACAAAGCGTTAAAAGTCAAAATATAACTGTCCTGGAGCGGGATCGCATCCCGCGGGAAGGATAGTTATATTTTGACTTTTGCTTTGTCGAGCCGTCCTCAAAAAAGCAGAAAAGAGATGGGCCCACAAGTAAACGGAATCGCAATCCCGCGGGAAGGATAGTTATATTGGGTCTACACTTTCTGGTATTGGTGAAT
>NZ_JQBD01000100.1 GCF_001437255.1 Pediococcus damnosus | reverse complement strand
TATGCATTTACACAAGATATTTTACGCTCTCGTTTGTACTTTTCACACACTTAAACACACCAAGTTATTGTTCCCATGACAATAGCTTGGCGTGTTTTATTGTTTAAAAATGGCAAATAGAAAGTTTAATTTGATCAGTCTTGAAAACTTGAGCTGCTTTGATTTTTCCAGTACTAAGGTGTCCTCTGTAGGCGCAATTTTGTTAGTTGCTCTTTCCCATTTGTTTATGTGGATGGTTTGAATTTACAGGTCTACGCGACTCACACCGTAGAAAGTTATAATCAGAAGCCAACTTCAAAAATCTATCATGGAATAATAGTAGTATTGACATCCTCATAATATAGTCTAAAATACTATTTATAAGGTTATCAAGACTATATGGAGGGAAAATGAAAAAAATTGGACTATTAGTCGATTCCGCATCAGATATTCCCGCGGAAATAAAAAATCAAGTAAATGTTGAAGTTGTTCCCTTAGTTGTGACAGCAAACAACCACGAGTATCTGGATCGTGTGACTATTCAACCTCAGGAAGTGTATCAACTAATTGAAGATGGTTATATTCCTAAAACAGCTAGTCCAACTCTTGGACTGGTATCACAATATATCAAAAAATTGCAGCAACGAGGTTATAAAAAAATCATTGCTATTACAATCTCCAGCGGCTTATCAGTTACAAATAAGGTTTTTAAAATAGCTTCTGAAAATGTCAATAACGCAATCATAACAGTTATTGATTCAAAAAGTATTGGTATTGGTAGTGGATTGATTGCAGCATACGCAGAAGACTTAATTAATGCTAATTATGATTACCAAGAAATCACTAAGCGAGTTCAACAGTCCGTGCTAAAAAGTAAAGTCTATTTTTATATTGCAACATTAAAATATCTTAGAATTGGCGGTAGGATTGGCAAAGTGGCTGGGATGGTGGGATCAGTTTTAAATATTAAACCAGTCATATCGTGCGACTCAGATGGCATATATTACCCAGTAGCAAAAGCTCGTTCTGAAAAGAAAGCAATTTCAAGGTTATTAAAGCTGGCTATCGAAGATGCTTCAACAAACGAAAGTTTTAGGCTTGCAGTCGTTCAGGGCAATGACAAAGCGATTTCAAGTCATGTACTAACCGAACTTAGAAATAGCTTTCCAAAACATACCATTTATACTGGTGATGTTTCCCCAGCATTATGTGTACACACAGGCCCAGAGCTAATTGGAATTGCAGTTCAGATTGATTAATATTTCTGTGCAAGGAGGATGACTAAGTTGCCTTTCGCTAAAAATAATTTCCCGAGATTACCGTTATGGAGCGAATTACCAAGCTTCAATTTACATTTGGATCAATTATTAGACATCACCAATTCTTTTGTTGAACCCATGATTGAGGAAAAAATTACCAAGACAATGATGCATAATTATTTTAAAGCAGGGATTATTGAGGCTCCAATCAAGAAGAGATATGCACGAAAACATTTGGCAGGAGCAATTGTGGTCGGTGTATTTAAAAATGTATTCTCACTATCAGAAATAGAGCAAGGATTGCGACTAATTCTTGCGGATACTTCACCTGCAGAAGGCTATGATAACTTTGTAAAAATATTTAATAACCAGAGTTCTCAAGAAACAATAAAAATGCCCCCTGTAGCCAATATTAGTTTAGAACCCACATCTACTATGCTTATACAGTATAGTGCGACTCAATCGGTTTTGTTTTGGTTTTTAGCAAGACGTCTTATTCAGAAAAATCAGGATCTATAGGAAAATTATTACGTATTTTTGTATATGATATTTTAGTTATATAATTTATTTTTTTAATGGAGGGATATTTGTGCTAGACAAAGTGGTTTACAAGGAATTATTCAGTAAAGCATTCGACATAACGATTGAAGTAACTTATTGGAATGGGAAAAAAGAAAAATATGGCGCTGGAGTTCCTGAAATTAAGGTACAATTTAAACACGAAATTCCAATTAAATCGCTAACCAGTCAGCCTACCTTGGTTCTAGGTGAGGCTTATATGAATGGTGACATAGAGATTGATGGAAGTATACAAACATTAATCGCATCGGCTTACCGGAAAAAAGACAGTTTTTTAACTCATAATTCATTCTTAAAACACTTACCCAAAATATCGCATTCTGAAAAAAATAGTGAAAAAGATATTCAAAAACATTATGACATAGGTAACGATTTTTATAAGCTATGGTTAGATGACACAATGACCTATTCTTGTGCTTATTTTGAGAAAGAATCCGACACTTTGAAACAAGCACAATTGAACAAGGTCCGGTATATCTTACGTAAGCTAGCCACTAATCCTGGTCGTAAACTATTGGATATTGGTAGTGGATGGGGAACTTTATTATTCATGGCTGCTGAAGAGTTTGGACTAGATGCAACAGGTATTACCTTGAGCCAAGAACAATATAACTATACACAATCACAAATAAAGGAACGACACTTAGAAAATCAGGTCCACGTAATATTGGAAGACTATCGTGAAGTATCTGGTCAATACGATTACGTAACATCTGTGGGCATGTTTGAACATGTTGGTAAAGAAAACTTAGGACTATATTTTAAAAAGGTTCAAGAATTTTTGGCCCCAGGAGGACAAGCATTGATTCACGGCATTACTGGACAACATGAAGGTGCTGGTGTGGATCCATTTATTAATCAATACATCTTTCCAGGAGGATACATTCCCAATGTTGCTGAAAATATTAAGCACATTATGGATGCCCAATTGCAATTTTCAGATATTGAACCCTTACGACGCCATTACCAAAAAACATTGGAAATCTGGTACCAAAACTATCAGAAGGTTCGGAATCAAGTCATCGAAAAATATGGTGAACGTTTTGATCGAATGTGGAGTCTATACTTACAAGCTTGTGCCGCTTCCTTCGAATCAGGCAATATAGATGTTATTCAGTACTTATTAGTGAATGCACCTAGTGGTACAGGATTGCCGATGAAACGCAATTACATTTATAATTAACTATTACTAGGAAAATTATTCAAATAATGTTCAAAAAAGGGCACCTGTTTAAAAAATGAGTTGTAGTAAACTCCATTTTTTAAATCAGGTGCCCTTCCCTAGTATTAACTTATTTAGAGTAGGAAAAACACTTTCGATAGTAGCTACAGTTTAAAGCGGCAATATCAAAATCATTGTGGTAGTGCTCATAACGTCCCGTATTATCAACACATAATCCATAAATTAAGCTATCCAATATGATCTCCTTTATACTTAAAACCAGTTTTGATTACTTCACCGCTTGTAAAGGTTTGAAATGTTCCATCTATCCTTTTAATGGTTATACCACCATTATCTTCAATCTTCTGAGCAACTCCCTGAATAACTTCTGACCCAGTATTTAAAGAAACCACTTTTCCTAAAACAATCGATTTTTTCCGGTACTCCGCCAATAGTTGGGGGTTCGTATAGTCTAAAAATCCGTTTATAATTGCTTGGATTATTTCGGCAATTAATTGATTGCGGTTAACTGAATTGTCATTATCGATAGCTTGGGCTTTGATTGCCAACTCTTTTGGAAACTTGACAGTTGTTAAATTTATTCCCACACCAACAATGAAAGCTGAGGCCGCCCCCAGTTCAAGATCAAAAATGGACTCCGTAATAATTCCGCCCACCTTATGATAATTTAGATAGATGTCATTTACCCATTTAAACTGAAATTCTTTATTTGGATAAAACTTTTCAAGCACATGGGTGATGCTCACGGCAATCCCAGTTGTTAGTAGTCCGGGTTGAATAACAGTTTGTTGTTGGTTAGGCAGAATAATACTGAGATAAAGGCCTGTAGTCGGTGGTGAATAAAAAGAGCGACCTCGTCTTCCATAACCGTTAGTCTGCTTATCGGCAACAAAAACGGTTGGCCTGGTAATACAGTGCTTACTAGAAAATTGCTTTGCTAAATCTTGGGTTGATGTAACTTCTTTAAAGACATGCAGATTATCTGTTAATTGCTTATGGCTGTAAATATTAATTAAGTCGGCTTCTAAATACGGCGCTGTATGAAGCATGTACCCACGTTTCTTACGACTAACAATTGGATAATCTCGTTTGTTTTTTAAATTATTAATAGCCTTCCAGATGGTTTCACGACTGACTTGAAACTTTTTAGCTAGATAGTCACCAGATACCCACGTATCTAAATTAGTCAAAAGTTCTAACACCACTTTTTCTTGGGTTGATTTATTTTTCATCAAACCACCTCCTAATTAAATAGCGATAAACAATAACTAAAATAAGCTTAAATGCATTGCTTTTCTAATACGGCGAACAATAATAACTGCTAAAGCACTTTTAATAAGATCTCCTGGTATAAATGCTAAGTTTGAAATAAGAGCGGCAATCAGCGTAATGTGAGACTGGTAAGAGAGCCATATAGCACCCACCAAATCAATAAAAATCACTCCGGCTAATAATAAAATGAGCAGTTCAAATATCCAAGACTTATTGTAAATCTGAAAACGATTAATTAATAGACCAATTAGTAATGGCGTAAATAACCAAGCTATAAGATAGCCGCCAGTTGGTCCAATAAAGACAGCCATACCACCATTACCACCAGAAAGTATGGGCATACCGATGAAGGCTAATAATAAAAATAGACATACTGAGATGGTCCCATACCTAGGTCCCAACAACTCACCACTCATCATCACTCCCATGTTTTGTAAAACGATAGGTACTGGAATAAATCCCAACGAAATACCAGGGAAGAAGCCTAATATAATTAAGATTGCTACCATCATTGCAGATAACGTTAATAATCTTGTGGTGTTACTACGTTTCAATATGATCACTCCAAGTATGGATTTTTCAAAAACAGTGTTATTATAGCTATTAGTAACCCATTAGTCAAATAAAGGGTTACTAAAATTCGAATAATGGAAGGGAGACTGCTAATTTTGATTAGTTTGAAAACAGGCGATCTGTTACTTGTTAAAAAAGCACAAAATAAACTGTCAGAGATGATCATTAGAGGCACAAAACAAACGTTTTTAGATCGACCACTAGCTTATTACCATATCGGGATAGTAGAAAAAGAAGGCACTGACTTTTTTGTTCTCCATGCAACCAAAGACCATGGTTGCATTCGTCAACCGTTAGATCTATTTATTTCCGAAGAAGGATTGATTGACGTTTATCGGAAGAGTAGCCCTTTAATAAATCCCCTCAAAATACTAAAACGAGCCAAGTCCATGTTAGAAGCACCATACAATCCGAGCTTCAGATTAGATCAGCCAGGATATTACTGTTCGGACTACGTGGTTAATGCATTTAAAGATGAAAATATATTTCATCTATCCCCAATGGTATTTGGCCCTAACGGCTCTGTTTTGCCTGAATGGCAACAGTATTATAAAAATTTAGACTTGCCGGTACCTAATGGTCAGTTAGGGAGTAGTCCGAACTCACTAATTAGCCAAGGCCATCTCAAATTTATAGGAGCTATCAACAGCTGACTTTTAATACAGACAATTATTTGGCCATTTAGGTGAACGATTACGTGAGTTTAAAACACGATCTTGCTGGATATCCCATATCCCTGATATTAAAAAGACTACAATCTAGATAGCTGGTTAATACGGCTATCTGGATGTAAATAGTTTGCCTTATAATCTTGGAAAAACTATGTTTTATTTTTATCTCAGTGCTCAATAATCGAGTCTACAAGGTAAATAGGAGAGCGTAAAATATCAACGACATCATAACCGGTTCCCATGATTCCGATATACTTCAATCGTGATGTTTTGCTGCTCCATTTCTTGGGTAGGGTAAAGTCCTCGCCTTGCTTGGGTTTCACAATGTAAAACTTTTGTTTATTTATGACAGTTACTTGTGGTGTTTCTAAGAACACCTCGGCAACTTTTTGCGCTTGCTGTTGGTGATTGATTTGTTGCTTAATGGCTGCACTGCCAGTTAATTGTGTTGGGACATCAGCGATCAATTTCACTACGAACTTCTTAATTTGGCTCAAAAAGTTATCCGGGGTGCGTTCTTCGGTACTGATTT
>NZ_JQBD01000010.1 GCF_001437255.1 Pediococcus damnosus | reverse complement strand
GCATTATATTTCGATCTATGAATATTTCAGGGAATATAATAAAAAGTTGAATAGCTTTAGAATTCATTTCTTTTACACTTGTTTGTATTCAATGCCGGTTTGTTTTTATGACTAAATAGCAATGCTTATGTGAATTGAAGATGACATTAGGATTTGGTTAGGTATCTATTAGTTTATTTAGCACGTTATAATGTTTTGAGTTATAAGCATTAAGAATCCTTTTTAACCTCGTTTAGATGTTTTTCATTGGTGAATTTTATAACTTCGCTTGTGTAAGAAATGAGACAGATTACTCTAATAATATTTCTTAATTTTTTGGTTCTTAATATGGTAGACTTTTTTATTAATTAGCCAACTAATTAAACAAAAATGGTATAATTAGTTGTATAAACAATTATGAGCGTTAGTGACTAACTAATGGTCTGGAGAAAATATTGACGATAAATTGTTTAGAATCTTTGGCATAGGATAAATAATATGTGAAGTATAAAAATTTGTGGTTACACAATTTTCAACAGATGATTCATGATTGAATGGATTAATAAATAAAAGAAGAGTTTATGGATTCTATATTTATTCTTGAAGTCATAGTTGACTTATAATTGTTAGGTGATATGAATAAAAGAATTTATTAAATATGATGAAGTATATTATAGAGGAGTTGCAGTGTTATGCAGAAAACAGTTTCGATTATTATTCCATTCCATAATGAGCCGATTTACACAGTGTTTAATGTATTAACCTCAATAAATAATCAAATTGGTATTAATTTTGAAAAAGTTGAAGTCATTTTAGTAAATGATGGCGGTCCTGAGCTTCCAAATGGTAAGGATACTTTTAGACTACTAAAAAATTTAGATGTAATTTACCTTCGTTCAAGTGAAGGGCATGGTCCTGGGCCTGCTCGACAAATGGGAATGGATCATGCAAGTGGCCAGTATTTTATGTTTATGGATGCGGATGATCAATTCCATATTGATGGGGCTTTGTTAGATTTTTTCAATGTTACTGATAAAAAAAATTATGACATAATTGCTGGTAAGTATGTTGAACAAGCAAAGAGTATTGAGAACGGCAACCTGTTTTATGTTTTCCATGATAACAATGAAAACTATTCTATTTTTTCTAAGTGGTTTAATCGTGATCTTATTGAGCGCTATCATATTCGCTGGGCTGATGATTTGAAAGTGTTTGAAGATACTTATTTTGTTGGGCTAGCTTATGAATTTGCAACGAATATTAAGCAAATAGATGCTTACAGTTATACTTGGTTGTATAACAGTAAATCAGTTGGCCGACGTATTGATAATTCAGGGATTTCCTTTGATGACCAGTTACATATTTGGAGTAGAGGACGTCGATATTTTCTTGAACAAGTACAAAAATACAAAGCTGCGCGTGTGGAAGATTGGTTTGTGGATTATGTTGCAGATATTTATTATCGACAAAAGAAATTTAAACCAGCAAATATGGAAAAATTTACAGAAGAGCATATTCATTTGCTTCGTGAATTTAGTTCGTATTGGCTACCGGCACGCGTAAAAATTATGCAAGCAATCATAAGTTACAACATAAAAAAAACTAATTACACAGGCTTAAGTAATGATGATGCAATTAAATTTTTATACGATACAGAACAATACGCGTTAGGAAATCAATTTTCTGAAAAGGAGACGAAGTAATAATGGATGCAAAGAAAGAATTCAGGCCAACTGTGTCAATTATCATTCCCTTTTACAACGAAGATGAGTATCAGCTGATGATTGCTTTATCATCAATTAACTATCAAATTGGGATTGATTTTCGTGAAGTGGAAATTATTCTAGTTGGAGATGGTGGAAAAAAACTAAAAAGTTTAGATGATTTTTCAGTGCTTAATAATCTTAATATTCGTTACAAATATTTTACGAATAGTGGGGGCGCCGGGGTTGCTAGACAGCGTGGCATGGAAATGGCCAAGGGCAGATACTATATGTTTGTTGATGCTGATGATGAATTTTATTATGATGGTGCTCTGCAGGAGTTTTTTGATGTAGTTAAAAAGGGTGACCATGAAGTAATAGTTGCCAAGTATATTGAACAAGGTAGAAATGCAGACGGCAGTTATTTTTATTTACATAATGATCCTGTTTGGAGTGCTGCCTATGCCAAATGGTTCAATCGTGATTATGTCGAACGGATGGGCTTGCACTGGCTGGATGATGTTCGGATATTTGAGGATGTGTATTTCTGTGCCATGGCGGTAGAATTAGCGAGTGATGTTGTTTGGCTTGACTCGTTTGTTTACAGTTGGTTGTATAATGAAAAATCTACTGTTAGAGATCCTGCCTTAAAATTTAATATTCGGTTAGATCAATGGGCTAAAATGAATAAATATTATTTGCGTAAGATTAAAGAAAAGGCACCCCAGAAATTAGCGTTTGATTTTGGCAATTCTATTGCCACATTGTTTTATTGGGAGAAAAAGAATCCTGGATATGATGAGAAAACATTAGACCATGAACAACAGCTGATGTTGAAAGAAAACGCTGATTTATGGGGCTCCACACAAGATATAATGCAACAGCAATTACAGGCATTGCATCAGCCAGGTTCAGAATATGAGAACTATGATATTTCTGATTTTAGTAAATACTTGGCACATTCTGAAAAACTTTTGAAGAGTTAAGTTGAACTTTGATCCAGTTGCTTTGAAGCTAAGATAACATGAAGGTTATGACAAAAATAGATAAGGCGATTTATTATAGTTTGATTCCTATAAATTTAGGATTCAAGCTATTTTTTTAACATAGTGAATTTTAAGTAGAGTTTAGCTTTAGTATATAAAAATTAGTTTTTTCGGTATTAGAAATTTAATTTTAAAAAATCCTGTTAATTGGTTACCATTTGGGCAATTTATTAACAGGAAGATGTACATACAGTGAACGATTCCTTATTTGAAATCTATTTTAAATCCGTTTAAAAGGTTGCTATGAAATGATTTTTCAATAATATGATCGCACTTAGGTAATTGTCGGTGAACAAAGTTAGTTACATTGGCTAAACTACTCGTTGGACCGGTTGGACTGTGCCAAATGTTTTGATCAGCAGCAAAATTTGTTCCGCCAATTTCGTCCATCTTTTGTTTGTAAGCGTCAATTACATGGTCTTCACTGAGAATTGTTTTGCGTAATTCCTGCCAGCGGGATTCTACCTCTTCTGGGAAGCAAGCAAAAATTCGTTTGAACAACGGTGAATCAATATGATTCAAAACTGGATGTGGATTAGAAAGAAGTTTGCCATCTGCATCAATATCAAAACTAATATCTAAATCAATTAATGAAAACAACCAATGCTTGCCATCATAAGTGAAGACAGTTGTATTGTGAGTAACATTATCAAAGGCGTCAAGGGCCCCCGTAAACAAAATGTAATCAATCAAATTGAGAGGATCAAAGTAATTTTGGGCATTTTTATGAAATTCTTGATCGGTTGAAGAATGGATAAATTTCATTAAACGATTTGTATTTGTAAACAATTTTTTATCGGCAGCTGTATGGTGTGACATGACGCCAAAGTCAGAATCATTTAATCTGGCAGTTGGGTTTGCAAAAGCAAGATCTTTATCATTTGTGTAGCCATCAAGTGCTAACAGGAGGATTTCATCTTCATTGTTAGAATCGAGCTTGAGACTATTCGCATCGAAATAGCTTGAAAGACTGTAAATGCCATAATTCATACCATCAAAGAAGACATTGACTGGCTGGGTTTGAATGGTTCCCAACATCTCTTTATCTCTGATTTTTTCAGGATAGATTTTTTCAGTTGCTAAAATTTCTTTCCATAAAGAGTAGCCAGTTCCATTTCTGGAATGGGTTTGGTCGGTATAGTCACCACGCAAAGAAAATTTACTTCTTGGCTGCCAAGTGCCAAATTTAACTAATTTAGATTGGGATTGCTCGAAATCATTATAAAGTTCGAATTCGAAATTACGGCGCTTGAAATCTTTGGTGTAATTGCCTTGGACAGAAAACTTGATCTGGGCCAGCGTATTTTCACCGTTTGGTTGTCGAATTGTCACACTACTTATTTTAGATTTAGCTTTTGAGCGCGAGGCAGTGTCACTACCAATAAATAGAGTTGCCAATGGCTTGCCCATCTTTGTGACGGCCTGAGAACTGACCCAAAATCATGATCCGTTGGTAAAAAACTGTTTAAATTCTTGATTATCACTACGAATGGCACGAGCGGTTACCAGAATGGTTTGACCGGCTATTCTATCCTTATTAATATATCCGATCGGAATATGACTAAATTTTTTAGTTTGTGGAATGTCCTTAAAGTAAGGATAATCAATGTTAGTTTTGGCTAACGTTGCTAATTGGTTAGTGAGACTAATTTGTGAATCAAATGTGGGCGGAATAACTCCTTCTTTGGGAATCCAAACATCGTTTCCTTGCCAATTAAATTTCACAAAGGTCATGCCTGTATTCAGATTTGCTTCTTGTGTAACATGGATTGCTGTTCCGTGTAATGGTCGTGCGTCACGATTGCCAGCCACATCACCATGGTTATACGGCCACATCATTCCCTTGTAGAGACCATCGAAACGGGCAGTTTGGTCGATCGTTGCATCATAGTTCACTTCTACCATATTATTCACATATACATCGTAGTTACTATCTGACATAAACTCACCTCAACTATTATATTATGATTTAATTTTAACATTATTTTATTAGATAGATTACTATTTTTAGATATATTCCTCCTGTAATTGAGTACTGAAATGCAAATCAGTTTTGTCGTTTAATTAAAAAGCAAAGTTAAATAGAAAACGTGATTATCTTATTATTTTTATAAGCAGCAATCACATGGTAAACTAAAGAAAACAACCATATCGATACAGAGGAGGACAGCCATGCTTAGAAGATTTCAACAAACCTCATTTTTTGATTTTATCACGATCTTTTTGCGGCGGTATAAAAAAGGAAACATCTCAAACAATGGGATTGTGTTAGCTTACTATACGTTGCTATCTTTCTTTCCTTTACTCTTATTGATTGGGAATGTATTACCCTTATTAAATTTACCGGTAAACACCGTTTTGAAATATGTAAATCGAATTATGCCAGAAAATATTTATAAGATTTTGAGTCCCCTGATTAAACAACTACTAACAACTAACAATGGTGGCGTGTTATCAATTGGGGTGGTAGTGGCCCTCTGGTCTGCCAGCAAGGGGATCAGCGCCTTCCAACAGGCCTTAAACGCGACCTACGACATGGAGAACACGACCAATGCAATATTAATGCGCATTCTATCATTTTTAATTGTCCTTTTATTTATGGTGGCGTTGATTATAATTGTCTTTTCTTTTTCATTCGGGCAAGTTGCGTTAGCTTATCTCACGCCGTTGCTACAAATACCACAGGATTTTATCAATTTTGTAGAAACTATCAAGTGGCCAATTACAATTCTCGGAATTTGGTTGATTTTGACCATCTTGTATATGATCGTGCCGATGGCTAGGGTTCGTTGGCGGTACGCGTGGGCTGGTGCACTCTTTGCGATGATTGGTCTCGTTATTTTGACCCAATTTTTTACGTTATATTTACGCTATTTTGGCGGAGCAGTTACTACGTATAAAACGATTGGAACTTTTATTATTATCATGTTGTGGTTAGATTTTTTGGCCGAAATCATGCTAATTGGGGGCGTTATCAACGCAGCCTTACAAGAAAAAATTAGTGGGTTACCATTCAAACCAAAACTGAGCCATTTAAAAAGAAACCACCAAACTAGTCATTAACTGGTATAATACAAACATAATTTAAGTTAAAGGTGTGACAATTACGGAAAATATAAAAAAGCACAAAGCCTTGACCAGTGAAGCCTTGATTGTAATATTAATGCTTATTGATTGGTTAATTTTTAAAGACCCGTTAAAAGTGAGCAATCACTTTTTTATGGCAGGATTGTTACTATTGATCGTTGGTATTTTCTTTGTATTGGAGCGAGGTCATTTATTCACGGGTTGGTTTCGGCGTCCCGCTAAGGGTGAAGATGATTCGGATAGAAAGAAAATTGATGTGCATAAGGTTGGCCGAGAAAAAAATGGCCCGATTGTGATAACCAAGCCGGCCCGTTACTTCCTAAATATTGGGAGTTTTACGATTATTGTCAGTGTTTTAATTTCGTTATTTTAAATCAAAAAGGGCACGCCAGCTTAAAAGCCGGGGTGTCCTTTATTGGTAATTTTTAATCTAAAACGAATTTTTGAATTGCTTTTGCGACGCCGTTTTCTTCATTGGTACTCGTGATAAATGTAGCCAGTTTTTTAGCTTCAGGGATGGCATTTCCCATGGCAACAGGAGTACCGGCAAATTGTAACATGGATAAATCATTGCCCTGATCACCGATGGCCATGACATTTTCTGGCAGCAAATTTAGGCGCTTAGTTAGACCTTTCAATGCGTTGCCTTTGCTGGCAGACTTGTTCAATACCTCTAGAAAATAAGGTTCACTTTGAACAAAGTAGTACTTATCTAAAAATGTTTGTGGAATTTTTTTTCGAAGTTCCGTAATTTTTTCGGGTGGGTCAATAAACATACCTTTAGAAATTTTAAAATTAGCCGGCATATCGCCAACCGCCCGATAACGGATGGCCATGCGTACATAAAAACTTTCGCCAATCGTATAAGGACTAATATTTTTATTTGCAGTGTAAATGTGATTTTCTGTTTCAACATGAAAATGGTTATGCAATTTCCGGCTTAAGGCTTCTAAATCTGTGTAGTCATTATAATTTAGCGTGTGATGAATCAGGACACGACCTTCAATAGTCTGCACTAAAGCACCATTAAAGGTGATGACATACTGATCATTACCGGAAAGACCAAGTGTGTGGAGGTGCTCAGCCACGCCGGTAAGGGGACGACCGGAGCACAAAACGACTTTAACACCTGATTGGCTGGCCTGTTTGATGGCCGTAACTGTTTCTGCGGCAATGTGTTTGTCGTCTGTTAAAAGCGTGCCATCTAAGTCAATGGCAATTAGTTTAATCATGAAAGATGGCCCTCCTTTGCGTCCATAAGCACGCCATTTTTAATGTAAGACTGAAATTCTTGGTAAAGCGGATGGAATAGTTCGCCGGCATCTTGAGAAAGCATCTTTTTAGGGAAGAAGAATCGCTGATCTCCGGAAACACGACCGGTAATTGCAGCTACTAGGGCACTAGCGGTGGATAATTCGACTAAAGTGCCATCGTGTTGCATGAGCTCAATTTGGGTTCGTGGTTTGCTGGTGCTGGGATCGTACGCATCGTAAGGGAGATCGTAACTATCATTGACCGCCGTGTAATACGTACTATTGAAACCAGCTTTTTCAATTAGATTGCGTAATTCTGGTAATAAATATTCGGTTTCATGTGTAAATCGGACTGATTTGAGTGGAATGCGGTTTAAAAAGCGTTTCGATAAATCATTCAAGACGGGATCTTGATCGTCTTCCCATTGTTGGAAGTAAGTATTTAAAACGCCGTCGTCTAAGCGCAAATAATCGGTAACGGTTGCTGTGTGATCAAAGAATGGAAGCAAGAAATAAGGGACAAAATTTCGTTGCTTATCGGCATCTTTTTGATTGCCACCGTAAATTTCATTTGCGCGTTGCAACAAATGACTTAAAATCATTTCCATCGAGCGTGAAACGGGATGAAAATAAACCTGTAAGTACATTTGAAACCGGCTGACAATGAAATCTTCGACCGCATGAATGCCGCTGATTGAAAAGGCAATACCACCCTTATATGGACGCATGACCCGTAAAATTCGAGTTAAATCAAACGTGCCATAATTGGTACCGGTATAGTAAGAATCTCGAAGCAGATAATCCATTCGATCAGCATCAATTTGGCTAGAAATCATTTGGACAACTTGAGGATTTGGATATTTATGTGAAATCACACTGGCAACTTCATCCGGAAATTTAGGTGAAACGCGTCGCAAAACCTTGTTTACTTCAGTTTCTGGGCTGGTGATAATTTGTTCTGTATACCATTCGTGATCCGTATGAAAAATGTGCTCGAAAGTATGAGAATACGCACCATGACCGATATCATGAAGAAGGGCCGCACAAAGGGTGACTAACCGTTCGGAGTTGTCCCAAAGGCCATCACCTGGTGTTTTTGTCGGATAGTTGCGTTCAAAATTATCACAAATTCTGCGCGCTACTTCGTAACAGCCTAAGGAGTGCGAAAAGCGGGTATGCTCAGCGCCATGGAACACAAGTGAAGTCGTACCCAATTGATGAATGCGCCGTAACCGCTGAAATTCCTTTGTGTTAATTAAATCTAAAATAACTTGGTTTTGAACATACACATAATCATGAACCGGATCTCGAAACACTTTTTCCATTGGTAACATTTGATTGCGATAATCCATGAAAACAAGCTTCCCTTCATTAAATCATTTGTTACTAACTAGTATAACAAAGATTTGCCCATTGGTTGATGTTAAGCGGATATGTTCGTTCCCTAACCACCAATAAAAAAGAAGTTGGTTTTGTTTTGTATTCATAAGTAAATTACTGAACCAAAACACTATGATGAATGACGCATATTGGTTTATACTATAAGGAAGATGTTTTTTGAAAAGGGGTGCTGACTTTGATGGATGAATTAAATACTGGCGTGCCAATCGCCATTCACCTGGATACGTATATTACACAAGAAGGTGAACAATCTCATTTTACCTTTGATGAAGACGGTCAACTATTTCAAATGGGTGACTCAGTTTATTTACGTTACCAGGAAACAGATGAGCACACAAAGGAACCAGTGCCAGTCACGATGAAAATTGATAATGAAGGCGACGTGTTACTAACTAGATCCGGTGAAAATAAATTACGGTTGCGTTTTAGTAATGGTAAACGAATTCAGGCTCGCTACCGCACGCCATATGGGATATTACCAGTAGATACGGTAACGCCATTTTTAGAGGTCCGTATGCGTGATCAACCAATTTCAGGAACTGTAAATGTAAATTATCAATTGTTTGCCGGTGAAAGTTTATTAGGAGACTATAAAATTAGATTGCAATTTACGGCTTAAGTAATGTATCATGGAGAGTAGACTGTTGAAAGGACGTGTACCATTTTGGACTTGAAAATTTTTGATGGACAAGACAAAACAGAACTCTCATTAATTGAGGTTGCCCATGAAATTCTTGCGCAACACGGTGATTCCATGGCTTTCGTGGATCTCGCCAATGAAGTTCAACAGTATCTTGGCAAAACTGATGAAGAATTCCGTGAACGTTTGTCACAATTTTATACTGATTTAAACACTGATGGTAGCTTTATTTCTTTGGGGGATAATAGTTGGGGCTTACGTACTTGGTATCCCTTTGAATCCATTGATGAGGCTGTTATTCATACTGAAGATGATGAAGATGATGATCGTCCTAAGAAAAAGAAGCGTAAGAAGGTTAATGCTTTCTTAGCTGATGCTGCTGACGACGATGATGTGATTGATTATGATGCCGATGATCCAGAAGATGATGACGATGTTGTGGCCGGAAACGACGACGATGACTTTGATGCGACTGCGAACAACGATGATTATACAGACACCTCAAAAGATGATGACGATAATGATGATTTACCTGACGATGATTTGCCAGATGGCATTGAAGGCCAACTTTCAGAGCTTGATGACGATGATTCCGATGATGACGAATAAGTCTGTTTGTAAGGCTTGACATTATCTTAGTTACCTTGTATTATCTTTATTGGGCGCTTTGCTGTGTGCAAAGCCAACAGTACGGATTTTAGATTGTGCTCCCTATTCCAAATGGATAGGGAGCTTTTTTATTATTTTTTGAATGTCCCTTAAAAAACCTCAAAGGAGTTAGAAAATGACCAAATATATTTTTGTTACCGGCGGTGTTGTTTCTTCACTTGGTAAAGGAATCGTTGCAGCTTCTCTCGGCCGTTTACTTAAGAATCGTGGTTTGAAAGTGACCATCCAGAAGTTTGATCCATACATTAATGTGGATCCTGGAACGATGAGTCCTTATCAACATGGAGAAGTGTTTGTTACAGATGATGGCACGGAAACGGATCTTGATTTAGGTCATTATGAACGGTTTATTGATAATGATTTAAATAAGTATTCCAATGTGACCACTGGAAAAATTTATTCTGAGGTTTTAAAAAAGGAACGTCATGGCGATTACTTGGGTGCTACAGTTCAAGTCATTCCCCATATCACAGATACAATTAAAGAGAAAATCATGCGGGCCGGAACCGTTACCGATTCAGATATTGTGATTACTGAAATTGGCGGGACAGTTGGTGATATTGAATCATTACCATTCTTGGAAGCTTTACGTCAAATGAAGAGTGAAGTAGGTTCAGAGAACGTGGTTTATGTTCATACAACCCTGATTCCATATCTGCGTGCAGCTGGTGAAATGAAAACTAAACCCACCCAACACAGTGTTAAAGAATTACGGGGCGTGGGAATTCAACCAAATATTTTGGTTGTGCGGACTGAAAAGCCCATCACTCAAGCAATGCGCAATAAAATTGCTTTGTTCTGTGATGTTGATCCAGAAGCAGTTATTGAATCTCGGGATGTGGACAATCTTTATCAAATTCCTTTGAATCTTCAGGCTCAAGGAATGGATCAAATTATCATGGATCATTTTGGTTTGGATACACCACAGGCTGACATGGAAGATTGGCGGAAAATGACCGAACATGTCCGTAATGGGCTTGATCATACACTTAAGATTGCCTTGGTTGGTAAATATGTTGCCTTACAAGATGCTTATATTTCTGTTTCAGAAGCATTAAAACATGCCGGATATCCTGTAAATGCAAGAATTGAAATCAAAAAATTAGATTCGGAAAAAATTACACCGGAAAATGTTGGTGAAATTTTAGGCGATGTTGATGGCCTCATTGTGCCAGGTGGATTTGGTGATCGTGGAATTGAAGGGATGATTACGGCCATTCAATATGCGCGTGAAAATGATCTCCCATTCTTAGGAATTTGTTTAGGAATGCAGATGGCTTCAGTAGAATTCGCACGGAATGTGTTGGGCTACAAAGACGCTAACTCTACAGAAATGAATAAAGATACTAAGCACAACATTATTGATTTAATGGCTGATCAAGAAGATGTGCACGACATGGGTGGTACCCAACGTTTGGGACTTTATCCTTGCAAATTGAAGCCCGGTTCTGTAGCAGCAAAGGCTTATGATAATCAAGATGTTATTCAAGAACGTCACCGTCATCGTTATGAGTTTAATAATGAATATCGGGATGCCATGCAGGAACATGGATTGGTATTTTCTGGAACATCACCTGATAATCATTTGGTAGAAGTTATTGAGTTGCCTGAAAATAAATTCTTTGTGGCTTCTCAATATCATCCGGAATTTTTATCACGTCCACAACGTCCAGAAGGATTATTCAAAGCATTTATTGAAGCCGCTGACGAACAATAAAATAAAATTGAAAGTAGCAGATGAATTTTTTCGATTTCATTTGCTATTTTTTTATTTTATATGGATGAAGATTACCAATAAGTTAATCAAGAATAAGTTATATGGGCAAAACGACCCTTGTACGGGTTTACATGGGAATTTATTTAAATTCATGGTTGTTTTTTTCATATAGATTATTTATGATTAGAATTGACTGTACATTATTAGGATGTTTATAAGTGAGGAAAGTACACATGAAAAAAATGGTAATCCGAGGCGGACGACAACTTTCCGGTGAGGTAACAATCGGCGGTGCAAAAAATAGCACAGTGGCGTTAATTCCAGCTGCAATTTTAGCCGATACCCCTGTCCGCCTAGACTCTGTTCCTGACATCTTGGACGTTCATAATTTGATGATTATTTTAGAATCTATGAATGTCCACTCAACGTTTAAAGATGGTGTCATGGAAATTGATCCAACTAATATAATTGAAAGTGCCTTACCTAGTAGGGCAATTAAAAGTTTGCGTGCTTCCTATTACTTTATGGGTGCACTGCTTGGTCGTTTTAAACGAGCCACGGTAAGTTTTCCCGGTGGTGATAACATTGGGTCTCGTCCAATTGATCAACACATTAAAGGGTTCAAAGCTTTAGGAGCCACGGTTAACGAAAAAAATGATTCTGTCTACATTACGACCGATACGCATGAATTACATGGAGCCCATATTTTCTTAGACGTTGTGTCAGTAGGAGCGACGATCAATGTGACTTTAGCAGCTGTTAAGGCACATGGACAAACAACCATTGAAAATGCGGCTCGTGAGCCTGAAATCATTGACCTGGTGTCCTTCTTGAATAGTTTGGGCGCTAAAATTCGGGGAGCAGGGACTGATGTGATCCGGATTGAAGGCGTGGACAGTCTTCGAAGTAACGCGACGCATACCATTATTCCAGATCGTATTGAAGCTGGGACTTATTTGTCATTAGCAGCCTCAGTTGGTGATGGCATTCAAATCAATAACATTATTCCAGAGCATTTGGAATCCTTTAACTCGAAACTTCTTGAATTGGGTGTTGATTTACAAGTTGGCGATGATAGTATTTATGTTCCAAAAACGAAGAATCTGCATCCAATTGAAATTAAAACAAATCCATTTCCTGGTTTTGCCACCGATTTACAACAACCAATTACCCCCGCGCTGATGAAGGCTGACGGAAGCAGCGTGATTATTGATAGTATTTATCCTAAACGAATTAAACATATTTCTCAGCTCCAGAAAATGGGAGCTAACGTCCGGGTTGAAAATGATATTATTATTGTCGATCATACCGATGAGTTGCATGGCGCAACGGTTGAAGCAGGAGAGATTCGTGCTGGTGCCGCATTAATGATTGCTGGACTTATGGCAAATGGGACAACAATTATCCAAAAAGCAGAAAATATTCTTCGCGGTTATGATCGGATTGTCTATAAATTAAAGCAATTAGGTGCCGATATTAAAATTGTGAGTGACGAAACAGAAAAAGTAAAATAGAGGTAAACTATGAGCGATTTTTTAACGATGGCGGAATTACAAAATATGACGCTCAAACAGATTTATAGTTTTGCTCGCCAGTTTAAGATCCCGTATTATGGACAAATGAACAAGGCTGAGTTAGCACTTGCCATTGTTCGTGCCCAGGCTAAAGAACAAGATTTTGTGGAAATGGAAGGCGTCTTGGATATTGTTTCCCAAGAAGGCTTTGGTTTCTTAAGGCCGATCAATTATGGTCCATCTCAAGAAGATATATACATTTCAGCATCTCAGATCACTAGATTTGGGCTCCGTAATGGCGATTTAGTAACAGGGAAAGCAAGGCATCCTAAGCCTTCCGAGCGTTACTACGGTTTGATGCATGTGGATCAGGTTAACGGAAAAAATCCTGAAGAAGCAAAGCAAAGACCACATTTTCCAGCTTTAACCCCGGTTTATCCAAAACAACAAATTAAATTGGAAACAACCACTGATGTATTATCAACGCGCTTAGTTGATATTTTTACGCCGATTGGATTTGGCCAGCGGGGATTAATTGTAGCTCCACCTAAAGCAGGAAAGACAACTCTTTTAAAGGCGATTGCCAATGGAATTGCAACCAATTATCCTAAGGTTAAACTCATTGTGTTGTTGATTGATGAACGGCCCGAAGAAGTTACTGACTTGGAACGTTCAATTAAAGGCGAAGTGGTATCGTCTACTTTTGATAAAGAACCCAAAAATCATATCAAGGTTTCGGAGCTAGTTTTAGAACGGGCACTTCGTTTGGTAGAGGACAAAGAAGACGTTGTGATCTTGTTAGATTCCATCACTCGGTTAACACGTGCTTACAATTTGGTGATTCCACCGAGTGGACGAACTTTATCAGGTGGGATTGATCCAGCTGCTTTTTACAAGCCTAAAAAATTCTTTGGTGCCGCTCGTAATATTGAGGAGGGTGGTAGTTTAACCATCCTGGGGACTACTTTGGTAGAAACGGGCAGTCGATTAGATGATGTCATTTATGAAGAATTTAAGGGAACAGGTAACTCAGAATTAACATTATCGCGGGAACTTGCAGAACGACGGGTTTTCCCAGCTCTAGATATCAAACAATCAGGAACTCGAAAAGAAGAGCTTTTACTGCCACAAAGTACTTTGGACGAAGTTTGGCGCATTCGACGGGCAATGGTTGGCGATTCACTGGAAACCACAGAGCAATTGTTACAATTTTTACGTAACACCAAAAATGACAAAGAATTTTTGCGTGATATTAAAAATGTTAAGTTCAAATCTGCGGGACGAAATCGCCAATCTCGGTAAAATTGGTTTGCGTATAACAGATATTCATGATATTATAATGAACGTTGATTAATTATGAAAAATAACTATGTCTCAGTAAATGACTCATGGCAAAGGAGTGTACTAACAATGAAAAAAGGAATTCATCCAGATTATCACGATGTCGTATTTCAGGATTCAACAACTGGTTTTAAATTTATTTCCGGTTCAACAAAGAATTCTGCAGAAACCATTAAGATGGACGATGGTAAAGAATATCCATTAGTTCGTGTTGAAATTTCATCTGATTCTCACCCATTCTACACAGGTCGTCAGAAGTTCAACCAAGTCGATGGAACTGTCGATCGTTTCAGCAAGAAATACGGTCTTACAGAAGACAAAAAGTAAGCATAAATTTGAAAAGCTCAAGTCACAGCAATGTTGGCTTGCGCTTTTTTATTATATTAAAAAATCCAGCTTTCTCTCAATAGCAGTTCTACTGCTAGGGGAAAGCTGGATTTTTTAGTTTGCACGTGCATGGCGATCAGAATGTGTGTTTATTTGGACAAGGATAAAGTTTATAGCGACTAGGATGGAAGTAGAGATGAAAACTGATCCGTAATCAAAGGCGCCAGAAACTGCCGATCCAATTAAGGGTCCGGACATGTTGCCTAGTGCTTGGAAAGATTGGTTCCAACTAAATACTCGGCCGGTAACTTCGGCAGGCGATCGCTTGGAAAGAATGGCCTGAACGGCGGGTAACATAGCGCCATCAGAGATACCAACCATGAAACGGAAAAATCCCAATAACCAAACGGAATGGACAAATGCCATCGGAATATACATACAGATCGCAAAAATGAAGCCAATCGACAAAATCTTTTCAGTGCCGATGCGATCACCAACCTCACCCAAACGAGGAGCCGAGAACAGTGTTGCAATTCCCGGAATTGCTGCAATTACGCCGGCAACTAAGGTGACTGGGCCGATATTGTGCATCAATTGGCGGACATATAAACTTAAAATGGGGGTGATCGAATTATTCGAAGCTTGGATGATCATGGTAGTTATAAACATACCAAACACAATTTTGGGATTTTCTAGTTTACCGATAACTTCTTTTGTCGACAAAGGTTTGGCCCGTTTTACCGGATGAAAATGCTCATGAACAAAGAAGTAACTGAGGAAAAACACAATCAGTAAAAGCCCGCCGGTAATAAAGAAGGTTACGCGATACGAGAAGAACTCAGCTAAAGCACCTCCAAGCAAGGGACCAATTAGATTACCGCTGACATAACCTGTTGAGAGGGTTCCAAGTGCCAACCCGCTTTTTTCTTTCGGCGTTTCGGTAGCTAAAAGTGCATTAGAATTACTAATATATCCGGAAAAGACTCCCTGAAGCATTCGGAGGGCAATGAGTTGCCAGACGTTTTGGACAAAGCCCATCGCCCCAAGCACAAATGCCATCCCAAGTGAGGCGCGCAGAATCATTAACTTACGTCCTTTTGAATCTGCTAGTCTTCCCCAGATTGGCGAAACCAAGGCGGTTACTAAATAGGTTGCGGAATATGTAATACCACTGTAAAATGTAAGTTGTTGCTTACTGAATTGCCCAAGGGTATCGACGTATAAAGACAGAAAAGGCATGACTTCACTAAAAGCCATTCCTGCCATGAAAGTGCCAAACCACAGGACAATTAAGTTTTGCTCCCACGGGGCGCGTTTTTTTGAAAAGAAATTTGTTATTTTAGAAATCACAGTTTGACACCCTTTCTAAGATTATAAATGAATCAGTAAAACCATATTTATTAGAATACCACTATTTAAGTGACAAGGAGATACACATGTCAAAAAAATCTACTTCAAAAAAAACATCTAAGTTTGGAAGATGGCTAGCCACCATTTTAGTTTTTCTTTTATTACTTGTGAGTTTGGCGTTAATTTTTAATGCCCAAATTAAGGACTGGCTGGTTGATTCATACAAACCACAGGTTACGCAACAGTCAATTGCAAAAAATAAAAAGAAGAAAGCCAGTTATGATTTTCAAAGTGTTAAATCACTAGATTTTCAAACAGTGGCTAAAGCCCGCACCAATGCCTCAAAATTGGACGTAGTGGGCGAGATAAGTATCCCAAAGGTAAAGTTAAACCTCCAGATTACAAACGGGATAACCAATGAAAATTTGGCTTTGACGGCAGCTACCTTAAAAGCCAATATGAAGATGGGTCAAGGCAATTACGCCTTGGCAGGTCATCATATGGTACGTAAAGATATTTTGTTCAGTCCGTTATATTGGAAGATGCGGCCAGGAATGATGATCTATGTAACTGATCTTAAACGGATTTATAGTTATAAGGCAACGGAACGGAAGTTTATTGCCGCGACTCGGGTGGATGTTATCAATAATGTGCCAAACAAGAAATTGATCACATTGATTACGTGTGATGCAACCGGAGCCAATCGATTAATGATTCGTGGTAAATATGAAGGTTCAGTGCCATATAAAAAAGCTCCTGAAAAAATTCAGAAGGGCTTTACAAAAAACTTTAATAATAAGTAATGCTTTCTAGAGTGCAAAGGCCTGACAAAAATTGTTAGGCCTTTTTACTTGGACTGAGAAGTTAAAAATTTTATCCAGTCATCAACGCCAGCCGAAATTTGTTGATAGGCTGCTTCGAATTTATGCGTGTACCAGGGATCTGGGACGTCTGTATTTGGTTTTTTAGAAGAAACGGACATGAACAATTTGATCTTCGCAGTGGAAGCTGCCGGCGCAAGATTTTTGAGATCTAAAATATTTTGATGATCCATTCCGATTAACCAATCAAATGTTTGGAAGTCGCTAGTGGTGACGGGACGTGAAATTAGACCTTTAGGATCAACGTGGTGTTTTTGAAGGACAGCTAAAGTTTGAGCGTGAGGCGGATTGCCTTCTTCCCAATCACTGGTTCCGGCTGAATCAGCTGAAAACTGGTTAGTCAAGTTTGCTTGATTAATTTTTTGCTGAAAGAGGGCTTCTGCCATTGGTGAACGGCAAATATTGCCGAGACACACAAATAAAATTTTTTCCATAAGATCACCTATTTCTAAATATTGTTTGAATTCCCACCCTAATGCTTTATAAAGCAGCAGTGGTCTGGTATCATCAAGTTATCAAATCGTAGAGGAGAATTCATATGACAGGGATAATAATCGCAGTCGTTGTGGTCCTTTTAATCGGATTGTATATTCTATTATATAACAACCTAGTTAAGGCCAGAACTTATACGCAAGAATCATGGAGTCAAATTAATGTGCAACTTAAACGCCGGAATGATCTGATTCCCAATTTAGTTTCAACCGTTCAGGGATATGCATCGTATGAAAAAAGTACCTTTACTAAGGTAGTTGAATTACGAAACCAGCTTGTTTCTGCAACGGATAAGCCTCAGACCACTGACGCAGAGCGGGCACAGACCATGGCATTATCTGACCAATTAAGTGGGCAGTTAAAGAGTGTGTTTGCGTTATCTGAAAACTATCCAGACTTAAAGGCCAGTGCAGAGTTTTCTAAGCTAATGGAAGAACTAACGAATACAGAAAATAAAATTGCGTATTCACGTCAGCTGTATAACTCAAGTGTGGCTAGTTACAACATGAAGTTACAAACGTTCCCAAGTAATTTGGTGGCCAGTATGACAAAATTCAAAGCTGCTACCTATCTAGAAGTACCAAAAGAAGAGACAAAAACACCAAAAGTGTCATTTAAAAAATACGAAGATTTATAGAATCGGTTGGCTAACGGGGAGTGATGAATGATGCTGTTTGAACAAATTGCGCGAAACAAGCGACGAACTGTTTATGTAATGATTGGATTTAGTCTACTGGTCCTTTTTATTGGTGGTGCCTTAGGATATGTATTCTATGATAGTGCCATCTCGGGAATAGTAATGGCTGCTGTGGTTGCTGCAGTTTATATGGGGCTTATGATTTCACAGTCTACTTCAGTCGTAATGCGGATGAATCACGCCCACGAGGTTAGCGAAGCCGATCAACCAGAACTTTGGCACATTGTCGAAGATATGGCGATGGTTGGGAAAGTTCCAATGCCAAAGGTATACATTATAGATGATGAAAGTCCTAATGCGTTTGCGACCGGGAATGATCCCAAGCATGCATCAGTGGCTGTAACGAGTGGCATTATGAAACGACTGAATCGTGAAGAGTTGGAGGGCGTTTTAGGTCACGAAATTTCTCATATTCGTAATTACGATATTCGATTACAAACGATTGCCTTGGCGCTATCTGCGGCAATTTCAATGTTGGTCAATATTGGAATGCGTTCTTTTTGGTGGGGCGGTGGCAGACGGCGAAGCAATAACAACAATTCAGAAGGCGGCAATATGCAGATTGTGTTGTTGATTGCCTCAATTGTGTTAATTATTTTGGGACCGTTGGCTGCTTCGATTGCCCAAATGGCCTTATCACGAAACCGTGAATATTTAGCGGATGCGTCGAGTGTTGAACTTACCCGTAATCCACAGGGGCTAATTACGGCGTTAGAAAAGATTTCGTCAAGCGATCCTATGAAAGAGGCGGATCCGACTAGTTCCGCTTTGTATATTTCTGATCCGTTAAAAAGGAAAAAAGGTTTTTCTCATTTGTTTGATACCCATCCGCCAATTGAGGATCGCATCGAAAGGCTAAAGAAGATGTAAGCCATTTGATGAAATTGGGCGTACAATAATAATATGAACAGATAATTCATTGAAAGTGAGCTATTAAGATCATGCGGGATGATTTCGTTTATATCCATTTGGAGCCGATTGCAAATTTAATTTACTCAAGAGGACTAAGTGTTGAAGATTTCTTACGTGGCATTCCAAGAATACCTACGCATATTTTGCTGTTGAACACGCCGATCAACGATAATTTAAGTGTTGAACCGCATACCCAACTAAATACGATTAGTGGGACTTTTAATATCCGTAAATATCTAACCAATCCTAAAGCGGAGCATGTTAGCTGGTTGGACTACTCTCATGCAGAGGGTTTGGAAGAATTGTTACCGGAAGAAATTGCTGAATTGTTATTTTTGGGACATATGCATACGCATTATACGACGCCATTTTCATATAAATTACAAAATGAATTTGTTTTTCTTTCTTTAGGAAGTAAACATTTAAAGGTTTACTATCGAAAGTTGAAAAACTTTTACCCTGTTCTAAATGATTCATTAATTCGGCATACGCGGTTAGCATTTAATGAACGACGAATGTTTCGAAGGTATGATAATTTTGCAGAGATTCCGCAGTCAATGCTTCGGCAGTTAACGCCAATTTTGAGTAATGGAATTATTTTTGCGTTTGATCAGGCTTTTGAACAGGAAAAACAATATCGGATTCCAATTTTAGTGGTGGCGGATAATGGGCAATCACCTATCTATCGAAGTCGCACTTCACTATATAATAAGGCTAAACAGGTAGCTGTGCTCCGTTACAACATGACAAGCGGCCATTGGCATTTAGTGATTACCGATTCTCACGCATTTGAGGATGATCAATTCTATTAAAGATTCAATTAATGAATTTAGTTTAAAATTAAAATTGTTGTTTTAGAATTAAGATACTGGCCGGTTTAATAGGCCTGAGTACCTTAATTCTTTTTGTTTTAGTGGGCATAAAAATAGAAAAATAGCATTATGTGGTATAATTTAAAGGTTGTAAATCAAAAAATTAGGAGTATGGATAAAATGAAAATGCAGTTGACAGAGATTGCCAATGCGATTGGAATTGAAGATGTACCTGAACATTGGGCGGCAATTACGATTGCAAACGTTGAGTTTGATAGCCGCAAGGTACGACCAAATTCACTATTTATTCCATTACAAGGGCAGCGAGACGGGCATGACTTTGCGGACACCGCGATCAAAAACGGGGCGGTTGCCACATTATGGGCAAAAGACCACACGAATGTTCCAACCGATTATCCAGCTTTGGTTGTGGATGATCCGTTGGAAGCATTGCAAAATCTAGCAGTTTATTATTTAGGAAAAATCAATCCTAAAGTTGTTGCCATTACAGGCAGCAACGGGAAAACAACGACTAAAGATATGACCGCTTCCTTGTTGGAAACTGAATATAATGTAGTTAAAACTGAAGCTAATTTTAATAATGACATTGGGGTTCCAGTGACATTATTAAATATGAATGCAAATACTGAAGTTGTGATTGTTGAAATGGGAATGGATCGCCCTGGGCAGTTAGACTTTCTAAGCAAGATGGTCCAGCCAGATACAGCTGTCATTACAATGATTGGTGAAGCTCACATTGAATTCTTTGGTACACGTGAAAAAATTGCGGATGCCAAAATGGAAATTACGGACGGTTTGAAAGATGATGGTTTGTTTATTTATAATGGTGACGAGCCCCTCTTAAGGGAACGAAGTAAGCAAGTTGACCAAGAGCAGTACACATTTGGCGATAGTGCGGCTGATAATCTTTTTTCTAGCAATGTCCAATTGGCAAAAAATCACACCGACTTTGAGATCAATTTAGTTCCTAACAAAACATATCGAATTCCGATGATTGGCAAGTATAATGTGATGAACGCGTTGGCGGCCATTGCGGTGGCGAAAGCTTACCACGTAGATCCTGCAAAAATTGGGGATGCACTCAGTAATTTTCAAATCACGCATAATCGGACTGAGTGGGTGCAAGGAAATGCCGGCGAGGCAATTTTAAGCGATGTGTATAATTCTAATCCTACAGCAGCTAAAGAAGTTTTGGATTCCTTTAGTCATACGGATACTGAAGGTCAACGAATGGTTGTTTTAGGGGATATGCTTGAATTAGGTGAGCAATCAGACGAAATGCACGTTAGTTTATCCGATTATTTGGACCCTAAATTAATTTCACAGGTCTATTTGGTCGGTAATCACATGAAAGCCTTAGCCCAGGCACTAGAAGCAAAATATAAAAAAGAACAGATTCATTGGTATACAGTAGAACAAGAAGATCAGGTAATTAAAGACCTTCAAGCTCGCTTAACGAAGCAAGATGAAATCTTGATTAAAGGTAGTCACGGGATCCATCTTGAGAAAGTTCTAGCAGGCCTGAAAGACTCATAAAGTAAGCGTTATAAGCAAATCAGAGCAATTGGTCTGGTTTGCTTATTTGCATTCACGGGTGTATGATACTAGGGTTATGTTTATAGTAGTGACTTCTCAGAATTGCAAGATAAAAGAACGGATTTTCTTTTGGATTTTGACAGAAGCACTTCACGATATCACTAGGAGGAAATTTATTTGAAGTTTACAGATTTTGAGTTATCGGATGATTTGCAAAAAACCATCAAAGAAAGTGGTTTTGAGGAACCTACCCCGATTCAAGCTCAGACAATTCCCCATGTTTTGGCTGGCAAAGATATTATTGGTCAGGCCCAAACAGGAACGGGAAAAACAGCCGCATTCGGCTTACCTATTTTAGAGCATGTTGATGTAAATGACCCTAATGTACAAGCATTAGTTGTTTCACCAACGCGTGAACTTGCCATTCAAACACAAGAAGAACTTTACCGTTTAGGTAGAGCAAAACATGTTAAAGTGCAAGTTGTATATGGTGGTGCCGATATTCGTCGCCAAATCAAGAATTTAAAGAGCCATCCCCAAATTATTGTTGGGACACCTGGTCGTTTATTAGATCATATTCGTCGTCATACAGTTAAATTGGAGCACGTCCAAACATTAGTTTTGGACGAAGCTGATGATATGTTAGATATGGGATTCTTACCTGATATCGAATCTATCATTTCCGAAACACCAGCCGATCGTCAGACTTTATTGTTCTCAGCAACAATGCCACCAGCTATGAAAAAGATTGGTGTTAAGTTCATGACGGATCCAGAACAAGTAACGGTTAAATCAAAAGAATTAACTACTGACTTAGTGGATCAATATTATATTAAATCAAAAGAATTTGAAAAATTTGATATGTTGACTCGTATTTTGGATGTTCAGACACCCAAATTAGCTTTGGTGTTTGGTCGTACAAAGCGTCGTGTTGATGAAGTTTCCCGTGGATTAGAAGCTCGTGGCTATAATGCTGCTGGAATTCATGGTGATCTTACCCAACAACGTCGTTCTAGTATTTTACAAAAGTTCCGAAATGGTCAAATCAGTATTTTAGTTGCAACTGATGTCGCAGCTCGTGGACTTGATATTTCGGGAGTTACCCATGTTTATAACTATGATATTCCCCAAGATCCTGACAGTTATGTCCATCGAATTGGCCGTACAGGCCGTGCCGGAGCACATGGTGTTTCAGTTACTTTTGTAACTCCTTGGGAAATGGATTATCTTCGTGATATTGAAAAGCTTATTAAGAAGCGCTTGCTTCCACTTAAGCCACCAACAGATGACGAAGCTTTACAGGGCCGTATAAAACTTGCTGAAGATGCTATTGATACTCTTGTTAAGAGCACGAAGGAAGAAAAATTCAGTGATCAGACCAAGGAATTGCTTGAGAAATACACACCTGAACAATTGGCTGCAGCCTTACTTAATAGTGAGACCAAGAGTGATTCAAGCCAAGTTAAGGTAAAAATCACACCTGAACGCCCATTACCAAATCATAAGGGCGGCAAGGGTCATGGTGGTGGCGGCCATCGTGGCGGTGGTTATCGTGGTAAGCGCCGTAGCAACAGTAGCAGCAGCTATCGTGGCGGTCGTGGTAATAACCGTGATAATTATGGCAAATCATCAGATCGTAGCCATGGTAATTACAAGAAGAATAATAGTAATGGTAGCAATAACGGTGGAAATCGTCATTCTTCATCGAATCGTAAATTTACCATTCGCGAACATAATTAGAAATTAATTGATGTTTAAAATAAAAAACGATTATTTGAACGCTCTTTATGAGAGTGTGGGATAATCGTTTTTTTGTAGTTATAAAAGGGTAATTCGAAAATGAAAAAAATTCATTTTGCCTTGAGTAAGATGAGTTTTACTTTCTATTGGTTACGATTTACACTTAAAAAGGTTTGTGATCGCGTGTTTTTTAATTTTAATCTCTTACACTATCTATGTGATTCAAAGATTCTAGCCGCTTTTTTGATTCTATCTGTTAACATAAAGTTAACTTTACTTTGGAGATGAGCCCATGATTTATGGAACAGGAATTGATTTGACCGATATTGATCGTGTAACTGAAGTGCAAGCACGGTTACCCAAATTTGCAGAACGTGTTTTGACGCCGCAGGAACTTAAGGTCTACCAAAAATATACAGGAACACGTGCAAGTGAATTTTTGGCCGGCCGTTTTTCCGCTAAGGAATCATATAGTAAAGCACTTGGCACTGGAATTGGTTCCGGAGTTGGATTTCAAGATGTTGAGATTTTGGATGAAGCTTCTGGACGCCCCAAAGTTAAGCGTCAGCCTTTTGATGGAATTGCACACGTCTCTATTTCACATACCGAGCACTATGTGATGACCCAAATGATTTTAGAAAAGAAAGGGTAATTTTTTATGAATGCAGGTACACATCGTCCAACAATTATTGAAGTTGATGCACAAGCAATTCGAGAAAATATTCATCAAGAATTGGCGAGAATGGATAGAAAAAGTGATTTGTTTGCGGTGGTCAAGGCAGATGGTTATGGGCACGGATTAGTCCAAGTTGCTAAATTTGTATCCGAAGCAGGTGCCACTGGATTTTGTGTTGCCATTTTGGACGAAGCACTCGAACTACGGACGGCTGGTTTTACACAACCAATATTGATCCTGGGAATTGTGGAACCAAAATATGCCCAGTTGTTGGCTGAACAAAAGATATCCGTTGCTGTAGGAAGTTGTGATTGGCTTAAAAAAGCGGCTCCGTTTGTGCATGGCGATGAACCAGTCCGAGTTCATTTGGCTTTGGATACAGGAATGGGTCGGATCGGATTTCAAGATCAAGATGAATTAAAAACAGCGCTAGATTATCTGCAAACTCATTCAGATCAGTTTTTATTTGAAGGAATTTTTACTCATTTTGCTACGGCAGATGAAACGGATGATCAGTATTTTAAATTGCAACTTTCGCGATTCAACGCATTTATGGATGTTTTGCCTCAACGTCCGCGTTATGTTCATGTTGCCAATTCAGCAACGAGTTTGTGGCATAAAGTTTGTGAAGGAAATATGATTCGATTTGGAATTGCGCTATATGGGATGAATCCATCTGGGAAAGCACTCTCTACGCCATATAAACTAAAACCAGCTATGGCGGTTACTTCTGAATTAGTATTTACCAAGCTTTTAAAGAAGGGCCGATCAGTTGGTTACGGGGCAACCTACACAGCTCAGCAGGATGAATGGATTGGAACGTTACCAATTGGCTATGCAGACGGATACCCGCGTTGTTTACAAGGATTTCATGTGCTTGTAGATGGCCAGAGCTGTGAGATTGTCGGGAGAATTTGTATGGATCAGTTGATGATTCGTTTACCCCATGATTATACAGTTGGTACGAAAGTGGTACTGGTTGGTAAGAGTGGCGAACAAGAAATAAAAATGGAAGATGTGGCGGAAGCAGCACATACCATTAGTTACGAAATTGCATGTGGTTTTGCTCCACGAATTCCACGAATTTATCTTCATGAGGAGAAATCTTAACAAAAGTGTTACCATTTAGTGCTAAAACGTGATATAGTAATGGTAATTCACGAGGATAGACGATGGGAGTTTTGATCATGGAAAATAAAAAACAAAATTTGATTGTAACTAATATTGCAACTAATAAGGATGTAACTGTGAGTCACTTACAGGCTTATTGTGATTTATTTGGCGTGAGTCAGGATGAAGTTTCCGATGATATGGTAAAAAATTATTTTGCGAATCATCAATTCGATCGCGTTCAAGAGTTAATTGATGGCTATGCTAAAATGGCTAATTTGAACGAGCAGATTGTGCATGAATTTCAAGCATGCGATGATGAGTGTTTTAACGAATTCTTGAGAAATTAAATAGGGGTGACAAACGTAATGAGTGAAGCCAACGTTAAACGTGGCGACATTTTTTATGCTGACTTGTCTCCTGTAGTTGGGTCTGAACAGGGTGGTTTGCGCCCTGTTTTAATTGTCCAAAACAATATTGGTAACCACTATAGTCCTACTGTGATTGTGGCAGCTATTACTGCTAAAATACAAAAACCAAAAATGCCAACCCACGTTGGAATTACAGCTGCAGAGACGGGTGTTGAACGAAATTCGGTTATTTTGCTAGAACAAATTCGAACAATTGATAAACAACGACTTAAAGATCAGGTCGGACAATTGGCTGCTAGCAAAATGCTTGAGGTAGATACAGCCTTAAAAGTGAGTGTCGGCCTGGCTGAGAATGTTCAACATACATAGAAATTGTTAAGACATCATATATATAAAGAAAAGGTGGCACTGAGTTATTGGTGGCCATCTTTTTTATTTTTTGGAGGTATTTTTATGGAAATTAAGTTGGAACGTATTTATACAAAGCCCGCAGATTTATCGGGATATCGTGTCTTGGTTGACCGATTATGGCCACGGGGGATTTCTAAGGTTAACGCTCAGTTAGATTGGTGGGCAAAAGAAATAGGACCAAGTACCGAACTAAGAAAGTGGTTCGATCATGATCCTAAAAAGTTTGAGGAATTTTCCAAAAAGTATGAAACAGAACTTAACACAGCAGAATTTAGTACGGAATTTATGACACAGATTAAAAAGCAACTGCAGACCCAAGACGTAATTTTTTTGTACGGGGCTAAAGACGAAAAACATAACCAAGCAGTTATTTTGAAAACGTACGTTGAAGCTAAACTTGCAGATTAGTCAAAAAAGTAGGACATTTGATAATCTGCCACAAAAATGCCGTTAATGAAAAATTCGTCTTTTAAAATTCCTTCGGTTTCAAAACCGTGTTTTTGATAAAAACGGATGGCGCCAGGATTTGTACCTAACGCTCTGAGATGTAATTTATGAACGCCGGAATCCTGGGCAAATTTTTTAAAGTGTTCCAGTAGTTTGCCACCGATCCCGTCAGATTGATGGGCAGGATCAACACCTATTCCGAATGTCCATGTGTATTTCGATGTTGGTTTTGAAGAGGCAGGATGGTAATCAATTGAACCTACCGGAAGATCATTAATGAGTGCAACGATTGTATTGTTACTAGAATGATCCTTAAGGTAATCCTGGGCCGTTGAATAATTAACGTCGACGGGGGTATTGTTAGAAGTCCAAATTTTGTTTTCAATTTTAAATAACGATTCTGCGTCAGATTGACAAAAAGGCCGGATCATTAATGTGTTTTTCATAGAAGCCTCCTGAATTAGTAATGATTTTATGATATCATAAAAAGGTTCGTGGTTCGCAATTATCCCACACAAAAAAACTAAGGAGGTATTTCTAATGACTAATCATCAGACGAAAACCTGGATTATTAATGCAATGGTAGCGGCATTGTATATTGTATTATCATTATTAGTTGGTATTTTGAACCTTGCATCTGGTGCAATTCAGTTTCGAATTTCTGAAGGGCTAAATCACTTGGTTGTCTTTAACAAAAAATATATTTGGGGAATCGTCGCGGGTGTATTGTTATTTAATGCGTTCGGACCTGGTAATTCAATTCCTAATGTTATTTTTGGAACAGGACAATCCTTATTAGCACTATTGATTGTGGCATATATAAGTCCAAGATTGCCAAAAATGTGGCAAAAAATGGCATTAAACACCATTTTGTTCACAGTATCGATGTGTTTGGTAGCATTAGAGTTAAAACTGACGTTAAATCTACCATTTTGGTGGACGTATTTCACAACGGCAGTTTCTGAATTAATCATCATGACTATCACAGCACCAATTATGTATTATCTAGATAAGTTTGTGCACTTTAATCAACGAATTGAAGAAAAGTGAGTGAGTGGAACAAAACGTTAAAGCCCAATGAAATAAGGAAACCGGAAGTGGGATCGTATCCCGCTGTGAGGTTCACTTATTTCATTGGGTTTGTTTTGTGCAGCTGTCCTCAAAATGAGTGAGTGGAACAAAGCGGTTAAACCTCGAAATATAAGAGTGACGGCGGTGGGATCGCAATCCCGCCAGAGGTGCACTTAGATTTTGTGGTTTGCTTTGCGGAGCTGTCCTCAAAATAATGAGTGGAACAAAGCGGTTAAACCTCGAAATGTAAGAGTGACGGTAGCCTAAATAACCTTATTCCCCACGTTTTAGACATAAAGTTCGAAAACATAAAAAAGAGGCTGAGAAAAGTATTTTTTCTCAGCCTCTTTTGATTCTTAAATATGATCATAGGACTGTAAATCTTCAATTTCAGGAACGCGGAACTCTTTTCGCTCAAGATTATCAACAATCCGGTCAAGTTTTTTCTTGCCCACACCAGAAGGTAATGTGAAGAGTGTTCGGTGAACCAGCTCGCCACCTTGAGCATCTAATGACATAACACTCGCGATTGACGTATATTTAGTGATGATTTTAGCCATTGAAGCTAAATCGCCACGTTCGCCGATGGAAACAACGGTCAATACATAACTGCCGACGTTAACATTCCATGATTGAGATAACATGTCTAACAAACGGGCATGAGTTAAAATACCATAGAAATGATTATTATCATCTAAAACAGTGATGTACGGTAAATCTTTGATGGAGAAAAAAACATTAAAAAATGCTGAGTTCACGGAAATGAATTTGGTTGCATTTTTTAATAGCGTTGTCACAGGTAGGCTCATATCGCCGCCTCGTGATTTATGCCGATAAATATGCATTTTATAAATATTCCCGCGGAATAATTGCCGGGTTTCATCTAAGATAGGCACACAACGAAAGCCTGAATCCTCAAGAATTTTTAATGCTTCCTCCAAAGTTGCGTCTTCACGAATGGTGGTTAGACGTTCCTTGGGTTTAACAAGTGATTTTAAGAGCATAACAACATCCCTCCAACTGAATAACTAAATAAAAGTAATCTTCACAGACCTAATAATAGCATGTTTTCAAAAAGAGTGCGATAAAATAATGAGAGTTCTCATTATTCTATCGCATTCTTTTAAGAAATCTCGTTAAAAAACGATAACTGGGGTTCCTAATGCAACGAGCTTATAAACTTTAGGCATGACAGACGGTGGTGTGTTGACACAACCATTTGATCCATGGGTTTTATACCAGGTCCCGCCAAAAGTTGGTTGCCAAGAAGCATCATGAATACCAATACCGGTATCATCAATTGGCATCCAGTAACTAACTTTGGATGCATAGGCGGTTCCATCAAGCTCGTTTCCTCTTAGTGTTGTATTCCGCTTTTTTGCCCATACGGACCAAACACCAGTTGTAGTGGTTTGTTTGGGTGGCAAACCAGTTACAACGTTGGTTTTTAATTTTAATTTTCCGTCTACATAGATGAACATTTTTTGATTTTTCTTATCAACTTCAACATAGGTATTTCCAATAATTTGTTTTTTGGTATTATAACCGGTTCCTTGAATAACTGGTTCACGTTCAAAACTTTTGCCTTTAAGAATTTCTTGGGTGAGGGCTGTTGTTTCATCGGCAATTTTGATGCTCCAGCCGTAAAAACCGCCGCTAACTTTTACAGTACCTCGGAGTGTGCTCTTAAACGTCTTTGTTTTTCCGTAAGTTTTGTACTTATTATCTATTTTTGTCACATAAGCCTTCACAAGTCTCTGGTTTAGGGAAATTTGATTATTGTTATAGGTAATCCATTTAGCAAGATCAGATGTAGGAATGGTGACTTTATGACCACCGACATTAATAACCGCTTTTTCGTTAACAATCTCCTTAACTAGCTTTGCGTCAGTGGCAGTTTTTGCAGAAGAATTAGCTTGCGCTGTTTTATAAACTGAAGAGTCTAACTTTAAGGCAGTTGCCCCATTAGTTAAAGCTTTTTTGAGACTGGTTGCTAATTTGGTTACATCAACTTGATTTCCTTGTTTCGCATCAGTTGTCGTTACTTTGCCATTGCTCACTTTAAGGGAAGCTGGTGTGCTAGCGGTTCGGTTCTGATTTAACTTAGCAGTTTCTGTAGCAACTAATTTATTAAATTGGCTGCTATTTACAGTCGTGCTAGAAAACTTTGTTGTTTTACTGGCTTCAACGCTACTTACGAGATGCAGTGGCCAGGACCAACTGGTTTGGTTATTTAGTGCAGATTTTAGAGAAGAAGAGTGAAACGTAAATCCAGTCTGATTCGTATTAAAGCTTGTGAGAATCTTGCCATTTTGTGTAATAGAAAATTTGCGATTAGCAAGTTGCTTGTTGATCAGCGTTGAAGCTTGATGGGCAGTTTTGTTACCAACATTAACGCCAGCAATTTTAGTGTTTGGTAAAAAACGATTGTTGGAGTCAAAGTGATAAGCGCCAATTCCGTAGATAATTGCTAATAAAATAATAAAGAGGCCAATGAAGCGCCATGAAGGTTTAGATTTGTGTCTCATTTAATTTCTCCTTGTCACTAATTTATAGTTCCATAACTTAAGATACCAAAAAAGTGATAAAACTACAATAGTGGTTTTTACTTTAATTCAAGTTGGAAAATTTGCAGATAAAAAAATCGATAACTCGCCGAAAAGGAATTTCGCGAATTACCGATTTTAATGGATGTTTTGTTAAGTTTAACTTTATTTTTCTAAGTTAGCCAAACCATCGTTTAAAACTTTTTTCAAAGTCTTAGCAGATGCAGCCATCTTTTGTTTCTCATCAGCATTTAATGGCGATTCGATCACACGTGCCAAACCAGAACCATTAATAACAGCTGGTGTACCGATGTAAATGTCTTTCAAACCGTCATATTGGCCATCCATGTAAGCACCAACGGGGAGAACAGCATTTTCATCACGTAAGATTGCTTTTGAAATTCTTGTTAAAGCAGTTGCAACACCATAGAAGGTTGCGCCCTTTTTGTTGATGATTTCGTAAGCTTTGTTACGAACATCATCTTCAATTTTAGCAAGATCATCAGCTGTAACGCCTTCTTCTTTAGCAATTTCAAGCAATGGCTTTGTACCGATTGTTGCTGCTGAGTAGCCAGCAAATTCGGAATCGCCATGTTCGCCCAAGATATAAGCATCAACAGAAGTAGGTGAAACATTAAATTTCTTACCAAGTGCCACACGTAAACGAGCAGTATCCAAAGAAATTCCTGAGCCGATAACCTTTTCCTTAGGGAATCCTGAGAATTTCCAAGTAGCGTAAGTTAAGATATCAACAGGGTTAGCAGCAACCAAGAAGATACCATCGAATCCTGAATCAACAACTGGTTTAACGATTGTTGATAAAATCTTCAAGTTCTTGTTTACAAGGTCTAAACGAGTTTCACCAGGTTTTTGAGGTGCGCCAGCTGTAATAACAACTAAGTCAGCATCCTTACAATCTGAGTATTCACCAGAATAGATATTCTTTGGTGAAGTGAATGGGATTGCATCTTCAAGGTCAAGTGCATCTCCTTGAGTACGATCCTTAATGACATCAACAACGACAAATTCTTCGGCAATTCCTTGTTGAGCCATAGCAAATGCATAACTAGAACCAACAGCGCCATCGCCAACTAAAACAACTTTTTGATGATTTGGTGTATTAGACAATATAATAACATCCTTTCAATTTATAATTTCAGTACAAGTATAACACGTTACCCTTTAATTTCGTATTTAGTAACTCATATTTATTGAAAAATGTTGTTAAATATTTAGATTTTAATTGCGACGAAAAAAATTTGGTTCAAAGCTTCTTGTGAGGAGCTTCAGTTAATGGAGAAAAACACTGTAATTTTTCTTGATTTGAGGATCCAAAACTGCAACAAATAGGCGAATATGCTACAATTGGGTAATTGTTAAACGGAACGCTGAACAGATTAATTCTGTTCGGCCATTTTGTCTGTTTCAGATAAAAATAATGGGAGCGTAATACAAATGAAAATGATCGTTGGTTTAGGAAATGTTGGTGCAAAGTATGACGGGACACGCCATAATACAGGATTTATGGTGGTAGATGAATTTGCTCGTGTTCATCAGGCTACTTTTTCTAAACATCAAATGGAAGCGAGTCTGGCAACTACTGTTGTGAATGGCGAAAAGATCTTATTGGTAAAGCCCTCAACTTATATGAATGATTCGGGAAGGGCAGTCCGTCCTTTGCTAGATTATTACAAAATTGATATTGCTGATCTGATCGTTGTGCATGATGATATGGATTTGCCAGTTGGTAAAATCCGATTTCGGCAAAAGGGAGCAGCTGGTGGTCATAATGGTATTAAAAGTTTAATTGCTCATTTAAAAACACAAAATTTTGATCGTTTAAAAGTAGGGACGGATCATCCTCAAAAAACAACCGTAGTTAATTATGTGCTGAGTAAGTTTACAGCCACGCAACAACCTTTATTTGATGAAAGTGTTGATCATAGTGTTAACGGATTGGAAGATTGGGTGAATGGGATGTCCATTGCTGATCTAATGAATAAGTACAATTAAAAGATTAAAAGGGGGATCACTATGAACATTCAGGATTTCTTTGCCCAAAGTCATGAAGTCCAACAAGTTCTCAGTGCTACGAATCCTGACAGTCGCCAATTAGTCACGGGTTTAGTTGGATCCGCAAAGACGCTTTTATTAACTGAATTACTTAGTCATCAAAATGCGCCTATTTTAACAATTTCGGATAATCTATACCACGCGCAACAATTAACCGATGATTTGCAAAATATTCTTGAAGAATCCCAAGTTCATTTGTTCCCGGTAGAAGAAACAATTGCGGCATCGGCAGCTACCAGTGCCCCTGTTTATCGTGGGCAACGCACTGAGTTCTTACACGCGTTGATTACGAATGAACCAGGAATTTATGTCACTTCAGTGTCAGGATTGCGCCGATTTCTTCCGCAAAAAAAGGTTATGCAACAGGCAGTTCTTGAAGTTAGTGTTGGCAAAGAGTTTGAGCTGACAGAGCTTGAAGACCAATTGGTGGATATGGGATTTGTGCGAGAAGAAATGGTTGCACGACCAGGAGATTTTGCGGTGCGGGGCTCAATTGTGGATATTTATCCATTAAATATGGATTACCCTGTGCGAATTGACTTCTTTGATACCGAGGTTGATTCATTACGTTACTTCGATGCAGAAAACCAACGAAGCGTTAAAAATATTGAAGCCGTGACAATCTTGCCGGCAACGGACTTTATTGTGACAAAGGCTATGCTGGAAAAAGGCATTGAAAATTATCAAAAAGCAGTTAAAAGCGAAAAAAAGCGTTTAGAGTCCGATAATGATATTCAACTTTTGGATTCACAGGCTGAAACGATTTTGGCCAGGTGGCAAGATCGAAATGTGCAACCGGAAGACATTGTCCTTTCTGACTATCTTTATGATGAAAAAGATAGTTTGTTGGATTACATGGATGAAACCGGGGTCCTTGTTTTCGATGACTATTCTCGAATCTTGGAAGCCGAACGTGATCTGCAAGATGATGACGCCGAGTGGGTAGCAGATAAACTAAAAACGCATCAGGTCATTTCAAATGAAAAATTTGGATTTGAAATTCGCAAATTAATCAAGGATCACAATCAGGCTCAAATTTTGTTATCTTTGTTTCAAAAGGGCCTTGGACGCTTAAAATTAGATCAACTGGTGGATATTAGAACGCGGGCAATGCAAGAGTTTTATGGACAAATGCCCGTTTTAAAGACAGAAATGGATCGTTGGCAAAAGCAGGAACAAACAATTGTTGTTCTTATTCAAAAGAAGGAGCGTTTGGATAAGGTTAGTTCTACGCTCCGAGATTTTGAGATTTCAGCGGTTGTGGCCCGTGATCAGGAAGTGCAACCCAAGGCAGTTACCATTTTGCAAGGGCAGTTAGCAAGTGGATTTGAATATCCAGAGTCTAACTTAGTTGTTATTACTGAGCATGAACTGTTTGCAAAGATCCCGAAGAAGCGGCCAAAACGCCAAAAAATGGAAAACACCCAACGACTCAAAAGTTATACAGAGTTAAAGCCGGGTGATTTTGTCGTACATGTGAATCACGGAATTGGCCGGTATACAGGGATGACCACAATGCTTGTAGATGGAGTTCATCAAGACTACATCACAATTCAGTACGCTGGGAGTGGCAAATTATTTATCCCCGTGACTCAGCTGAATTTAGTGCAAAAGTATGTGGCTTCTGAAGGTAAACATCCGCGTTTAAATAAATTAGGTGGCAGCGACTGGTCCAAGACCAAGCGTAAAGTGGCAGCCAAAATTGAAGATATTGCCGATGAATTGGTTGATTTGTATGCGCAACGAGAAGCAGAAAAGGGATACGCCTTTTCAAAAGATGACGATTATCAACGTCAATTTGAAGACGATTTTGCTTATTCTGAAACGCCTGATCAGTTGCGAAGTGTCGTTGAAATTAAGCACGATATGGAACGGCCTAAACCAATGGATCGCTTGTTGGTCGGCGATGTTGGGTATGGAAAAACTGAAGTTGCTTTAAGAGCAGCCTTTAAGGCAATTGAAGATGGTAAACAAGTTGCCTTTTTGGTACCGACAACCATTTTGGCACAACAACATTATGAAACAATGATTAATCGTTTTAGTGGTTATCCGATTTCAGTAGGGGTGTTATCCCGTTTCCGAACGAGACCACAAATCAAAGAAACTTTGGATGGGTTACAAAATGGAACCGTGGATATTGTGGTAGGAACCCATCGGTTATTATCAAAGGACGTTAAGTTTCAAGATTTGGGTCTATTAATTATTGATGAAGAGCAACGATTTGGGGTTAAACACAAGGAAAAGATCAAGAGGCTCAAATCTGACGTTGATGTTTTAACTCTGACGGCCACGCCAATTCCACGGACACTTAACATGTCGATGATTGGGGTTCGCGATCTTTCTGTTATTGAAACGCCACCAACTAACCGGTATCCCATTCAAACATATGTAATGGAAGAAAACGCCGGAGCCATTCGCGATGGTATTCATCGTGAATTACAGCGTGGCGGTCAAGTTTTCTATTTGCATAATCGGGTTGAGGACATTGAAGAAACGGTTAGTCAGGTTGAAGCATTGGTTCCAGAAGCAAGTGTGACTTACATTCATGGCCAAATGTCGGAAAAGCAAATGGAAGGCGTTTTGTATGACTTTGTTCAAGGCGAGTACGATGTGCTGGTGACGACCACAATTATTGAAACTGGTGTGGATATTCCGAATGTGAACACATTGTTTGTTGAAAATGCGGATCATATGGGATTATCACAGTTGTATCAGTTACGAGGTCGAATTGGGCGGAGCAGCCGGGTGGCTTATGCATACTTTACGTATAAACCTAATAAAGTCCTCACTGAGGTTAGTGAAAAGCGTTTAGAAGCGATCAAAGATTTTACGGAGTTAGGTTCTGGTTTTAAAATTGCGATGCGGGATCTATCCATTCGTGGGGCCGGCAATTTGCTTGGGCAACAGCAACATGGATTTATTGATTCAGTTGGGTACGATTTGTACACCCAAATGCTGACCGATGCAGTGAATCAAAAACAAGGCAAAAAAGCTAAGGTCGCAACCGATTCAGAAGTTGAACTGGGTGTGGAAGCTTATTTACCAAGTACGTATATTGAAGATCAACGACAAAAGATTGAATTGTACAAACGAATTCGTCAAATTGAGAATCAAGACCAGTATGTTGAGATTCAAGAAGATTTGATTGATCGGTTTGGCGAATATCCAATTGAAGTTACTAATTTGCTTGCAATCGGGCAGCTTAAAATGTTGGCCGATGAAGCTTTGATTGAAAAGATTCAACGTCATGACGATGCGATTCAAGTTACCTTATCGCCGCGGGCTACTGGTAAGTTACAGCAAGCTGATATCTTTGAGGCATTATCAGCCACAAAACTGCGCGCGATGGTCAATGTTGACGGTGGTAAAATGCAGATTAAATTAGTGATTCAACCAAAAATGCAGGAAAAAGATTGGTTAGCGCAATTAAAAGAATTCGTGGAAGCATTGATAAAAAAAGTGGCGTAGTTTAAAGGAGGACACTCCCGTGCAAAATAAAAAGATGAAAAATGCGATGCAAGGAGCGTTTATTTTAACCTTCGCGTCACTGGTGGCAAAGGTGTTAAGTGCCGTTTATCGAATTCCTCTCCAAAATTTAGTGGGTAACACCGGTTTTTACGTCTATCAACAAATATATCCGATCTATGGGATTGGGATCACGTTTGCGCTGAGCGGCTTTCCGGTTTTTGTTTCTAAATTAATTGCTGAACAAGAAACTGAAATACAGAAGGTTAAAATTGCGCGGCGAGCATTTGTTATTCTGAGTGGTATTTCACTTGTAATTGTTATCTCATTGTTGAGCTTTGCTCCTGAGATTGCTGGTGGAATGGGAGATGCTGGGCTTACACCTTTGATCCGCTGTGTTTCGTTAATGTTTATTTTCATGCCTTTTCTGGCAGTTGGGAGAGGCTATTATCAAGGGATTTTTCAGATGATTCCCACGGCCCGCTCACAAGTAATGGAACAGGTGGTCCGCGTAGCAATCATTATTGGTGTGGCCTACACAGCAGCTAGTCAAAATTGGAACGTATATCGAATGGGCACCTGGGCAATGTCAGGAGCAGTCGTGGCTGCAATTGTGAGCACTTTATACTTTTTACGATTATTTCGGAAAAAAATATTTGCACCCTTACCAAGTCAAGCTGGTGTTTCGTTAGAGCCAGTTACTAGCTACTCAAAATTAGGCAAACGGTTTTTGATAGAGGGTGGCACAATTTGTTTATTTGCAGCCATTATCATTCTGTTGCAGTTAATTGATTCGTTTACTGTGAAAAATGGGCTGGTAGCAAGTGGTGTGTCTAATGGAAACGCAAAGGCACTAAAAGGAATTTACGATCGTGCTCAGCCCTTGGTTCAGTTGGGGTTAGTGGTGGCAACTTCATTTTCAACCACCTTATTGCCGACCTTAACCAAGGCAGTTCAAAAGCATAATCGTTACGAGTTTAAAAGAACCGTTCAATCAATGTTGCACATTAGTTTGGCAATTTCGGTTGCCGCAACGGTAGGGATGATCACCTTGCTTCCTCAAATTAACCGGTTATTGTTTGGAAATACCGAAGGAACCTCCGCAATCATGATTTATGTGATCGCTGTGATTTTAGCTGCCCTAATTGCGACTTATAATAGTGTGCTCCAAAGTGTGAATGTTTTCAGACCGGCAATATTGGCCTTTTTTACAGGTTTAGGTGTGAAATTAGTTTTCAACCGGTTGGCAGTGACCAAGTATGGAATCAACGGTGCTAGTTTAGTAACGGTGCTCAGTTTGGCCGTGATTCTGATTTGCATGCAAATTGGTAGCCCAGATTCTTTGAAGGATAACCTTAAACTAGATTGGCGATTCTTCGCAAAATTGGTACTTGCAAGCGGAAGTATGGCACTGGTGGTTAATTGGAGTAAACTGGTGTTGCTGGGACTGTTTCCTGATGTAGGTCGAATAGAATTAGGAATTATTGTTGTGGCTGTGGTTTTATTGGGTGGCTTAACATTCATTGGGGTTGCCATTGGTGTGCGTTTGTTCACGATTCGCGAATGGTTAACCATTCCATATGGAAAGAAATTACTCAAAAAAATAGTTAGATAACGAGGATTTTCAAAAAAGTAAATTACTTTTGGATAGCATTATTAGGGGAGAAGGCACAAAAATGATTCCGGGTACTGCTATTAAAAAATTTAGTCCATCGAAATTAGGTAAACTGCCGTCCTCCGGCTCACTTGGCCTGGAACGGGGTGGGCACGATTTGAAGCCAAGCAGGTCACTTGTCTTCAAACTCGACCTTTATCTAAACGATAAATCGCTAAGATAAATTTTACCCCTGAGGCCAAAACGCCTACGAACTGGGGAAGTTGTTGTCTATAGATAATTCGTACGAGCACCTCCATAACAATCTTTGTGTTAAATATAATTAATTTTAAAACTTGAATCAGTCTGGAAGAAAATGGGCTCAGTAGTGTCATTTATCTTAACGATTTATCGTTTAGATAAAGGCCGAGCTTAGAGATGTGAATTTCAGCTCTAAGTCGTGCCCACTACGTTCCGGCCCAGATTTGCTGGAAGACGGCATCTGAACTAATTTGATTGTTATTAACTCTTTTGTATCAGGTAATTAGGTGAAGCTTAGTACTTTCAACCCTTAGTAGCATTACGATAACTAAATAGAAACGAGGAGAACAAATGCGATTAGATAAATTTTTAAAAATCTCGAGAATCATTAAACGACGTTCTATTGCCAAAGAAATTGCAGATCAGGGACGGATTACAATTAATGGGCGCGTAGCGAAATCATCTACCAATGTTGTTGTGAATGACAAGCTTGTGATTAAGTTTGGAAATAAAACGCTGACGGTTCGGGTCGATGCATTGTTAGAGACAACTAAAAAAGATGATGCAGAACGCATGTTTACAATTTTGGCGGAAGATTACGAGAAAGATTATCGAAAATAAATTGTTTGGGCGTTAGCTTTCTCAACCAATTTTAAAAACCAAAATAAATGGGGTCAGGTTTCCACTTTGTGGTTGCTTGGCCCCATTTTTAGTGCATAGGAAACCACTTACAAAATTTAATGAAATCTTTGCTACAAAGCCATGGACAGGTTTCTGAGAGGTTGTTATAATTACAGGTAGAAATAGTAAAAATCAAAAGTGGGGTTGCATAAATGGCGAGTAATGTGAACGATATTAAGAAACAAAATACAATAGCTACTGAAAAAATAAGCAAAATTCGTACAGCTCGTTTACATCGCTTTTATATTATTATGGGGATCTTTATTGTTTTTGCCGGCATCCTTTCCTTCCAACTCATCCATACGCATTATGAAAGGGCGCAAGTTGAACAACAAATTAGTACAAGTAAAAAACATTATACAACTGCTAAAAATCAAAATGAAACTTTAGATGTCCAAGTGAAACAATTAAATAATGATAATTATTTACAAAAGTTACTTCGGGAAAAGTATTATTACAGCAAGTCGGGTGAAATCATTTACAGTTTGCCTTCTGATCATTCTGAAGATGTGAGTCAAAAATAAAATTTAATTTTTTAAAAGACCAATTATTTTGAAGCTCGTTATTTCAAAAATATAATTGGCCTTTTTTATTGGTCAGCTTTGCTTCTGATTTTCTCGCACTCAACGTTAGGTGGTGCTATACTAATTACACATAGTCTAAGGAGGAAGTACTTTTTTATGGCAATTGAAGTTGGGTCAAAAGTATCTGGTAAAGTTTCTGGAATCACTAATTTTGGGGCGTTTATTGATTTAGGCGATCACAAAACAGGATTAGTTCACATTAGCGAAGTTTCCAACAAGTTTATAAAAGATATCCATGATGTTTTAACTGTTGGGGATACGGTCACAGTCAAAGTTCTGACAATCGGTGATGATGGCAAGATTGGACTATCAATGCGTAAGGCCGAGGATCGGCCAGAACATGAACATGAGCATCATAGTCACTCTGAACATGCTAATCATTCGAATCATGCAGGACATACTACTAATTCGCATTATTCTTCAAAATCAAGTTCTCATTATCAGGGACACAACAATAGTCATCATGAAGCACCAAAGGATTTTGATTCCTTACTTTCTGGATTCTTGAAAGATAGTGAGGAGCGCCTTACAACCTTGAAACATAATACTGAAGGCAAGCGTGGCGGTCGTGGCGGTCGTCGCAGTTAAATTAGTAAGATAAAGTATAGGGTCTGATTCAAAACATTTGTTTTGGTCGGGCCTTTTTTAAAAAGTTAGAAGGTGAAGTCACGTGAAGAGCCAACTCCAAGATGAATTTAATTTAGCGATTCGTGATTACCAATTAACACCAAAAACGGTGGTCGTCGTTGCTGTTTCGACGGGAGTAGATTCGATGGTGTTGCTCACGCTGTTGGAAAATCTTCCATTGGCCAAACGGCCTAAAATTGTAATTGCCCATGTAAATCACAAATTAAGGAACCAAAGTAGTGAAGAGCAGGCGTTCATTGAAGCTTACGCTAAAGCACATCAGTTAAAGCTGGAAATTGAAGTTTGGCCAGTTTCAAAACATCCCAAAACGGGAATTGAAAATGCGGCTCGAAAAATTCGTTACACTTTTTTTGCGAAAGTTGCTGATAAATATCAAGCACAATTTTTATTTACGGCTCACCATGCTGATGATCAAGCTGAAACGTTTTTGATGAAGTTAGTGCGTGGCGGATCGCTTCAACAATTGCAAGGAATTGGGGTGCGACAATTAACAAAACACACGCAAATTCAGCGTCCACTCTTAAATTTTGCTAAGACTGACATTCGTGAGTTTGCAACTGATAACCATGTGAAGTGGTATGAAGATGAGACCAATACAGATCAAAGCCTTACGCGAAATCGAATGCGAACAGAAATTGTGCCAAAACTTAAGCAGGAAAATTCAAAGTTTTTGGCACATGTTCAAAGTTATGAAACACAACTTCAAAGGCTGTTGCGGGCCACATCACAACATGCAGATGAACTTGTTAAACAAATTATGAGCAAGGATGGGTATCAAACCGAGGCCTTTTTAAAGCTGAGTCCGGAATGGCAAGATTTGGTTTTACAAGAAATTGCTTTGCAGAAACTTGGGGCAGGCAAATTGACAGATTCTCAGCGGATAGAAATCTTGCATCTTTTACATAATCAACAAAAACCAACCGCGCAGATTCAGGTCTCTTCTCAGATGCTTTTTTCAAAAAATTACGCCCAATTTGGCTTTTTTCCTGCAAGTGAATTGCGAGAAAAAGGCCAAGCACCTGTGTATTCTATGTTAAAATTAAATCAATGGCATGATATTGGAGAGTACGGGACGGTTGGATGGTTTGATGCCAACAAAATATCTCAGGATTTAGTAAATGCCGATCAAGTAATGAAACTTAGTAAGAACCAAATTAAAACACCATTTTTTGTGGGAGCTGGATCAGTAGATATCAAACTTCGCTTAAAAAATGGTGGCCATAAATCCATCCGTCGCGTGTTGATGGATGCTAAAGTACCGGTTTCAAAACGCAAAGGTTGGCCAGTATTAAAGGATGCCAATCAACAAGCAGTTTGGCTATTGGGAATTCGTAAGAGTTGGCTTGAAGAACCTTTTGACAGCCAGCAACAACAGTATTTCATAATCTGGAAAACAAATAATCTGGAGGAATTGAATTGATGAACGATGATATTGAACGTATTTTGTATAGTCAAGAGGACATTGCCAAAGCAGCTAAACGGTTGGGACAGCAAATAACGACGGATTATAAGGATAAGGTACCAGTTGTGATTAGTGTATTATCTGGGGCTGTTTTTATTACAACCGATGTTCTGCGCCAAATGGACGTTTACACACAGTTGGCGTTTATTGACGTTTCCAGTTACAATGGGGGAACAAAATCTTCCGGAGAAGTTCGGCTGGTAACTGATATTACTCAAAATGTCGCTGATCGTGACGTTTTAATTATTGAAGATATTGTTGATACCGGACGAACTTTGAAGTTTATTATTGACCTTTTAAAGCAACGCCATGCTAAAAGTGTTCGAGTTTGTACTTTATTAGATAAACCAACTGGACGAGTTTTAGAAGTTAAAGCAGATTATGTTGGTTTTAAAGTTCCTGATGAATTTGTCGTTGGGTATGGACTAGATTATAAAGGTGAGTATCGCAATCTGCCATACGTAGGTGTTTTGAAGCCTAAAATTTATCTGGATAAATAATTGGTCAAAATTGGTCAAGTGTGATATTATCTATCTATCGAAGGTAAAGCAGAGGTTTGCTCAGCATTCGTAAAACCGTTATCAAGGAGGATTCCAATGAATAAAAAAGGGAATAACAACGGACTTTTAAAAAACAGTTTGTTTTATATCGTTATTTTCTTGTGTATTGTGGGGATTATTTATTTCTTCACTGGACAAGGTAGTTCAACACAAACAAAGACGATTTCATCAAGTGATTTTGTGACCCAATTGCAAAAGAATAAGGTTAAGAGTTTTGAAGTACAGCCTACGAATGGTGTTTATAAAATTACCGGTAAATATCGTACTGCACAAAAGGCTTCTGCCCAATCTGGTTTATTCCCGGCGTCTGGTTCGAGTACTACAGTTGATAGTTTTACAGCAACTGTTTTGCAGAATGATTCTACGACTGCACAAATTACCCGAGCTGCACAAAAGGAAAATGTCAAAATGGACACAAAACCAGAGGCTTCTAACAGTTTCTGGGTCCAGTTATTAGTTACAGGAATACCACTTCTTATCTTCATCGTTTTCTTCTACATGATGATGAGCCAAGCCGGCCAAGGTGGCGGTGGCGGCAGCAAGGGTGTTATGAACTTTGGTAAATCAAAAGTTAAACCGGCTGATAAAAAGTCTAACAAAGTTCGTTTCTCTGATGTTGCAGGTGAAGAAGAAGAAAAACAAGAATTAGTTGAAGTTGTTGAATTCTTGAAGGATCCTCGTAAGTTTTCTTCGTTAGGGGCGCGAATACCGGCCGGTGTCCTCTTGGAGGGGCCCCCGGGTACTGGTAAAACTTTACTAGCAAAAGCTGTTGCTGGTGAAGCGGGTGTTCCATTCTACTCAATTTCTGGTTCAGACTTCGTTGAAATGTTTGTCGGAGTTGGTGCTAGTCGAGTACGTGATTTGTTTGATCAAGCTAAAAAGAATTCTCCTTCCATCATCTTCATTGATGAAATTGATGCGGTTGGTCGTAAACGTGGCAGTGGCATGGGTGGTGGCCATGATGAACGTGAACAAACGTTGAATCAATTGTTGGTTGAAATGGATGGATTCACGGGTAATGAAGGCGTGATTGTCATGGCGGCTACTAACCGTTCTGATGTCTTAGATCCAGCCTTACTTCGTCCCGGCCGATTTGATCGAAAGATCTTGGTTGGTCGTCCCGATGTTCGTGGTCGTGAAGCAATTCTGAAGGTTCATTCTAAAAACAAACCATTGGATAAAGATGTTGATTTAAATGAGATTGCAAAACAGACTCCAGGGTTTGTTGGTGCTGATCTTGAAAACTTATTAAACGAAGCAGCTTTACTTGCGGCTAGACGTAATAAGAAGGTTATCGATGCATCCGATTTGGATGAGGCTGAAGATCGAGTTATTGCTGGTCCAGCCAAGAAGAATGCAGTTGTTAACCCACTTGAACGTAAGACAGTGGCTTACCATGAGGCTGGTCATACAATTGTTGGTTTAGTATTGAATGACGCTCGTGTTGTTCATAAAGTTACGATTGTTCCTCGAGGTCGTGCAGGTGGTTATGCCATCATGCTTCCTCGTGAAGATCAGAACTTGATGTCTAAAAAAGACGCTATGGAGCAGATTGCCGGGTTAATGGGTGGTCGTGCTGCTGAAGAAACGATCTTTAATTCGAAATCTTCTGGCGCTTCTAATGACTTCCAGCAAGCAACTGGAATTGCTCGCGCGATGGTTACCCAATACGGGATGAGTGACAAGATTGGCCAAGTTGAGTTAGCAGCTCCTGGACAGTCGTACTATGGCGAAAGTGGTCCTGCATACTCTGAGAAGACAGCTGGAATTATTGATGATGAAGTTCGTCGTCTTACTGATGAAGGGCATCAAACCGCGTTGGATATCATTGCTTCACATCGTGAACAGCATAAGATTATTGCTGAAGCACTTTTGAAGTATGAAACTTTGGATGAAAAACAAATTTTGAGCTTGTTTAAGACTGGAAAGATGCCCGACAGTGGGGCAGCTTCTGATTTCCCAAGTGAAAAGGCAGCTACATTTGAAGAATCAAAACGTGAATTAGAACGTAAAGAAGCAGAACGTCATGCGGATGATGATAGCAAGGATGATTCAGATACCGATAAAGAAGATACACCATTGAATACACCAAGCGAACATGATACGGATGATTCTGGTAGTGAACATCGTTTACCAAGTTCTCATGATCAAAATTCTAGTGATTCTAAGAAAGATTCACAAGATGATCATTCAGACGATCACACAAATCTTTAAATTCAAACTATAAACAGTAAACTTTCTTTATTGAGAGTTTACTGTTTTTTGTAGCATTGGGTTGGTTTCAACCTTAAAATGTGTAAAAATATAAGATAGTGAAGAAAAGCTGAGGAGAAGATATGGAAGATTATTTAATAAAAAGTATAATTAATGACGGGATGTTCCGTGCATATGTGATTAACGGAACGAATCTTGTTCAGGAAGCACAAAAAAGACATGATACTTGGAGTGCAGCGACCGCAGCCTTGGGGCGTTCATTAGTTGGAACTACCATGCTGGCGGCTTCTTTACTAAAAGGTGAAGAAAAAATGACCGTTAGAATTAATGGTGGTGGGCCTGTTGGTGGGATCGTCGTTGACGGAAACGCAAACGGTACGGTCAAGGGATACTTGCAGCATCCACATGTTTCATTGCCATTAAATAAACGCCATCATATTGATGTGGGTAAAGCAGTTGGTAATCAGGGAACCCTTTCAGTCACCAAAGATATGGGACTAAAGGATCCGTTTACTGGTAAGGTTGGGTTGGCTTCAGGTGAAATTGGAGATGATTTCACTTATTACTTGGCGCAATCTGAACAAATCCCTTCTTCAGTTGGTGTGTCTGTTTTTGTGAATCCAGATGAAACTGTTGAAGTTGCTGGTGGGTTTATGATTCAAGTCATGCCGGGTGCTAGTGACGAGGCAATTAATCGATTACAAACAACGTTAACCCATTTACCACAGGTATCAGATTTGTTGCGGCAAGGGAAAACACCTGAAGATATTTTAAAACTAATATTTAGTAATGATAAAGTGAAAATTCTGGATAAAATGCCCGTTTCATTTGTTTGTGATTGTTCTAAGGATCGATTTGCAAAAGCAATGGCGAGCTTACCATCCAAAGAAATTAAGACGATGATTCAAGATGACCATGGTGCGGAAGTTAGCTGTCGTTTTTGTGGGAATAAGTATCAATACAGTGAAACTGACTTGAAGGCTATTTTGCTTAAGGCTAAGAATTGAGTTTCGTTTGGTGAGATATCAGTAGTGTGCTATGATAATTCTCATGATGTCAGCGATATTAGGACGGAAAAGGATTGTTTTCAAAGCTGACTTAGTGAAAGTAACTTAGACCACTTTTTATGAGGTGAAAAATATGGAATGGCAAATTGGTGATGTAAAAATTCCCAATCAAGTTGTTGTGGCACCAATGGCAGGCGTAACAAATTCAGCGTTTCGTCTGATTTGTAAAAAATTTGGCGCAGGATTAGTTGTTTGTGAAATGATTTCTGATCGTGGAATTATGTATAAAAACAAAAAAACGCTGAGTATGATGAATGTAGATCCACGTGAACATCCAATGAGCATTCAAATCTTCGGTGGAACTAAAGAAACGCTGGTAGAAGCCGCTAAGTTTGTTGACCAACATACGGCCGCTGATATTATTGATATTAATATGGGCTGCCCAGTGAATAAGGTTGTGAAAACGGAGGCCGGCGCTCGTTGGCTTTTAGATCCGAACAAGGTATATGAGATGGTTTCCTATGTAACAGATGCTGTTAAAAAGCCAGTGACGGTCAAGATGAGAACGGGTTGGGATTCCGATCATGTTTTTGCAGTTGAAAATGCGTTGGCTGCTGAACGTGCCGGAGCTTCAGCATTAGCTATGCATGGGCGAACTCGAAAACAAATGTATACAGGACATGCCGATTGGAATATTTTAAAAGAAGTTTCTGATCAACTTACAATTCCTTTTATGGGGAATGGTGATGTTCGAAGTGCTGAAGATGCTAAACGAATGCTTGATGAAGTTGGCTCCACGGCAGTTATGATTGGTCGTGCAGTTTTAGGAAATCCTTGGATGCTCCATCAAGTTTCGACCTATCTTGAAACTGGTGAATTGGTTGATGAACCGGAACCAGCTGAAAAGATCAGAATTGCAAAAGAACATTTGCATGGATTAGTGGAATTGAAGGGTGACTATGTGGGTCCACGTGAGTTTAGGACCCAAGCTGCCTATTATTTAAAGGGGATTTCGCATTCTGCGAGAACCAAAGTTGCTTTGAATAATGCTGAAACGGAAAAAGAAATGGATGATATCTTTGACCGATTTGCAGAGAAGCAGCAGGAACGAGAAATTAAACGTCAACAAATGGCAAGGTAAATATTCACTTGCTTTTTTGGTGCGAAATAGGCATCATAGATACGTGTGACTAACGGTAGAGGAGGATTTTTAAGTGGCAAAAAAAGAGCAGGACATGAATGATCAATTGAAGGTTCGTCGTCAAAAGATGCAAGATCTACGTGACAAGGGGATTGATCCTTTTGGACATGCATTTAAACGAACTCATTTGACTAATCAACTTCATGAACAATATGGTGACTTTGATAAAGAAGAGTTAGAAGAGAAAGATGTTCAAGCAACCATCGCCGGCAGAATGATGTCAAAACGTGGTAAAGGTAAAGTTGGCTTTGCTGATCTTAAGGATCGTAAAGGAACAATGCAGATCTATGTTCGTAAGGACACGGTCGGTGAAGATGAATATGCACTTTTTAAACAGGCAGATATAGGTGATTTTATTGGGATTACTGGCCAAGTTATGAAAACAGATATGGGCGAATTGACGGTTAAGGCAACAGATTTAACGTTCCTTACCAAAGCTCTTCGTCCACTGCCTGATAAGTACCATGGTTTGCAGAACGTTGAACAAATTTATCGCCAACGTTACTTAGACCTTATTTCTAATGATGATAGTTTTGATCGCTTTATTAAGAGAACTAAAATCATTACAGCAATACGTAAATATTTGGACAACCTAGATTATACGGAAGTTGAAACACCAGTTTTACATGGTCAGGCTGGTGGCGCTAATGCCCGTCCGTTTATTACGCATCATAATGCTTTAGATATTGATTTGTATTTGCGGATTGCCTTGGAATTACATTTAAAACGCCTAATTGTCGGTGGTATGGAACGAGTCTATGAAATTGGCCGTGTATTCCGGAATGAAGGAATGGATACGAAACATAATCCTGAATTCACGATGCTGGAAACCTATACTGCTTACTTTGATTTTCATGATGTTATGAATGAGACGGAAGGAATTTTCAAAGCGGCAGCTAAGGCAGTTTCGCCAGATGGAAAAATTACTTATCAAGGAACTGATTTAGACTTGGGTAAGGATTTTGAGCGGATGCACATGGTTGATGCTATCAAGAAGTATACGGGTGTCGATTTCTGGCCAAAAATGTCTGTAGAAGATGCACGCAAATTGGCTGATGAACATAAGATTCACTATGAAGACTGGTGGCAAGTTGGTCACATCATTAATGAATTTTTCGAACGATTAGTTCAAGACAAGTTGACACAACCTATCTTTATTTATGGTCATCCAGTTGAAATTTCACCTTTAGCTAAGAAAAATGCAGATGATCCTCGCTTTACAGATCGTTTTGAACTTTACATTAAGGGTAATGAATTTGGTAATGCATTTACTGAACTAAATGATCCAATTGATCAACGCGAGCGTTTTGAGGCGCAAGTTAAAGAACGTGAACAAGGAAATGATGAAGCAGAAGGCATCGATGAAGATTTCATTGAAGCTTTGGAATACGGAATGCCTCCGACTGGTGGATTAGGAATTGGAATTGATCGGTTGGTTATGCTTCTTACAGATGCACCATCAATTCGCGATGTAATCTTATTCCCAACGATGCGTCCAGAAAAATAAACATAAAATAAACTATTTGTTTTTTTGCAAATAGTTTATTTTTTTATTTTGTGAATGCTAATATATAGAAAATGATAATTATGATGATTAATTGTTATAAATAGAAATGAAATTTAAAAGGATAAAAAGAATAGTTCGTGTTTATTGAAAAAAGCTAAAAATGATCTTCTTTTAGGGATGAATTATTATGAATTTAGGTATTGACCAATGGACACTTTTTTGGTTATACTAGTAATCGTTGCTTAGGAGATGTGGTGTTAAGCAAAAGTAATTAAAAAAACTTTTCTTGACATGCTTAATTCTAAATGCTATTATTATATAGCTGTCAAAATTACTTGCATCTTTTTAACGGCGACATAGTAGACCTTTGAAAACTGAACAA
>NZ_JQBD01000001.1 GCF_001437255.1 Pediococcus damnosus | reverse complement strand
TTGACCATCTAGGAAAACCTTACACTAACCCTTTTATGGGATGGCGGACGGTGGTTGTGACCCAACATGCTAAGATTTCCTACTCTGGTCATTGCGTGGTTGTTCAAACGCAAGATAGTACTAATCAGATTCCGGTTAGTGATATCCAGATTCTATTGATTAGCACGACTAGAGCAGTAATAACTAGTGCAGTGATTAGTGAATTGGCCAAGCATCAAAGTAAAGTGATTTTTACGGATAACAGTGGTGAACCGGTAACTGAAACTATGGATTATTATCCAAACAATCGTGACCCACAGTTATTGCAGACACAATTTAATTGGAACGAAGAGCGAAAAACCTCTTTATGGACGAAGATTATTGTGCAGAAAATAACTAATCAAATTTATGTAACTGAGGCTTTAGGTATTAATGCGCAAGATTTAAAAGATGAACTTGCTAAGTTAGAGATCAACGATGTTACGAACCGTGAAGCAGTAGTAGCACGCAAGTATTTTTCGTTATTATTTGAATCTGAATCTTCACGGCGAAATTTCAGTCCGATAAATGCAGCCTTAAATTATGGATATGCCATTATTTTATCGGCTGTGAATCGTGAAATCGCCGCAAATGGTTATTTGACGCAATTGGGCGTTCATCATCATAGTCAAGAAAATGATTTTAATTTAGGGTCAGATCTAATGGAACCCTTTCGACCAATTGTTGATTGGTGGGTAAAACAAAAAAAGTTTAACGACTTTACGCCAGATATTAAATTTGGGTTAGTTGATTTGCTGAACTTAAAAATGAAATATAATGGCCAGAATACTATTTTAAGAAATGCTATTACTAAGCACGTTGATAATTGCTTAAAGTATTTGAGCGGTGAAATCGATAAAATTAAAATTGAGGTGGAAATAAGTGAGGTATCGAATAATGCGATTAATGGTCATGTTTGATTTGCCGGTTGAAACAAGTGAAGATCGACGTAATTATCGAAAATTTCGAAAGGCTTTATTAAACGAAGGGTTTCTAATGGTGCAATATTCAATTTATGTGCGTGTCTGCGTGGATAAGAAGAGTGCTAATTTAATGGAAAAACGAATCGCAACTTTTTCACCAGCCAATGGCTTGATTCAATCTTTGATGGTGACTGAAAAACAATATAATAGTATGAATTTTATTGTTGGAGAATCTAAACAGGATGTTCGAAATTCAGCAGATAGGACCATCATTATATGAATATTACTTATTACCCATTCAAACCAATTATTATCAATACAACAAAGCCAACGTTGATTGAGACCAGTAATCAGAAAGTGTATACCGATTTAATTTCAGGACTTAAAGGATATTCAGATGTTATTAAAATTAGTGATGATGATTTTAAATTAGTAGAATGTGAAAGAGCAGTGAAGTGAGTTGGGGATGCATTTGTTGAAGCAGATTTAAATAAAATGTTTCAAGGACAATTACAAAAAAAGATCGTTTCGAAATTAGATGATGATACAAGATTGCAATTAACGGATCTTAATAATAAATTAAAATCACTTATTTTTGATGCTACGTTTTCGTTAGACCTTCCGTTAAAAGTAGATAGTGAATTTGATCCAGTTAAATTAGTTAAATACTGTAATGTTGGGTTTGTAAGTGCTTTAAATAGGGATCCTTATGATATAATTGAAACTGTATTAAAAACTGCTTCTGAATTAAAAGAAACAAAAATATTAATCTTAACTAATGTGCGCAATTATCTCAGTGTCAGCCAATTTAATGAATTGGTGAGTTTAATTAGCACGCTTGATTTGAACATTCTGTTTATCGAATTCTCAGATAACAGATAATCACGAAGAATTCGATAAATGCCGTTATTGCTACGTTGATCAGGATTTTGTTGATTGGCGTTATTAATGTCTATGAGAGTAGCATTATAAAAAAACGGTTTTAGAAGAGTGTCGAATCAATATAGTTAAGAGCAGGTATCGTTTGTAATCCTACGAGTGCAATGTTTTAGAAGAGTGTCGAATCAATATAGTTAAGAGCGTGATACCAGTGCCGTTTAACGCTGACATCGTTTTAGAAGAGTGTCGAATCAATATAGTTAAGAGCACTTTCCAAAAGCCAAGAAAGCTGGTTGAAAGTTTTAGAAGAGTGTCGAATCAATATAGTTAAGAGCCACTTCCACATTTTTGGCACCATCAAACGCAGTTTTAGAAGAGTGTCGAATCAATATAGTTAAGAGCCATAAAACATGATAAAGACGTTCAGCATGAGTTTTAGAAGAGTGTCGAATCAATATAGTTAAGAGCTATTATATGCAGATCCTAATGTTGAACTAAGTTTTAGAAGAGTGTCGAATCAATATAGTTAAGAGCCACTGATTAGTTTGGTCTCACAATCCAAGCGTTTTAGAAGAGTGTCGAATCAATATAGTTAAGAGCACGCAAGACCAAATTGATTCTGGCCCAGCAGTTTTAGAAGAGTGTCGAATCAATATAGTTAAGAGCATGGACGTTCATGTATGGCTCATTCTCAAAGTTTTAGAAGAGTGTCGAATCAATATAGTTAAGAGCGCCCGTTTGGGTTTGGCCTTGAACATAATCGTTTTAGAAGAGTGTCGAATCAATATAGTTAAGAGCTGTATTACAGGGTTTACATTGCCTACGCGGGTTTTAGAAGAGTGTCGAATCAATATAGTTAAGAGCAAAAGTTTGTGCTGCCAATGGCAGGAACGTGTTTTAGAAGAGTGTCGAATCAATATAGTTAAGAGCCATTAACAATCGCAAACTCACCATTTCCTTGTTTTAGAAGAGTGTCGAATCAATATAGTTAAGAGCGTTTGTCCGAACCGTGCGTCATGCACATCTGTTTTAGAAGAGTGTCGAATCAATATAGTTAAGAGCTACTCAATCGCAAATTGATTCCGCACCAGAGTTTTAGAAGAGTGTCGAATCAATATAGTTAAGAGCATCTTATCTGGCATTTCATCACACATACGTGTTTTAGAAGAGTGTCGAATCAATATAGTTAAGAGCCTGACCATAAAGCTGTATCAGCAACCACCAGTTTTAGAAGAGTGTCGAATCAATATAGTTAAGAGCCCGGTCGTCGTCGGTTAAGTACCACTCATGGTTTTAGAAGAGTGTCGAATCAATATAGTTAAGAGCGTGTGGCGTTGGCTAACGTTGTTGAGGGCAGTTTTAGAAGAGTGTCGAATCAATATAGTTAAGAGCTAATGTAAAAAAGCTTGACTGTATACACATGTTTTAGAAGAGTGTCGAATCAATATAGTTAAGGAATCAGGAGCGGCTTGACGCATTGAGGTAAAATAGTTTTAATTATTATCGTATATATAAAATAAATGAACCTCAATTGCACCAAAATCTGAACTTCATTAAAACAGAAAAGAACTACACAAGGAGCCAAGTATGCAAGTAACAGTAAAATCATTTTCAGAGTTATCCAATACAGAACTATTTAAAATCTACAAACTCCGTACCCAAGTCTTTGTTGTTGAACAATTATGTGCCTATCAAGAGGTAGACGATGAGGATCTCATCGCCCAGCATTTACAATTTACAAACGAGGCCCAACAGTTAGTGGCCTATTTACGAATCATCCCTGAAACGAACGAAACGATTGTTCATATTGGTCGGGTGGTTGTTAATCCACTCTTTCGCAAACAAGGGTATGGACGCAAACTCATTACGAGTGGACTTGAAACGATTAAAAAAGATATGCCAAAGGTCACAACGGTAAAGATTCAGGCCCAGGCTTATTTACGATCCTTTTATCAATCGTTTGGATTCAAACCTGTCAGCGATGTTTATCTGGATACAGGTATCCCTCATCTGGACATGATTCTTGAATTACAAGGCAATAAGAAATAATTGTCGCGCATCCTAGCTTATGTTGGGATGCTTTTTCATAAGTGTTTTTCGTGAGACAAGTGTAAAATTGCTTAATAAACGGGGGAATTATAATGGACGAAAAACTAGTTAATTACGTAATCAATACATTAATTGAAGAAAACTTGTCAATTACAGCTGCTGAAAGTTTAACGGGTGGTCTGTTTCAATCAGAAATTACTACAGTGCCAGGCAGCTCAGCCGTTTTTAGTGGCGGTTTTGTGACGTATGCGGATGAAGTTAAAACGCAATTGTTGAGTGTCCCCAAGGAGCTTATTCAACAATACGGCGTGGTCAGCTATGAAGTGGCGGTTGCCATGGCCCAAGGCGCCCAGAAAGTCTTGAAGACCGATTTGGCGATCTCATTTACTGGTGCAGCCGGTCCAACTGGTTTGGAAGGTGAGGACGCCGGAACTGCATGGATTGGTATCACTTTTCATGGCCAGACGGATGCTTATGACCTTCGAAAGCCAGAGTTGGAGCGGAATGCGTTTCGCGAGGCATGCTGTCAATTTGCGTTTCAAAAGATTAGTGATTTGTTGGTTTAAAAAGAGGCGTTTTTTAAGTTTAATTAATGTCTTAAAAAATAATTTTTGTCTTAATGCGGTTCATGATAAACTAGGTAGGTTGATTATATGAACAAGGTTTAAAAAAGATTCAAGCATGAGATGAGAAGGAGGACCATTTTTTGAGAAGACATGTTTATCCTGCCTATCAGCAATTATATTTTGGTGCTTTTTTGGCGGCCATTGCAGGTGGTCTGGATGCTTACACATATTTACAACATGGCGGGGTGTTTGCGGGACTGCAAACCGGAAACTTGATTTTACTGGGGGTTAGCTTGAGCAAAGGACAGTTTGTCAAGGTTGGTTATTATCTGATTGCGATTATCGCGTTTGGATTAGGAACCATTTTTATTCGCCACATGCAGCATTTTTTTAAACAGAATTATTTAAAACGAGCGTATTTTGTATTAGGATATGAATTTGTTTTGATGGTACTGGTAGCAATGATCAGTCAACGGGCTCCTGATGTGATCACCGTGATGTTGCTGGCCATCACTGCAGCGGCTCAGCTACAGGAATTCCGAAAGTTGCAAGATGGACCATTCACATCTCTCATGATGACTGGAAACATTCGGACAACTGCTGAAAACTTGTATACGGGTTATGTGCATCATGATGTAACGGCCCAACAAAAAGCGACGGATACGGGAATTGTGATTGGTAGTTTTGCTGCTGGTGCATTTTTATCCGGAATATTTGTTCCTTGGTTGAAGGATGCCGCAATTTTGGTCCCAGCTGTCTTAGTCTTAGGAGCGGTGTTCTATCTAGCCCAACATTCTAAATCTACGCCTAATCGAAAAGATCCACAGAGTGATTCCAACGAAAAAGCTTGGTCAGAAACAACTCGTGCTAGCGTTCATCCTCACACGTCTGAAGATGACACGAAAACTGATTCAGAGCCAGAAACGCGAAGTAGTCGGCGAAGACGTAAATTATAAATAGTGTAAGAGTCAAATATCTGATTTCGGATGTTTGGCTTTTTTGTTTTGCTCACTTTTGAGGACAGCTCCACAAAACAAGCCCAACAAAATAAGTGAACCTCTGAGCGGGATGCGATCCCGCTTCCGGTCCCCTTATTTCATTGGGCTTTACCGTTTTGTTCCACTCACTATTTTAGGACAGCTCCACAAAGCAAGCCCAATGAAATAAGTGAACCTCTGAGCGGGATGCGATCCCGCTTCCGGTCCCCTTATTTCATTAGGCTTTACCGTTTTGTTTTGCTCACTTATTTTTAGGACAGCTACACAAAACAAGCCCAACAAAATAAGTGAACCTCCGAGCGGGATGCGATCCCGCTTCCGGTCCCCTTATTTTGTTGGCCTTTACCGTTTTGTTCCACTCACTCATTTTTAGGACAGCTCCACAAAGCAAACCACAAAATCTAAGTGCGCCTCTGGCGGGATTACGATCCCACCGCCGTCACCCTTAGTTTTTGTGTTTTAATCGCTTTGTTCCGCTCACTTCCATATATCCCACAAATCTTCTTCCCGCCTGGGTTAATTCTCCCTGTGGATACACGAGTTGCAACTTGTTATAAATTGGAGTTTCAAACGAACGACTCACAAACTGATCCGTCATGAAAGGTTCTGCTGATTTTTCGAACAAGAAAGTGACGCGTTCCGATTTGGCAATGATTCCCAACAACGTTTCAATGTGAGTGGAAGTGAAACGAATATTTGGTGTGAATCCCGCTTGTTGATAGAGATTGCCGACCTGTTCGTAAATACCAGAACCTGGATTTAATGAAACGACCTCAATATCCCGCAGATTGTTCATTGAAATCCTCTTTTGTTTTGCAAGGGGGTGCGTAATGGGCAGGATGATTTTAAGTTCATCTTGGTCAATATCAATAAATTGAAACTGGGATTTATTCAAAAGTTGCGACTGCATATTGCGTAAAATACCGAGATCTAACTGCTTTGTTTGCAACATTTCGAGCAGTTCTTCACCTTCCAATTCTTCTAGTCGAATGTTAATTTGCGGGTAGTCAGCCATGAATTGGCTTGTCTTTTCCATTAATCCATATTGTGACATCACTGGAACGCTGCCAATGTGCAGGGTTCCTTTTTTGAGTTCCCGATATTCTGCAAGCTCATTTGTCAGCAAGCCATACTGGGTCAAAATGGTTTTTGCGTATCGGAAGAAGACCTCACCACTTTCGGTAATAACCAGGTGGCGTTTATTTTTGGTTGAAATTAGTTTGGTAGCTAATTCGTTTTCCATGGCCTGGATGCGCTTGGAAAGTGCCGACTGGGTCATCATCAATTCAACCGCGGCATCAGACACATTGCGCGTTTGGTATAAGGTGACAAAATCTTTTAAATCATCAATAGTCATAATGAGTCCTCATTTTCTAATATTCCTGTTAGGCATAATGCTAGTCGAAACGCGATTTGTTCGCAAGAAATCGCGCTTATATAATGAAATTATCGTGTATGAACGTAAGAAACACGCATAGTTACTTGAAATTAGGAGGTCATTATTATGGCAAAAAAAGATGTTTATGATTTGCGTAAAGTTCTTGATGAACTAAAAAAAGAACCTGGTCAATATCATGAAACGAATGTTGAAGTTGATCCTGACGCCGAATTATCAGGTGTTTATCGTTACATTGGTGCTGGTGGAACCGTTCAACGGCCTACTCAAGAGGGACCAGCAATGATGTTTAACAACGTCAAAGGCTTTCCACATACCCGAGTTTTAATGGGATTGATGGCCAGCCGCAAACGCGTTGGGAAGATGTTTCATCATGACTACCACACCCTTGGTCAATTTTTGAATGATTCAGTAGAGAATCCGGTTGATCCTGTGATGGTTAAAGAAGCCGACGCACCCACCCATGAAGTTGTGCATAAGGCAACTGACCCGGATTTTGATATTCGTAAATTAGTGGCAGCTCCTACAAATACACCCCAAGATGCTGGTCCTTACATTACAGTTGGCGTGGTTTACGGCTCAAATCCAGATAAAACCATGAGTGATGTGACTATTCATCGCATGGTCCTTGAAGATAAAGATAAACTCGGAATTTACATCATGCCTGGTGGGCGTCACATTGGGAAGTTTGCTGAAGAATACGAAAAGATGAATAAACCAATGCCAATTACCATTAATATCGGTTTGGATCCAGCCGTAACGATTGGCGCAACTTTTGAGCCTCCGACAACGCCACTTGGCTACAATGAATTAGGTGTTGCGGGTGCCATTCGTCAAGAACCAGTTCAATTAGTTGATGGTTTGACTGTTGATGAAAAAGCAATTGCGCGTTCTGAATATACTTTGGAAGGCTACATCATGCCTAATGAGCGCATTCAAGAAGATATTAATACGCATACTGGTAAAGCAATGCCAGAATTTCCTGGATACGATGGTGATGCCAATCCAGCTCTGCAAGTAATCAAAGTTACGGCTGTTACGCACCGGAAAGATCCCATCATGCAAAGTGTCATCGGACCTTCTGAAGAACATGTCAGCATGGCTGGAATTCCAACGGAAGCAAGCATCTTGTCCTTAACGAATCGCGCAATTCCTGGCAAAGTTTTGAATGTATATAATCCCCCAGCAGGTGGTGGTAAGTTGATGACCATCATGCAAATTCGTAAGGAAAACAAAGCGGATGAAGGGATTCAACGACAAGCAGCCTTATTGGCCTTCTCATCATTTAAAGAATTGAAAACCGTCTTTTTGGTAGATGAAGATGTTGATATTTTTGATATGAACGATGTGGTGTGGACAATTAATACGCGTTTTCAAGCCGATCAAGATATTGTGGTGTTACCAGGAATGCGAAATCATCCATTAGATCCATCGGAGCGGCCTGAGTACGATCCAAAATCAATTCGAACCCGCGGCATGTCATCGAAGTTAATCATTGATGGCACGGTGCCATTTGATATGAAGGATCAATTTGAAAGAGCTCAATTTAAAGAAGTAAAAGATTGGAAAAAATATTTGGAATGATTAAGATTTTTGGGGTGCAGACATGAAAAAAATTATCGTCGGAATCACAGGTGCTTCGGGCACGGTGTATGCAATTGATTTGTTGGAAAAACTGCATCAACTTGATGACGTTGAGGTTCATTTGGTGATGAGTCAATGGGCTAAGAAAAATTTAGAGTTGGAAACGGACTATTCTTTGCAACAAATCAAAGCATTGGCCGATAAAACTTATAACGTTAATGATCAGGGAGCAACGATTGCGAGTGGTTCATTTTTAAATGACGGCATGGTGATTGTACCGGCTAGCATGAAAACGGTGGCGACGATTGCGTATGGAATCGGTGACAATTTGATTGCCCGAGCGGCGGACGTCACGATTAAGGAACAAAGAAAATTAGTGATTGTGCCGAGAGAGACCCCCTTGAGTGTGATTCATTTGGAAAATTTAACAAAGCTCGCCAAAATAGGAGCGCAAATCATTCCACCAATGCCGGCGTTCTATAATCATCCAAAGACAATTCAGGATTTGGTGAACCACCAGACGATGAAGGTGTTGGATGCGTTTGGGATTCCGAATGAGGTGGATGAGAGATGGAAAGAATAGTGCGCGAACGAAGGCGTTAAGCTGATCATAAATAACTGCAACGGAAGCGGGATCGCATCCCGCTGTGAGGTGTAGTTATTTATGATCAGCTGCCTTCGTGAGCGGTCCTGAAGCTCAGCAAAAAGCGTTTAAATCAACAGATTAAATTAACTTATTCAAGGACACGCAGTAAGAAAAAATAATTTCTGCTGTAAGTGTCCTTATGTTTTGAAATTATTGATAAATAAGCAAAAAATTCAGGAGATGAAATACGATCAAGAATGAAGAAAAGATTTCACTTAAAACAAAATTAGCGATTGTATCAGCTGGGATGATCTCCTTTATGGGAATTTTGGTTGAAACCTCGCTTAACGTGACGATGAATACTTTAAGCAACCAATTTGGCGTTAGCGTTGGGACGGTTCAGTGGATTACAACGGCTTATCTGTTGTTGGTTACCATTATGATGGCAGCAATGGCGTTTATTATGCGGCGCTTTAAATTTCGCTCAATTTTTATTTTTTCGGCCGCGGCCTTTATTGTGGGCTCAATTGTATGTGCCATTGCAGATAGTTTTTGGATTTTATTAATTGGGCGAATGATTCAAGCAATTGCAACTGGACTCGCCACGCCGTTGATGTTTCAAATTATTAACGTTAAGATTCCCCGTCAGCATGTCGGCACATATAATGGCGTTGCAAGTATGCTAACTTCTTTATCACCAGCATTGGGACCGACATATGGTGGTATTTTAAACACTTTGATGAACTGGCGATGGATTTTTTGGGTCGTTCTACCTCTCAGCGTGATTGTGCTAATCATGGGAATGATAAATATTGATATTCCGGTCCAACACAAACGGGGTGAAAAATTATCCTTTGATAGTATTGGCATGGTTTGGCTAAGTTTGGTTCTAATTGGTTTTGTTTGGACCTTTAATGAAGCTGGACTGGCTGGATGGACATCTGCAGCTTTTTGGATTTCATTAGTTATTTCAATTTTGCTTTTATTAAGTTATGCGTGGTATAACTCCAAAAGCTCTAAAGAAGTTCTTGATTTTAGTTTGCTAAAAAAGAAATCAGTCTTCCTTCATTTGATAAACTACTTTGTATTAGCCTTTGTTAATATTGGTATTTCCTGGTTACTGCCAATGGTTGCAGAAGTTAATTTGCATCAAACATCTATGGTAGCTGGTTTATTAGTTCTACCTGGTGCCTTAATTGGAGCAATCATTTCACCAAGTACCGGAGCCATTATGGATAAAAAGGGTGCATTTTTACCATTAATGATTGGAAATATCTGTCTCTTAGCATCCGTTGTTTTATTTTTCTTCTTGAATGATGTGATGACTTCAATGATTTTGTTAATCTTGTTTGTGATTCTCAGAGTTGGCGTTGCGTTCAGTTTCGGAAATGTTATGGGAGCTGCTAGTCAACAAGTTGTTCCTGAAAAACGAGGCGACATCAATTCATTGTTTAACATGATGCAGCAATATGCTGGTGCCATGGGAACAGTTATCCTCGCTTCCGTGATTAGTTCGCTAGAATTGCATGGTGGATCAACCTTTTCTCAAGTACGACAAGGATCAAAGATTGATTATGTAATTTTGAGCGTTTTGGCACTTGTGGCGTTAATTACAGTGATTATTAATAAAAGTACACGTAATCACATGACCAAAAACAATTAAATATAGAAAGAAGGCATCCAATCTGCAAAGATCGGGTGTTTTTTTATAGATACCGGTTACAAACTAGATGGTGCCGTAACAAATTGAGACGTGCCTAAACTTAAATCAAACCAGCATTTAAACTTTTTTTGTTTTTGTTCATTTTTTTGTGGCATTTTTAAAAAGTAAGTGTTACTATCAGTAAGGCGGCAGAGTTTAAGAAAGTTTAAAGGAGGTTTGTTATGCAAGTCGATAAGTTGAAAGAACCACTTGTGTTTCATCGTGCGTTATTGACAGTGGATGCTGATGATCCTAACTCGTCAACGAGAGCCTTTCAGTATGCAACGACAATGGCTCATGATTACCAAGTTGAACTGTGCATTGTGTCAGTATTAGAAGATGATGACATTAGCATTTTTGATGTGATGACCCCTGGTAAAGTTGATAAAAAAGAAGACGTCGTTCGCCAGGCAGTTGAGGACTATACTACAATTGCTGAGGAACTAGGCGTTAAACATGTTACAGGATTAACCGTTGGAGCGAGTGATGTTGACGATGTCATTTTAGACAAGGTTATTCCAAGATTTAAGCCTGACTTAATTGTTTGTGGATCAGATACAGAGGATTCAAAACACAGAGTTCCAGGTGCAGTGGGATTAAGGATTGCAAAACGGGCCCAGGTTTCCGTAATCGTAGTTCGATAATTCAGAGATTGAATTTTGAGAATGATAGAAAAGAGGGAATAGCATGGCAAAGAATAGTAACGAAGAAAAGCATCATATTATTTCATCAACAGATGGCGCAAATAAATCTTTAGATGAAATTAACGGAAGTGTCTCAGTTCCTCAAAATGCTGGGGTGTTTAAAACATTTTTAGCTTACCTTGGACCAGGAGTCCTAGTTTCTGTAGGATATATGGATCCTGGTAATTGGATTACTTCAATTTCTGGTGGAGCTCAGTTTAAGTATCGGTTACTCAGTGTCGTTTTAATTTCAAGTTTAATTGCGATGTTATTGCAAGCAATGGCTGCCCGACTAGGAATTGTAACTGGTCGTGATTTAGCACAGCTTACGCGTGAAAAGACTTCCAAATTTGGTGGTATCGTGTTATTTATTATTACCGAACTAGCCATTATGGCCACCGATGTTGCGGAAATTATTGGATCAGCGATAGCGTTGGAACTACTCTTTGGATTTCCACTGATTGTCGGTATTATCATTACAACATTCGATGTTTTACTGTTGATGTTGTTAATGAAACTAGGATTTCGAAAAATTGAAGCAATCGTAGCAACTTTAGTAGCAGTTATCTTGTTTGTTTTCTTGTATGAAGTTATTTTGGCACAACCAAACATGCCAGAAGTTTTAAAGGGATTTGCTCCCGGTAAAGATTTGATTCAAAACAAATCAATGTTATATATTGGTTTAGGTATTGTTGGTGCCACGGTTATGCCTCATAACTTATACCTTGGCTCATCAATTTCACAAACGCGTAACTTTGATCGTAATGATCATAAGAGTATTAGAAGTGCCATCCGTTATACGGTTGCAGATTCTAATACGCAGTTAACAGTAGCGTTTGTTGTAAACTGTTTACTCCTGATTTTAGGAGCTGCACTGTTCTTTGGTACTAATTCAGATTTGGGCCGTTTCGTTGATTTATACAACGCTCTCGATGATTCAAAGATCGTTGGTGCAATTGCCAGCCCAGTGCTAAGTACATTATTTGCGGTTGCCTTGTTATCATCAGGTCAAAGTTCAACAATTACAGGAACACTTTCTGGACAAATCGTTATGGAAGGTTTCATACGTTTGAAGATGCCAATGTGGGCTCAGCGTTTAGTTACTCGGCTCGTTTCCGTTTTACCAGTTCTAGCGTTTGCCATTTATTATCATGGCAATGAAGCTAAAATTGAAAACTTACTGACATTTTCACAGGTATTCTTAAGTATTGCGTTACCATTCGCGATGATTCCACTGATTTTGTTTACCAGTAGTAAGAAAATCATGGGTGAATTTGCGAACCGTCCATGGGTTAAGGTTTGTGCCTGGATTGCCGCAGTTGTCTTGGTTATCTTGAATGTCTGGTTAATTATTACAACAGTTTCTGCACTATAAAAACAATTTAAAAATAAATCTGGATTCTTTCATAAAAGTGAAAGGATTCAGTTTTTTTATTTTATAAACTAAAGGTTGGAAGTACAAAACCACATTCAATTGCTTGATACAAAAACTTCCCCAGTTCGGAGGCGTTTTGGCCTCAGGGGTGAAATTTATCTTAGCGATTTTTGCTTAGATAAAGGTCGAATTTGAAGACAAGTGATCTGCTTGGCTTCAAATCGTACCCGCTATTACGCATAAAGGTCGGTTTTCGTACCGAAAACCCGCAATGCTTCATACGCTGTCGATTCTTGTGGCAAAGACAGCCGCAAGAACTCGCACCCCCGTTCCAGGCCAAGTGAGCCGTAGAACGATAATTAACCTAATTTTTATGGATTAAGCCGTTTAATAGCAGTAACTGAGGTCATTTTTGTACTTTCACCCTTTAGTTATAAACATTAATTTTGCGCCTTAAAGCTTAATCAATTAGGAGTGTTTTTTTAGTGAGAGCGTTTTCTTTTACTTTCGACCCTTTCGTGAGATACTATCGCAGTAGTAGTTAACGATAAACATTTCTTGGAAAGAGGGATAACAATGAGTAAGACAATTAATGCTGGTATCGCGATGATGAAGGTTATAGAAGACTGGGATGTTAAGCAAGTTTATGGAATTCCAGGTGGCTCGATTAATAGTACGATGGAGGCCCTGCGAGTCGAACAAGATAAAATTGATTATGTTCAGGTTCGTCATGAAGAAGTGGGAGCATTTGCTGCAGCTGCCCACGCAAAACTGACAGGAAAAATTGGCGTTTGTTTTGGATCGGCTGGTCCTGGCGCAACGCACTTATTTAATGGCTTGTATGATGCTCAGATGGATCATGCTCCCGTGTTGGCAATTATTGGTCAAGTCGGCACGTCTGACATGAATTGGGATTCTTTCCAAGAAATGAATGAGAATCCCATGTTTGCCGATGTTTCGGTATATAACCGTACAGTGATGACTGCCGATAGTTTACCTCACGTGATCGATGAAGCCATTCGCCGGGCGTACAAAGAAAATGGCGTGGCAGTTGTCACGATTCCAAATGATTTTGGGACCAAAGATATTCCGGCCGATTTTTGGTCATCAGGTCATAGTTATGTGAAACCATTACTACCTCAGCCTGATGAAGAAAAGATTAAAGCAGCTTTAAAACTAATTAGTGAGGCAAAACATCCGGTTATTTTTGCTGGAATTGGTGTTAACGGGGCTACAGAAGAACTCGTGACCTTGTCGAAGCATCTAAAGTTACCAGTTGTGATGTCCGCCATTTCAAAGGGAATGATTCCTGATGATTTTGAAGGTAACATGGGATCAGCCTATCGGGTTTCAACTAAACCTGGGAATGAGACCTTGGAGCAGGCCGATTTAATCATGATGATTGGCGCTGATTTTCCGTTTGCCCGTACAAAAGGCATGTTCAATCCGGATGCAAAATTTATTCAAGTTGATATTGATTCTTCCAAAATTGGCAAGCGCCACAACGTTGATGTACCGATTCTAAGTGATGCCAAACAGGCAATGAAACAATTAGTCGCATTGAGTGATGAAGTGGCCCACCGGCGCTTTTATGACGCTTGTGTGGCAAACAGGAAGAACTGGCGCGCTTATTTACAGCAATTAGCCGACAAAACCACCAGTCCGTTGGGAGTGGGATCTGTTTTCAAACAAATTAATCGAATTTCTACTGGCAACGATGTATTTGCCATCGATGTTGGCGATGTGACGATGAATAGTCTCCGTTTCTTAAACATGAACGAAAAACAAAAATTCACAACTTCAGCATTGTTTGCCACCATGGGTTATGGAATGGGGGCGGCTATTGCAGGTAAATTAACTTACCCGGATCGCCAAGTGTTTAATTTGACTGGTGATGGCGCGTTTGCGATGGTGATGCAGGATTTACTGACGCAAGTTAAAGAAAAATTGCATATCATCAACGTGGTCTTTTCTAATGAGAGTTTTGACTTTATCAAGGATGAGCAAGAAGATGAAAAGCAAAAGTATTTTGGTGTGGATTTACAAGGTGCTGATTTTGCGATGATCGCACACGGAATGGGTGCCCTAGGCATTTCCGTTCACACTTATGATGAAATGGTCGCAGCATTTGATACTGCTAAACAGGTGGAAGGTCCGGTTGTGATTGATGTGAAAATTCATAACAACCGCCCGCTACCGGCTGAAAAACTACAGTTGGATCCAGCCACTAATTCAGCTGCAGAAATTGCCGCATTTAAAAAACGCTATGACGCAGATATATTGCAACCATTTAGTGTTTATTTGAATGAGTTTGAAGTTGAATAACTGGACTGAATTATGAACTGTTAACCTGTTATTAATTTGTGGTTAACAGTTTTTTTGTTGGTAGGTGTAGCTTTATGTCAGAAGATGAAACCGTTGACATTCAGTAATTTTCTAAATAGACTTAGCGTAATGATAAGTTATTTATTTTAGTAATTAGAAGTTTTTATGGAGGCTATATGATGAAAATAATTGTAATTGGTGCAACCCATGCAGGAACTTTTGCCACGAAACAAATTTTGACTGAACACCCTGACTACGATGTGACCGTCTATGAGCGTAATGACAACTTGTCTTTTCTATCGTGCGGCATTGCCTTGTGGGTAGGAGATCATGTTTCTGATCCTAATAAAATGTTTTATTCCTCACCGGGAGAGCTTACCAAGTTGGGCGCAACCATGAAAATGCGGCATGATGTGTTAAGTGTGGATCCTGATAAAAAAGTAATTCGGGTGAAGGACTTAGTTTCCGGAGAATTATTTCAAGATCACTATGACAAATTAGTGATGACAACGGGATCCGCCCCTGTGATTCCGCCAATTAAAGGTGTGGACAATTCAAAAGTTAAACTATGCAAGGATTGGAACGATGCCAAAATCCTAAAGGAAACAACGCCAGATGCTAAGTCTGCCGTGATTGTTGGGGCTGGCTATATTGGTGCTGAACTTGCTGAACAATTGGCTGTCGCTGGTAAAAAAGTAACGTTGATTGACGGGCTGCCACATGTGTTGGCCAAGAACTTTGATCTTGAGATCGGGTCACGGGTTGAAAAAGATTATGAAGATCATGGTGTCAAACTCGCAATGAATGAGATGGTACAATCCTTTACCGGTAATGACCAGGTCACAGTGACGACCAGTAAAAATAGCTATACAGCAGATTTTGCCGTTTTGTGTGCAGGTTTTCGACCGGCAACCGATTTGTTGAAGGGTAAAGTGAAAATGTTGAAAAACGGGGCCATTGTCATAGATGAGTATATGCGTTCTTCTGATCCTGACATTTTGGCAGCTGGTGATTCGGCAGTTGTTCACTACAATCCAACGGGAAAAGTGGACTATATTCCATTAGCGACTAATGCCATCCGCCAAGGAATTTTAATTGGGCATAACATTGAAAAACCAACCATGAAATATATGGGAACTCAGGCATCTTCAGCCGTTGCTTTGTTTGGCAAAACCCTTGCTTCTTCTGGATTAACAGAAAGTGGTGCGAAGGCGCGCGGAGTGACAGTATCAACAGTGACCCTTGAAGAAAATTATCGTCCTGAATTCATGCTGAGCACAACGCCCATTTTGATGCGTCTGGTCTGGGATCCAAAAAGTCGGGTTGTTTTAGGTGGCGCTTTTTATAGTTCGTATGATTGTGCCCAATCAGCTAATGTTATCTCGCTTGCAATTCAACAAAAAATGACGATTGACGAGCTTTCAATGGTAGACATGTTCTTCCAGCCAAATTTTGATAATCCACTGAATTATGTGAATGAATTGGCGATGGCGGCAATCCATAAGAGTGATGCGAATAGTAAATAATTATCGGCTAAGGTTTGTGAAATGAATTATAAAAAGGTCAAATATCGGTATCTATCCAGCGAGCTATGGGGTGCTTATATTTGATCTTTTTTAACGGGGTTAAGAATCCCTTAAGTAAGACACACAATACTTACCTTATCATTAGAAAGTTGTATGATAATTAGCAAGATGTATATTGTGGGAACAATTTGGCAATTAGTTTTCGCCAGTACTGAATTAGTTGGAGAGTAAGGAAAGTTCAACACTTCCCGGCACAAGAGATATTCGAAAACGACCTGTTTTATGAAAGAGGAAAAATTATGGCAGATGTATTAATTGTAATTGACATGCAAAACGCATTAAAGAGAATGGCTAATTTTGATAAAGTTGTTGCTGGAATTAATGAACGAATCGCGCTGTATCGGCAAGCAAGAAAGGCAATCTTTTTTGTGCAAACTGCCGATGACGAGATTCCAAGTGACACGAAAAAATTTCAGTTGGCCGCAGATTTAGATTTTAATGAACAAAGAGATGAGTTTATTGTAAAAACGACGCCGGATGCTTTTTATCACACGAATTTAGAAGCTTATTTGAAGAACTATAATACAAAAAGCTTAGAGGTTTGTGGTGGTCAGGCTGAATATTGTGTGGACACTACTATTCGAGTGGCGCGCCATTTAGACTATCAAGTTGAGGTCAAACGGGATCTGGTGACCACATTTGATTCTAAGCTTTTAGATGCAGCCACAATTGTGAAGCATCACGAAAGTGTTTGGGATGGCACCTTTGCTAAGCTAATTTAATTCAAATAAAGAAGAGTCCTGGAAAAAATTTTCCATGGCTCTTTTTATCTGTTTTCGAATTTTATATCTAAAATTTAGGCAATAGGGCGATAACTATCCGCCACTCGCTTTGAGGACAGTTCCACAAAACAAGCCCAATGAAATAAGTGTACCTCTGAGCGGGATACAATCCCGCTTCCGGTCCTCTTATTTCATTGGGCTTTAACGTTTTGTTCCACTCACTGCTTTAGGACAGCTCCACAAAGCAAGGCTCAAGATATAAGAATCCTTCCCGCGGGATTGCGATCCCGCCTCCAGGACCCTTATATCTTGAGCCTTATTCGCTTTGTTCCACTCACTATTTGAGGACAGTTCCACAAAGCAAGGCCCAAGATATAAGAATCCTTCCCGCGGGATTGCGATCCCGCCTCCAGGACCCTTATATCTTGAGCCTTATTCGCTTTGCTCCACTCACTTAAACCAATATCCATTATTGATGGTATTAATCATTTTAACGAGTTGCTTTGTTTCGGTGATATCATGCACACGCAAAATGTTGCCACCGTGCAAATACATATAAGTTTCCGCGATAAGAGTGACTGCCAGCCGGTTCTCTTTTTTTAGTCCGAACAATTTTGCGCCAAATCCTTTTCGTGAAATGGCGATCATAGTTGGTCGGTTAAATTGATTAAATTGATCAATATTGCGCATCATCGCATAGTCCTGATAACCATCCGCTACTTTTGCGTAGCCAATCCCCGGATCTAATGCGATTCTTTCTCGACCAATACCCGCTGCAGTTAATTGCGATAAGTTTTGGGTGAAAAAGTTCTGCATTTCTTGTGTAAGGTTGTCATATTCGACCTCACGGCTGCTGTGCATGGTGAGCAATCCGATATTGGTCGGTGCGAGTAAAGTCAATTTTCGGGGGTCATCCGTAAATCCGTGTACATCATTGATAATTGCAACGTGGCCATTTTTGACCAAATCTGCCATTACCTCATATTTATATGTATCCACTGCCAAAGAAATTTTCGGATAGTTTTTATGAATCCAATCGATAGCTGGTAAAATGCGTTTCAATTCTTCTTTGGCAGAAATTTCAGTGTAGCCGGGCCGGGTGGTTTGACCACCGAGTTCAATGACATCCACACCAGTGGCCACCATATGAGCTACGTGAGATTTAATGATTTGTGGTTTTACATATGCGCCGCCATCGTAGAAAGAGTCAGGGGTAATGTTTAGAATCCCATAAATTAGCGGTGACTGAATCAAATCACGATGTGTATTACCATAATTCCAGTAAACGGCGTGCTGTTCGTATATTTCGTGAAGCTGCTGAGTAGCTGAGTCGGTTGTAATTTGTTGTTCAACCTTAGCTATAAAAAATTGAAAAGCGGCCAAGGGTAAAACAACTTGTATCCAGTTTTCAGTAGTTTGGATAGGTGTATCAAAAGCGGCCAGCAAGGTTTGCATAGTAGATAGCTCAATCTCGTTGAGGTCTTCAAATTTCAAAACCACTTTACGTTGGGTAATCAACATGTCATGAGTAATTTGATCCGAAAATGATTGGGAGTGGGCAAATCGATCAGTTATATCAATAATTTTCATAGTCGTTATTTGCCACCTTTTTAAGAAGATTTTTTACGGCTTTAGTGCGATGAAGATAAGGAAACTTTTTGGAGCTTTCCAATTCAGCCAAGGTGTGAGTTTCACCTTTTGGAATCAGTATTCTGTCAAACCCATAGCCATTCTGACCGCGTTCTTCAAGACTAAATGTGCCTTCAAAGACGCCAAAACCATGATAAATATGGTGAGGTGTCTGTAAAATTAAATCAGTCCGTAATTCGACATCACGTAATTTACCCGCTACAAGCTGAAGTAAATATTGGTTCTTATCAGTATCTGTAGGGTAATCAACTAATTGTCGTGAAGTTTGCACACCAAATTTATTAGGAAATGCGGAAATAATCATGCCAGAATCATCACCCAAAACAGATTCTTGGGGTAACTTTCCTGAGATGAAACGGGTTTTAGTTAGCGCATTTGCGACGTAATCTGTGGTCCCTTCATTAGGAAAAGTAACCCGGGAAATTAGATCTTGGTAGGACCTAGCAGCTACTTGAAATTCTTGCAGGCAGGCAACTAGTTCAGCTGTTTTGTCGAGATTGTTAGACGCAATAATGAGTGGGCGGTTAAACATGCTGGTCACCTTCAAATTGTTTAATAAAATAGAATGATCCGGTAATTACAATGACATCATCAACCTCGGCATGTGCTAATGCTACTTGTAAACTCGTATGGGCATCGGCTTCATTAAAAAGATGATCCTTAGAAAAGCTGAAATGTTTTTGAATAACCTTAGCTAATTCGTCTTTATCCAAAGCACGTTGATGTTGACTAGGTGTGTTTACATAAACTGTTTTTGCCAAAGGTAGATAGCTTTGCAGCATTTCTAGATAGTTTTTATCTGCTAAAAAACCTAATAAGAAAGTTATTTTCTGATTAGGCGCAAGTTGTTGTAAAGATTGAACCAATTGTTTGGCACCGTCTGAATTATGGGCCCCATCAAGGATAACGGTGGGATGTCGCTGAATAATCTGCATCCTGCCTGCAATTTTTAGATTTGCTAAGGCACGCTGCGTCCGCTGTTCATTAAGCTGTACGTCATGCTGGCTTAACCAAGTTACAGCACTTAAAACGGTGGCCAAGTTGTCCAGCTGAAATCTGCCAATTAAGCCTAATTGATAAGTATGATTCGGAATCATAGGGCCACTGATTTGAAGTTTTGTGCCCTCAAAATTATGTGCTAATAGCTTTAAATGAATATTAGTCACAAAATGGATGGGAACTTGTTGTTGATTAGCAGCAGTTCGTAAAACATTTCGAGTCATTTGTTTTTGGTGAGGAGCCACAATGACAGTAGAACCAGTTTTGATGATCCCAGCTTTTTGGGTCGCTATTTTACGAATCGTATGGCCTAAAATGCGCGTATGATCATAATCAATATGGGTGATTAGTGCCAATAAGGGCGCTGAAATCGCGTTGGTCGCATCATTCATGCCACCTAAACCGACCTCTAAAATCACAAAATCGACTTTAGCTTGCTGGAAAGCTACCAAAGCAATTAATGTAAACCATTCAAAAATTGAAAGGGAAGTGGCTGCAAAATCTGCAGATAAGTGATCGTTAATTAGTTGATAGGCTTGCACAAATGCAGTGTAGCTAATCATCTGCCCATCAATTCTAATTTGTTTCCGGTCATCAAGCATTGCCGGACTGGAAAAATGACCAACATGATAGTCATTTTCCTGCAGGATGGCCGCCAACATGGCACCTGTCGATCCTTTGCCATTGGTTCCCGCAATATGGATAATTTTGTAGGCTTGGTCTGGGTGGCCTAGTTTGGCCAAAATCTGGCGAAGAAAGGGAACCCGATTATCATCAGCGACTAACATGTGTTGATTCATATCCGTAATTAATTTTTGATAAACTTGCTGTTCATTACTCATGTTGAAGGCCTACTTCTGACGAGTTTGTTGGAGAAATTCATTTTTTAATTCGTGATCATCTGAAAAAACACCGGAAAACTTATTGGTGTACGTAGATAAGCCGGATTTGTTAATACCACGCATTTCCATGCATAAATGCCGTGCCGAAATCGAAACGGCGACACCCTTTGGATTTAGAATGCGTTGTAATTCATCGGCGATCATGACGGTAATATTTTCTTGAACACTAGGTCGGCGGGCTACAAAGTTTACCAAACGGGGAATTTTGCTTAAACCAATAATCTTGCCGTTTTGTGGAATATAAGCGACATTAACGGTTCCAAAAAATGGAAGCAGATGGTGTTCACACATTGAATAGAAAGGAATGTCTTGAACGACCACCATATCGGCATTTTCGTCGACGTTAAAAATTTTATAGTCTTCGAAATGCTTTTTTCCTGTTGCAGAAAAGATTTCTTCATAAGCAGTTGCGACGCGTGCAGGTGTTTCTTGAATGCTGGCCCGTTCTGGATCATCACCAATGGCTTGAATAATATCAGTGACAGCATTTTTAATTTTCGTTTTATTTTTTTCGTTCATATTAATTAACCTCGTGTTAATGTAAAATTTCCACCCAGTTTTTATCCGTGGTGGTTTTTAATGCTTGTTTAGTTTGGGCAATCAACTCTGGGTCAGTCAACACGTCCAATAAAGGGATGAGCACAAACCGACGATTACCGATTTCAGGATGCGGAATTACAAGTGTTTCATCATGATAAGTTTCATGATTGAAATATAAAATGTCCAAATCAATGGTGCGCGGACCCCAATGAATGAGGCGTTTCCGTCGGAGCATTTGTTCAATCTCGTGAAGATAGTCCAAAAGCTTGTAAGCTGTCAGAGTTGTGGTGAGATGGATGGCAAGGTTTAAAAAATTATCTTGGGGAACCCCACCAACTGGCTGCGTTTGATAAACTGGCGAAACCTTTTCAACAGTAACTTGCTTATTTTGATTCAGGAGGTGTACCGCCTGCGATAAATTATCCTGGCGATCACCAAGATTAGACCCCACACTTAAATAGACTTGATTATTCATGTTTGCGATCTCCAGAAACCTCGATTTCAATGTTGTCGAAAATACCTGCGATCGGCACGCTATATTTGCGAACTTTCAGTTTTACAGCTTGAATTGTCGGGTAATCAGCCAAAATCTTTTTCAGAAGGTGATTAGCCACACTTTCAATTAAATTGTAGTTATTGTTGAGCACGAAATCAGCAATTGTTTGATACACATCAGCGTAACTGACCGTTTCTTTTAAATCATCGTGTTGAACTTTTTCTTCAATTGGATAAGTGAGCTCAACGTCAATCTGTAGGCGTTGACCGAGCTTCTTTTCTTCAGCAAACACACCATTGAATGTATGAAAACTCATATTGTTAATTCGGATTTTACCCATCTGTTTATTCCCCCAAGTCGGTCTGAAGTTTATTGCTCCTTAATAATATCATGTTTGACCGTTGTCGTCCTTTTTGAAATATTTTTTCTAAATAGACACGGCTCTTTACAGAAACCTATTTTTATTTATAATAATTACATAAGGATTAAATAGCTAACCATATTTTAATTTTGTGACTCTCGTTGTTTTAAACTAAAAGGGTGATTTTTATGGAAAACAAACATTATTTTTATAAAATCTTTGAGCAAACTGTCTTTTTCGCAATTTTGCTAGTCTTCTTTAACCTTGATAAGAATAATCATTTTAGAATGACGCTGAATTTTCCAAACGTTTGGTTAGGAATCTCCTGGTTAAGTCAGTTTTATCTTTGTAAAAAGAAATTATGGTCATTAAAAAATATTTCATTTCTGCAAAAGGGAGCTAAAGCTACTCAAATTGAGCATTTAAAAAAACATAAAAAGGATAAGTGGGGAGATAGTAGTTTTGTCAATCAGCACAATAATATGACTATCCAAAGGTATGCCCTGCAAGACAGTAACTTTGATTCAATGGCCAATTTATTTATCCGAATTGGTTATGTTTTATTGGGTCCGCTTGTGTTTTTGTTTTATTTAATTCGAGAGTTAAGTAATAAATATTCGAGTTCAAAACCAGGTAGTTCTAATTAAGGGTAGCAAACTCCATAAATGAAATAAGAACAATCCTAAAGGCTACTTGATTTGCCCCCCCCAAAAAAAAATAGTACTACAATTAGTTTGTGATACAGGGCAACAAAAATTTAGGGGGAATTTCTTTTGAGTAAATTTAGCAAGTTAAGTAAGTTTTTACCGATTGTTGGGATCATGGTATTTGGATTATTATTTGGTGCCGAAAACAGTGTTTCTGCCAAAACAGTTTCTGCACTGAATGGGGTTCGGACCAGCTACAATGCATCAAAGAAAGTTGCAACGTTTAGTGGTAGGACTTCATCCAAATTCGCTATTAACCGGGTGGCTTTGACTTATAACAATGGTAAAAAAGTTTATGTGAATGTCCATAAGGGAACGTTTAAGATTTCAGAGAAGTTTCAAGGTTATAAAACTTTCACACTTTATGGGACAAATAAACGCAACAAGCGGGTTACTAAGGTTTACAAATTAGGTTCTAACAAGTACGCTTCACAAGCACCCGTTATTCTTAAACTGAATCACGGAAACAAAAATGGCAATGTGGCCTTGAGCGTTCGGGCTCAAAAGAACAGCGTCGTTCATGTTTACAATGGTTCAAAAAAGGTTGGTACTGTAAAAGGTAATGGAAAAACACAAACTTTACAGATTAAGAACTTAAAGAATAAAACGGCTCATTTACGTTTGAATGCCAAAATGAACAAGCTTAAAACTAGCCAAGATACTTATACACCACGTATTAAACAAGGGATTATTTACCAAGTTAGTTTTTAATAAGTAACAAAATTTTGTACTTATGTTTATTCCCTGTGTGAATGTAACTATCAAGCTGAAATGGTTTCAAAAGGCGGGTTATTACCACTTTTTGAAACCTTTTTGTATAGAAGCTAAAGGTTGAAAGTACAAAAATGACTTCAGTTATTGCTATTAAACGGTTTAGTTCACCAAAATTAGGTTAATTATCGTTCTCCGGCTTCCTTGGCCTGGAACGGGGTGGGCACGATTTGAAGCCAAGCAGGTCACTTGTCTTCAAACTCGACCTTTATCTAAGCGGCAAGCCACTAAGATAATTTCACCCCTGAGGCCAAAACGCCTCCAAACTGGGAAAGTCGTTGTCTTTAGATAGTTCACATGAACGACACCATAATAACCATTACGTTAGATATAATTAGTTTGAAAACTTTAATCAGGCTGGAAGCAAATGGGCTCAGTAGTGTTATTTATCTTAGCGATTCTCGCTTAGATAAAGGCCGATCTTAGAGACGTGTATTTCGGCTCTAAGTCGTGCCCACTACGTTCCAGCCCGGAGTTGCTGGAAGACGGCATTTTAATCTAATTTTGTTATCATGAGCGTTTTTATATCAAGCAATTGGATGTGATTTTGTACTTTCAACCTTTAGATAGAAGACTACACCTATAAATAAAAACCAGAGACTAACCGCAATACGGTTTTAATCTCTGGCTATATTTTTGTCAGAGGATGCTATTCAGCATCTTTCCAGACCTTTTTAGCAGTATCAATAACTAGGCTTAGTTTTGCCCATTGTTGATCAGCCGTTAAATTATTACCTTCTTCAGTTGATGCAAAACCACACTGGGTAGAAAGAGCTAGGTTTTCAAGTGGTACTTCTTGCGTAGCTTCGTGAATGCGGGCAATGACCTGGGATTGGTCCTCTAATTCTGGGAACTTGGAGGTAACTAAGCCTAATACAATCCGTTTGTGAGCATCGTGATTCCAAATTTTTGCAAGGGGCTTGAAGTCGCCAGCGCGATCATTGTCATATTCAAGGAAAAACCCATCATAGTTGAGTTGACCAAGGTAATCTGCGACCACATCGTAACCACCAGAAAATAGGAAAGTCGAACGAAAGTTACCGCGACAGATATGCGTGGTTACGGTTAAATCGGTTGGCAAGTTCTCCAATAATTTATTAATGACATAAACGGAATCTTCAGCGAGTTTACGGAATGGCTTTTGGGTCTCTGGATCATCTTTAGTATTGTCTAATTGGTTAATTAAGAAGGCCCAAGTAGTGTCGTCTAACTGAATATAACGACAACCCAAATCATAGAAATGCTGAATGGTTTCGTGGTAGGCCTTGGCGAGATCATCTAAATAATCCGTATGGTTCGCATAAAACTCTGAGGCCTTATCACTCCGATTGTCCCGGAATAACAAGCTTGGTGACGGAATCGTTTGCTTGGGTTGCACACCATCAGGCACGATCGATTTTAAATAGGTAAAAGCTTTGAAGAAGGGATGGTCGGGATTGTAACTAATTTTTCCCGTTAAATAGGCATTATCGGTACGTGTTTTTTTACCATGAAATTTGTAACTTTTTTCATAGTCATATTTACCAACACCATTTAAGCCCCAGAGAAAATCTAAATGCCACCATGAACGACTAAATTCACCATCGGTTACGGCGTGGAGGCCGAGGGAAACCTGTTTATCAACGATTTTTTTGATTTCTTGTTGTTGCACAGTCTGTAATTGTGCTGCAGTAATTTTTTCTTCGGCAAAATCTTTGTGAGCGGTCTTTAGTTCGGGACTTCTAAGTAAACTACCAACTTGATCAAAACGATAGGGTGCTTTTAAATTTGCTGTCATATTGTTGTACTTCCTTTTTTAGTTTAAATTTAGACACAAAAAAACTCGTCCTCAACGTATTAACGTCAAGGGCGAGCATTCATTAAGAAATGATCACGGTACCACCTTGGTTTGAAACAAAAATTACTTGTTTCCTCAAAAGAGCACCTTAGAAAAACGATGCTCCGGCGCTGTAATGGGCGCTCCCATCTATATCTTGCCAAACGGTTTACTATAGATTGTTCTCCAAGACCATGTTCAGACTCACTGCTTTACCTCATTCACACCAACCGAGGTTCTCTTTAAAAGTGGGGGATCTTACTCATCTCTTCACTGCTTTTTAATTGTTATCTAATTTAGATCTAGTTTAGCGCCTGAAGGTTGAACTGTCAATAAGAACTAAAAAGGCAATGTTATTTTTTTCATTGTAATAAGTCTTTACTTTTGTAGGGTTTTGTTATATCACTAAATAAGTTGAAGCACGCTATGGGGGAGATTTTTTATGAAAAAATTGTTTAGTACTAATAGCAATAGGAATATTTTATTAAGAAATTTCATTTTGGGATTGAGCGTAGCGGTAGTCTGCGCGTTAATAACTCTTTTTGAACATAGTTTCTCGATAAGTGATGTCTTTTTAATTTTTGTGGACTTGTTTGTTCTTCTTAGTGTGGGTGATTTTGCTAGAAATAAGACGAATAATAAATTTATACAAGTTCTGCTGGTACTTTTAGCTGGGGTAATAATAATGATTAGTATTTTTATAAGTGCTATAATTTTTCATTTTTAGTCTAAAATTTAGGGTTGACATCTTTTTTTAACGGCCCTATAATGAAAAACATTAAATACGAATGAGAAACACGTGTTGATATTTCCGTGGAAGATAAACTAGCGAATTTCTAGAAAGTGTTTGGTGCTGAAAAAACACAGTTCCTGGTTTAAAAAGACGGTTATGAGCGGAATCATTGTTCAGATGATTATGGGTGCACCCAATATCGTGCCAATGTATTAACTATTTTTGGCGAAAAATAGGACGTACATGGTAAGGCGAGTTTTGTGAAAGACTCGTAAATTGAGGTGGTAACACGTGAAAGCGTCCTTTGGATATTTATATCTGAAGGGCGCTTTTTTTGTATATTAAGCTTTGAGATGCAAAATAGAGAGGAAGTTTTATAAATGGAAGAAACACATAAGTTTACTTGGAAAGAATTAATTGTCGTGGCTTCAATGTTGTTTGGCATGTACTTTGGTGCCAGTAATTTAACGTTCCCTGTCCAAATTGGTCAGCAGTCAGGATCAGCATTTTTTAGTTCAATTATTGGATTTATCATTACCGGAACGATTTTGCCATTATTAGGGGTTACGGCCATTGCGGTTACGCGAACGCATGGTGTTTATGAATTGGCACAACCAATCGGTAAAACGTATGCATTAATCTTTACCGTCATGTTGTATATCTTCATTGGTCCCGCATTTGCAACGCCACGGACGGCAACGGTTCCCTTTGAATTCGGAATTGCTACTCATGTGAGCGCAGCAAGTGCGCCCATGTGGTTGTTCATTTACTCGGCTTGTTTCTTTGCAGCAGTTATTCTTTTTTCGCTTAATCGCCATAAGGTTGTTGATTATGTAGGTCGCTATTTGAATCCAGCCTTTATCATCATGGTTGTCATTTTGATTGCAGTTGCCATTTTTAAGCCAATGGGAACTACTGCTGGCCGCGCAGTCACAGGTGCTTGGCGTCATGGCTCAGTTCAAAATGGAATTATTCAAGGGTATCAAACGATGGATGCATTAGCTTCCGTTGAATTTGGAATTGTTGTGATTACCGCAATTAAAGCATTTGGCGTTAAAAAAGAAGGAACAGTTGCTAAATTAACAGTAAAGGCCGGGGTTATTGCTGCCAGTGCAATGGCGGTCATCTACGCTGGCTTGGCATATGTTGGTGCAACCAGCTTGGGCCATTTTAAAATTGCCGGTGATGGCGGAATTGCGCTTGGCCAAATTACCCAGTATTTCTTTGGCAATGCCGGTGTTTATATTCTAGCAATCATGGCTACCATCACTTGTATGACGACGGCGGTTGGGGTGACAACTTCATTTGCTACAGCTTTTAGCAGTATGTTTCCACGTTTTGGTTACAAAACTTATGTGGTAATTGTCGCTGTTCTTTCGTTCGGAGTATCTAATTTTGGATTTGAAACAATTATTAATGCGGCGGTTCCATTCCTAATGTTTATTTATCCACTTTGCATTACGTTGATTTTGCTTTCACTTGCGTCTCCATTATTCCATCGCGCACGAGTCGTCTATATTTGGACAACGATCTTTACCCTCGTCCCAGCCGTTGTGGATGGCTTAAATGCAGCTCCGGCAGTTGTTGCTAAATCTGCATTTGTGCAAAGCTTAACCGGTTTTGAAAGCAAATATGTACCATTCTTCTCCCAAGGATTTGCCTGGTTGGTGCCATCAATCATTGGATTTATCATTGGTATCACAATCTATATCGTTCAGCGGGTTCGTGGTAATAACAGCGAAACGGTTAGTGAATCGGATTGGTCGTAAAAACTTTATAAACAATAAAAAGCGTTAGTTCCTGATTCTGTTATTGAACAGATTCAAGCACTAACGCTTTTAATATTGGAAAAATTATTTACTTTGGTCACTATTCAGTTTATTAATTTCGAGAATCAAATCAACGGCTTTTTCCATTGTTTGGGCCGAAACAAATTCATAACGACTATGCATGTTTTCGCCACCGGCAAAGAGGTTAGGGGTTGGAATCCCCATGAAAGAAATCTTCGAACCATCTGTCCCACCACGAACGGGATAAATGTTAGGTTTGATATCTAAGTTTTCCATTGCCGCTTGTGCCAATTTAACGGGTGTCATATCTTTTTCGAGAATTTCCCGCATGTTGTAATACTGATCATGCGTTTCGATTTTCACGCGTTCTTCTCCAAACTCAGTGTTGAGTTTATCAGCAATGTTTTGGAGTTCTTGTTTGCGTTGTTCAAATACTTTGCGATCATGGTCACGAATAATGTACACAAGTTTGGCATGATCTGGGGTGCCAGACATTTTGAAGAGGTGGAAGAAACCTTGCCGGCCATCAGTAAGTTCAGGACGGTCACCAGCTGGAATAAGATTGTGATAGTCAATCCCAACTTGGAGCGCATTTACCATAACGCCCTTTGCGGTTGCCGTATGCACTTCATTACCCTGAATCTCTACAGTTGTTTGAGCGGCGTTAAAGGTTTCGTATTCAAGCTCACCTAGGGGACCGCCATCAACGGTATAAGCATATTTTGTGTTAAAGTCTTTGGCATCAAAGTGGTCAGCACCGGTACCAGTTTCTTCATCGGGGGCAAACCCAACCCGAATTTCACCGTGTTTAACTTCTGGGTGAGCCATGTAATATTCCATGGCAGTCATGATTTCGGCTGCCCCAGATTTATCATCAGCCCCTAAGAGGGTAGTGCCATCGGTGGTAATTAAAGTTTGTCCCTTATAGTCGTGTAATGCTGGAAAGTCTGAAGTCTTTAAAACCCATTTGCCATCCTTACTCAACGGAATGTCGGATTCGCCGTCATAGTTTTCGTGAATCTGGGGGTCAATATTTTCAGCGTTAAAATCGGCCGTATCAATATGGGCAATGTAACCTAAAATCGGGGTCTTACCGTCATCATTAGCTGGTAAAGTGGCCACAACATAGCCGCTTTGAGGTTGGGTGTGGACATCTTGTAAACCAAGATCAGTTAATTCTTGAGCCAAAGTTTTTAAAAAAGCGACTTCCTTTGGATCAGTTGGAATTGTTTTTGAATCAGGATTTGAACGCGTATTAGTTTTGACATATTTTAAAAATCTAGGTAATAATGTTTCATATTTTGCCAATTAAATCACTCCTCATATTTTTAGTTGTTACATGTATTTTATCCTAATTACGAAAGAAGGGGAAGCAGACAGTCTGCAATCAAAAAAGCTCTGAACAAGTCAGAGCTTTGAACGCGATCCTATTTAAGTGCCTTCTTTGCCAGCATTAAGGCACCCGTAATTCCGGCATCATCACCCAACTCAACGTGAATAATGTAATCCGAAATTTCTGGCGTATCTACGTAATCTGCCAATTGTTTCACAAATGAAGCCTGAATTTGTGGGAATAACTGGGCTTGTTTCATAACGCCACCCCCGAAGATGATGACATCTGGGCGTAAAATCAATGTAGCGTTGACGCAAGCTTGGGCAATATAATTCGCCTCGATTTCCCAGAACTCATCACTAGGATCTAATTCGAAACCTTTTTTGCCGAAGCGCTTTTCAATGGCCGGACCAGCTGCTAAGCCTTCAAAACAGTCGCCATGATAAGGACAAACGCCTTCGAAATCGTGATCACGTGGATCATGTCTTAATAAAATATGGCCCATTTCTGGATGGCTAAATCCCTGGAGAAATTTACCATTTTGAATGTAACTAGCACCCACACCGGTTCCAACTGTCCAGTACAAAATATTCTTTTTACCGCGGCCAGCACCAGCTTGATATTCGCCATAAGCTGCGACATTGACGTCGGTTGTGAAGTAAAACGGAATATCAAAATGGGTTTTCATTGCGCCAAGAAAATCATAGTTCTTCCAAGCTAATTTTGGGGTGTTGGTAATAAAACCAAAATCAGCAGCGTCTTCGTTTAAAGAAACGGGGCCAAACGAGCCAATCCCAATGGCATCGACAGGATGTTGATCAAAATAAGCAAAAACTTGTGCCATGGTTTCATCTGGGGTTGTGGTAGGAAACTGGGTTCGGTCCTCTACATTAAAATCGCCATCGCTAACCGCACATACAAATTTGGTTCCACCAGCTTCAATTGCACCTAATTTCATAAAAATTCTCCTCCTATGTAACTTGTTATATTTATTTTTTGTAATCGCTAACATAATGATTATAGCATAAGAATGTCGCCAAAAACGATATCTAGTAGGTCGTCGCTATTTACAAAACTTGATCTCAGTCAATTTAATTTTTAAAAAGACTAGATACAATACAAGTATATTAAGAAATTAGGAGGAATTAAAAATGTCAAAAACTCCAGAAGAATTATTTGCAGCAGAACAAAAACAGGCCGATATTGATCATCATGTTCCAACCGCTGGTGCCATGGTTAATCATATTGTTTCAAACTTTACGGTGTTAGACGCCAAACTCCATCAAACAACTTGGTATGTGAAGGGCTTAAGTGCGCCAGCTATTCGCCAGGTATACCAAGCTTTGATTGAAGACAATCGCCGTCACTATGATGAAGTTGGCGAATTATTACTAGATGAAAATGAAAAACCATCCTCAACAACCGCAGAATATAGTGAATATTCCATGATTGGTGAAAATGGCAAGAATAAATATTTTTCTGCTGACGAAATGGTAAGCGAAACTGTGCAAGATTTTGTTACCCAAAACTTGTTTGTTGATCGGGCCATCAAACTTGCAGAAAAAGAAAATCGTCCCGCATTACGTAGTTATATGGAACAATTACGTGGGGACGATAATCATGCAATTCGTGTTCTTCAAGGATTAGTTGGTAATGCTGCTGGCGATGGCCTAGAAGAAGATGATGAGGACGATGACTAGAGAGTGTCGTAAAAGACGGTAAGCTTCCGAGCATACTGCCGTTGTCCAAAGAACTAAAGTTGCTAAAGCAACAAGTTCTCATGGCAGCCTAAATGACCGAAAGATTCGCACTTGGAATCGTTTGGTCATTGTAGCTAAGCGGAGGAAGTTGTCTTTTTAAGCACGTTTAGTCTAGTAAGACCAATGCATCCTTATCCAATAATTTAATTTGTTTTTGAGGACCTTGTGAGATCCAGCCCTTACTTTCAAAATCGGTTAGTTTTCGACTAACTGTTTCGGGAGTAGTGCCGAGATAAATTGCGAGGTCCTTTTTTTTGATGGGCAGTTTAAAAGTATCTTTATCGAGACTAGCTCCAGTTTCAACTAAATAGCTACCAATCCGTGCTTCGACACTTTCTGTCGCGGCTTCGGTCGTTCTTTTCTCGAGGGACGAGATACGCTGACCGAATTCATTAATCAGATTCATGCTGATACTTGGAGATTGTGACAATAATTTTTGAAAATTTTTCCGACTAATTTGGCAAACTGCTGTGGGAATTAAAGCCACCGCAGAAGAAGTGTGCGTTTTGTCCTGGAAAAGGGCGCCTTCGCCATCGAAATCACCAGTTTGTAAGAGGTAGAGAAGTTGTTCGCGTCCATTTGCAGCAATTTTTGAGACTTTAACTTGCCCGTTTGCGACAATCATTAAGGTATCCAGATCATCACCGTCAAGAAAGAGTGATTCACCGGCCGCATAGTGTTTGTGGGTGATGATGGCCTCAATTTTATCAACATCTTCATCTGGTAAGTGGTCAAAGAGGGGAACCAACTTAATACAATCGTGTTCAGATTTTTGCATAACGTGACCTCGTTCATAGATTTAAGTACCTACAGAATAGCATGAAAGTGTAGTTGAGTGAAATGAAACGGTTACTTGGCACTTAATTGCTCTAATAGCCCGAATAGCTTGCTTTCATGGGCTATTTTATGATACATTTTATAGATTGTGAATTAACTTGAACACAGATAAAGTGAGGGAATTAAATGATAACAGTTACCGATATGAGTATGCAATTTTCAGATCGCAAGCTCTATGAAAATGTTAATTTGAAGTTTACACCTGGAAATTGCTACGGCATTATTGGTGCTAACGGAGCCGGAAAGTCAACTTTCTTAAAGATATTGGAAGGTAAACTCCAGCCAACGTCAGGACATATTTCCATTTCTGATAACGAACGAATGTCAAGCCTGGAACAGGACCATTATGCGTTTGAAACGGAAAAAGTTTTGGATACGGTCATTATGGGCCATAAAAAGCTGTATGAAATTATGCAAGAAAAAGATGCTTTGTATGCGAAGGCTGACTTTACGGATGCTGACGGAATTAGAGCCGGTGAGCTGGAAGGCGAGTTTGCCGAAATGGACGGTTGGAGTGCTGAATCTGATGCAGCTCAACTGTTGCAACAACTCGGAATTGATGAAACCATGCAAGCTCAGAAAATGAGTGAGTTAACCGAAAGTCAAAAAGTGAAAGTCCTTTTGGGCCAGGCTTTATTTGGTTCTCCCGACATCTTAGTTTTGGATGAGCCTACTAATGGTTTGGATGCTCAGACAATTACATGGTTGGAAAACTTCTTAGGTGACTTCCAAAACACCGTAATCGTGGTTTCTCATGACCGTCATTTTTTGAATGAAGTTTGTACCATGATGTGTGACGTGGACTTTGGTAAGATTCAATTATATGTAGGAAACTATGATTTTTGGATGGAATCTAGTCAATTAGCTGCTAAGTTAAAAGAAAACGCGAACGCCAAAAAAGAGGAAAAAATCCAGGAACTGCAAGAATTTGTGGCTCGTTTTAGTGCGAATGCTTCGAAATCAAAACAAGCGACTTCCCGAAAGAAGCAATTAGAGAAGATTACGTTAGATGATATTCGGCCATCTACGCGTAAATATCCATTTATTAGTTTTACACCAGAACGTGAATTAGGAAATGATTTGCTACGAGTGGACAAGCTTTCCAAGTCAATCGATGGTGTGAAGATTTTAGATAACATTACGTTCACTGTAAAGCCCGGTGAAAAAGCTGCTTTGTTGAGCCGTAATGATGTCGCAACAACGACTTTGCTGCAGATTATTGCTGGTGAAATGGAACCTGATTCTGGAACTGTGACCTGGGGACAAACGGCCACAAAGAGTTATTTGCCAAGAGATATCAATGCCTATTTTGAAGATGATAGTTTAGATATCTTAGAGTGGTTACGTCAGTATGCTTCTAAAGAAGAGAGTGACAATACATTCTTACGAGGATTCTTGGGCAAAATGTTGTTCTCTGGTGAGGATGTTAACAAGTCAATTACGAAACTATCTGGTGGCGAAAAAGTTCGTTGTATGTTGTCCAAGATGATGTTGAGTAAGGCTAACGTGTTGTTGATGGATGACCCAACGAACCATTTGGATTTGGAATCAATTACGTCGTTAAATGATGGGCTCATTAACTTCACGGGCTCGATTATTTTAACTTCTCATGATCGTCAGGTTATTCAAACGATTGCGGATCACATTATCGAGATTTCTGATAAAGGTGTTGTTGATCGTTCAGAAACCAGTTATGACGAGTTTATGGATCATAAAGATATTCAAAAACAAGTTGAAGCTTTGTATGCTGATTAAAAAGTTTTGAAAACAAAAAAGATCGAGATAAGTATAATTTACTTATCTCGATCTTTTTTCGTGGAGAATTTTAAACAACATCTAACGGTACGTACTTGCTTTGCAAATTGTAGAAATCGTAATCCGCTAATTTTTTAATATCAGTTTCACCATTGAAAATAGCAGTATAACTCCCAGCTAACATTAAATTAATGGCCTGTTTTTCGTTTTTATCGAAACGAACGAGGATAACTGATTTATGTTGCCCATAGGCGTATCCACATTCCCAAATAGTGCCAGAATCGGGAACATGTTTGTCGTTTTCTAATTCATAGTCTAGGATGGCAACCACCACGTCGGCCTGGTCGATTTGACGAATGTCAGCGTTGAACGTAGCAATTTGCCATTCGAAGGAGCCTGCCTCTGCAGCAGTGTATTCATCTTTGCCAGGAAGAAAAATGGCTTCTGAATTAACGGTTTGGTTCTTTTCAAGTAAGCCTTTAATTGTGGTGACACGGTGATTTTGACCTTCACTGAAAAATGGACCAGCAAGGTAAACGGATTTGGGTTGCATGGAATTCTCCTTTAGGTTTCTTATTTGTTGCGAACGGTAAAGCGGGCCTGATGGATGCTTGGTTGCTCAAGTTCATCTAAAATAGCTGCAGCAAAGGTGCCAGTAGAAACTTCAGATTTATGATTATCATCAAATAATAAGTCATCAGAACCACGGACGTAGGCTGTTTTAGGGCCGACTGTGTAATTTGCAAAAGGTGACACACCTAGCCAATTTACGTTGGAAACGGTACGTAAAAAGTTGAGTTCTTGATGCTGAGCTTCAGGGGTATCAATCCAAGCTGCCGCACCGGGGGTTTTTCTTAATTGGTCAATTTCCAAACCACCGTCGGTTCGAAGACTGCCGGCACCTAAAATGAACACTAACCGAGGTGAGTCAGTTTCCCGAAACATATGAATGAGTTGAGCTGCTAGATCTAACTGATCGTATGCAAGATGCTTTTGGGTTGGAAAACTAATAGCATCGATTAAGACGTCTAATCCCGCAAAATCTTGTTTGTTAAAAGCGAAAGCATCTTTTGCAATGATCGTGACTGTATCTGCAAATAGTGATTTAGCTTTGTCGGCGTTACGTACGAGAGCAGTAACCTGATGATTGCGTCCCAGAGCTTCTTTAACAAGACTTGAACCAGTATTTCCAGTAGCACCAATAATTCCAATTTTCATATTTAAACGACCTTTCAATATTTTTGGTAAAACGTTTATTTAACATCTATAATTAAAATTATAAAACAAATCATACCCGAATGTTAGTAAATAGTTTTATAAGCTTTGATCGGGTTTATATTGAAATATATTGGAGAAAGTTCATGAAAGCAATTATTGGCGTTGATATTGGGACCACAAGTACCAAAACAATTTTATTTGATTTAAACGGTAAAAGTTTAGCCAGTCAAAATATTGGGTATCCGTTATATCAAAATCAATTAGGGATGGCTGAAGAAGATCCGGAACAGATTTTTTCAGCAGTGACCCAAGGAATTCGTAATGTTTTAAAAAATAAACAGGAAACTTTTTTGAATTGGTTGGTGTTTCGTTATCAGCGGCGATGCACAGTTTGATTTTAATGGATCAGAATAATCAGCCTTTAACGAGAGTTGTGACTTGGGCGGATAATCGATCAGAAAAAGTCAGTGCTGCACTACAGCAAAACGGAATGGCCCAAGAACTGTATAGACAGACAGGAACACCAAATCATCCGATGACACCCTTAACCAAAATTATGTGGTTTCGTCAGGAACGGCCTGATTTGTTTGCCCAAGCAACGAAATTTATTGGAATTAAGGATTATGTTTTATATCGACTGTTTGGGCGTTATGTCATGGATTATGGATTGGCCTCAGCGACGGGTCTACTTAATTTACAGACATTAGATTGGGATCAGCAAGCGTTAAAGATTGCAGGAATTACCAAAGCGCAACTACCAGAGCTGGTAGATACTGAAACGCAGCTAACTGGGTTGAGCGAATCAAATGCTAAATTATTGGGTCTGAAATCAGATGTGCCATTTATTATTGGTAGTAGCGATGGGGCTTTAGCTAATCTAGGGGTCGACGCAATTACACCTGGAAAACTAGCCGTCAGCATTGGAACGAGTGGTGCCGTGCGTATGGTAGTTGATCATCCGGTCTTTGATCCGCAAGGCAAACTATTCTGCTATGTGTTAGGAAAAGGGCGTTGGCTAGTTGGCGGTCCTGTTAATAATGGCGGCATTATTTTACGTTGGGTTCGTGATCAATGGTTTTCGGGAGATAAGAAACCAACCTATCCAGAATTAATGCAAATGGCGGCGAAATCAGTTTCTGGTGCGCATGGATTGGTTTTCTTACCGTACTTAGGTGGTGAACGTGCACCAATTTGGGATGCTAATGCGCGGGGAATATTTTTCGGATTGACACGCCAACATACTCAGGCAGATATGGTTCGGGCGGTTCTTGAAGGAATTGTATTGAATCTTTGTGAAGTGGCTCAACGAATTGATCAAGTTGCTGGACCGATCAAGAGTATTCAAGCAACAGGTGGTTTTTCTGAAGCAGATTTATGGATTCAAATTCTAACTGACTGTTTTGATCAGCCAGTAACGGTTCCAGATAATCATGAGGGGTCAGCATTGGGTGCGGCTGTGATGGGAATGCACAGTTTAGGATTAGTTTCGGATCTGACAGAAATTCATCGACTGGTTTCTGATTCTAAACAGTGGCAACCAAATAAAAAACGGGCACAAAGATACCATGAGTTCATGAAGATTTGGCTGGAAACTAGTCAGTTGGTTGAACCAGAGTACGCCAAAATTGCAGCATTTCAACAAAAATATTCAAAATAATGTATTTGAATTGCAAACGTTTTCAACGTGGCGCATACTTAATTTAAATTAGTGAATATTTAATTAAGGGAGCGTGATTATTATGGGAAAGAAGCATGAGTTTAAACAACAGTATTGGCCAATCGTTGTTTTAGGAGGATTAATTCAACTGTTTGCCTTTGTAGATATCTTGAAGAGTCATGAATTTAAACATGGTAATAAGTTGATCTGGAGTGTGCTGGTATTTGTAGTGCCACCATTTGGAGCTTTATCTTATTATGGATTTGGAAAGATTCGGACGGATAAATAAAACTATTCAGGACCAGCAAAAATAATTAAGCAGTAGCCGATTTAATCATGAGAGTGATCAAATTAGCTACTGTTTTTTGTTAGGATAAATATTTTAAGAGTTTATTTTTAGTTTAAAAGTTTTTAAGTCACCTTGAAATTTGCAAGTACCATGATTAATTTGAACAATCCAAGCATTATAATTTGGAACATTTTCAATATGATGGGTCGTTAAAATAACTTGTTTTCCTTGCTGAATTAAATGCTCAAAAATAAACATAATTAACTTTGTTGCGTAAGGGTCAAGAGCGTTATCTGGTTCATCAAATAAGAATAAATTTCGGTTCAAACAACTTACGCAAAAGTCCATTATAAAGCGACGCTCGCCGCCTGACATATTTCCTAGGCGAAGTGGAGTTATTTTTTGTAAGTAGGACTTTGTTTCTTCATTTTGAAAATTGATTTGGACTTGGTCTAGGGAGCAAATAAGATCAATAATTTCTTGGCCAGTTGCTTCTTCAGGGAAGGACATGTGTTGTGTTAAATACGCAATTTGAGAGATTTCTGGGAATTGTTGAAAACAAGAATTACGTTGATTATCTACATTAGCGATTAAATCTAGTAGTGTAGATTTTCCAGTACCATTAGGACCGAGAATAACATTTAGCTGATTTGTTTTAAATTTTAAACTGAGATCTTTAAAAATAGGAGCGACTGTTTTTACGTAACTAAAATTCAAATGATTGATTTTCATATATCTTCTCCAAGTGAATACTGCGGTTATTAATATTTAGAAGTGTTTGTGGCAATAGAAGCGTGATTTAATGATAAAAAACCGATACTTAAATAACTGATGGTAACAATTAGGACTGTTAAAAGAACAAAAGGATCGACATTTTCCTGATGAAAGCTCATCAAAATAACATTCAAAATGTCAGTTGCGTAATTTAAAGGGAAAAAATCAATTAAAAAATGTAAGAAATGTGCACCGGGATGAACTGCACTTAACAACAAAGCTGCAAAAATCGTACCATTCGCCAAAACGTTATAAGTTTGAACCTTGATGTGGAACAACAAAAGAAGATTTGCAAAGATTCCTAAAGTGAAAACGCCAATTGAGGTATAGAAAATACTGATTAACAAGATCATAAAGTTAAAACTGTGCATTAAGAGCATAGCTGCTAGGGTGAATAAAAGAATTTCACCTAAAGTTAAGACTAGTTGGGTGATAAGATGCGCAAAAAAGAAAATCTTTTTATTACCAGTGAGATAGGTAAAGGTTTTTAAAAGGTTGTTTTCACGACCAGATACCATGGCGTCAGTGACACCGTTTAAAATAGAACAAATTAATATGTATGCCCAGAATTCAAAAAGAAGGTTTATGATATCGGTTGATGACTGGTGGGTCTGAGCAAAAATAAGTTTAGACTGACTTATCATAAAGTAGGCCGTTGGGAAACCTAGTGTATAAATAAAGACAGTTTTTTCTCTTAAATTCATTTTTAAATAAAAATGTGCCAAAACCATTATTTTATGTAGCATTTTAGAGTCTCCTCACAAACGTATATAATTTATTTTACAACGGAAAGCATATGAACACAATTATAAACTAATCTAAATTTAATTTATGGTAGCCATTTGAAAGCAAAAATAGCATTTATTAATTTTTGATTAGGATGTAAACTATACTTTATCGAAGTAATAGGGGATGACTTTATGAAAACTATTGATACAGGGCATGGATATATTCATTATTATTTTAAAATTGCAGCCAAAACTTATCCGACAGTTTTATTTTTTCAAGGTTCAAGTGGTGCAAATTGTTACCTGGGTTTTAAAAATATTATTACGGCATTACCTGATAAATATGGTATTTTAGCGATTGACCAATTGGGATATGGGGAGAGCGATCTGACACGTAGTGAAAGAACCATTGACAATATTCTTGCGGAAACTCAATCAATTGTGAATAAAGAGCAGATTCATAAAGTGATTATTTTTGCGCACAGTCTTGGTGGCCTGTACGCTTTAGGATATATAAAACGATTTTCAGATTATGTACAAGCCGTGATTGGGGTGGAACCAGTTACGGGAGTTGCCGAAATGGACGTAGATGATATGGTTAGAGTAACGAAGGAAGAAGCACAGGAGGTTGCCAGAGATCGGGCACAAGGTAAAATTCCTGAATCTGAACTAAAAAGTCTGATTAATCCAAATTTGAATAGTGTTGATTGGAACAAACAATTAGAAATTTTTCAAAAGTTGCTAGATAACGAAACTCAAGTTAATGAAGCTGAAAATTTAAAAAGCAGTATTCAAAGCGTAAAAAAAATTTCGATTCCAAACAAAATTCCCGTTTTGATTTTTTCACGAACAAAACGACAATCTGAGTATCAAACCTCTGAATTTAAAAATGATCACCCATTTTCTAAAATTAGTTGTTTTGGTGATTCTCATTTTTTGCATTGGACAGAAAGCAGTCGTGTGATTCATGAAACGACAAATTTTTTGAATCAACTTTTATAGAAGAAAGGCTTAAAAGTGATTCATTTTTTTAACACTTGAAAACGGTTTCTACCTCGCTTATGATTAGGTTAATGGGCAAAGGATGATTAATCTGTTTATTCAGCTAGATGTGTAGCGGATAAATATTTGAACAGGAGCCAGTCCGCGTGGCCGGTTATCGGCCTAGAAGGATGGACATCCGTAGTGAAGATAAGATTTTGCGCTAGCAAAATTATACATTAATAATGAATAGGAGCCAGTCCGACTAGCCGCTTTAGCGGTGTAGCGAACTACTCCACGGTAAGGAGGATCATCAGCAAAGTACGCTAATGATCTTGGATGTTGCGGACGTTGACCATTCTTGTGGCCGAAGTTCAGACCGCAAGAAGCATGGCAGGATGGACATCCGTATGAAAATAGGATTTTGCGGATGCAAAATAGACATTAATATTTGAATAGGAGCCAGTCCGCGTGGCCGGTTTTTGGCCTAGAAGGATGGACATCCGTAATGAAAATAAGATTTTGCGATAGCAAAATTATACATTAATAATGAATAGGAGATCATACAACATGGCATTAAAAATGGCAATCATTGGTTTTGGTAAGAGTGCAAATCGGTATCATTTACCTTATTTGAAACAGCGGAAGAATATTGAGGTTAAGTATATCTATAACCATCGCCGTCATCCAGAACGAGAGACTGCTTATCAAAATATGGGAATCAAATTTACGACGGATTTGGATGAAGTTTTAAAAGATGATGAAGTTCAGTTAATTACTGTTTGTACCCCAGCAGATACGCATTTTGATTTTGCCAAACAAGTGTTAGAAAGTGGTAAAAATGTACTTGTTGAAAAACCATTTTGTAAAACGGTGGCAGAAACCAAGCAGTTACTAGATTTGGCTAAGGAAAAGCATTTAATTGCGATGCCTTATCAGAATCGGCGTTTTGATAGTGATTATTTAACCTTAAAAAAAGTTCTGGACCGTGGCTATGTTGGCGAACCGCTTGAGATTGAATCTCATATGGATAAATATCGTCCAGATGACCAAGTTCATACCGGAGACAAGATTAATGGGACTTTTTATGGTTTAGGAATTCATATGTTGGATCAAATGCTGGCGTTGTTTGGCAAGCCAGAGTCTGTTGCCTATGATATTCGCGCAATTCAAAATTCAAAAAGTACGTTGGATGATTATTATCAAATGGACCTGCACTACGGAAAACTGAAGGTCACGGTGAAAACTAATCCATTAGTCGCTGATCCATATCCAAGATTTATTTTGCATGGAACAACGGGTTCTTATTTGAAATATGATATTGATCAACAAGAGAATGATTTAAAACAGGGAATCATGCCTGATGCAGATGATTTTGGTCAGGACACGCCTGATAAATTTGGTCATGTAAAGTATCATAATAAAAATGGTGATTGGATTGAAAAACAAATTCCAACTGTTCAGGGAGATTACGGCCGAATTTATGACACCTTGTATGACAGTATCGTTAATGGAAAGGCCAAGTTGGTCAGTGATGAAGAAACGCTCTTGGATATTGAAATCCTTGAACGCGGGATTCAACAACCAAGTCCTAGTGTTGTAAAGTTTTAAAAGCCAATTGGAATTTTGAGTGTGCTAGTTTGTGGGCATTCAAGATTCTTTTTTTTGTTTTTACAGGCAGCTTTCTTTACTAAAAAGCTTATTGTTATCATAATTAAAGTAGAGAGGTGATGACAATGGAGCTGCAAAGTGAAATTATCAAAAATCGACAACGTTTGAAGTTATCCCAAGCTGAATTGGCAAAACGAGTTGGTGTGGGAGAAGAGAATATTAAGCAGTGGGAACAAGGTGGTCAGTCTCCAAGTGTAGAAAATTTGATCGATCTCAGTAATTTATTTGAAATTAGTTTGGACCAACTGGTTCGCGGAAAAGGTCAACAAGAGTTTAATGAAGTTGTGGCAGGGCAGCCAATGTCAGTATGGGACTTTTTGGCCCGCTACTGGTGGTTACTTTTTGCCCTGGGTGGATTCATAGTTTGGGCGCTTAGTCGATTTTCGTAAATTATAAATAATCAATTAAACTCTGGCTGAAAGGCTGGAGTTTAATTGATTGTTAGGGAGGTTTCCAGTAACATAGGTTGTGAGCTGCTTTACGAGTGGAAAGTGGCGATAGGAGCTGAGGAGGATCTCATGATAAATACGATTATGTTATTAATTGTTGTCGGATTGGCCGCTGGAATTTTTGGCGCGATTTTCGGCATTGGCGGTGGGATGATTGTGACGCCAATCCTGACACTTGCGATGGGGCTGGACATTAAATATGCAATTGGTGCCAGTATCATTTCGGTTATTGCAACTAGTTCGGGAGCGACCGTTGCTTACTTAAAAGATGATATGTTGAATTTACGAGTAGCAATGTTTCTGGAAATTGCGACAACCATTGGTGCAATTGCTGGCGCGATCTTAACGGGATTATTGCCATCCGCAGTATTATACATATTATTTGGATTGTTACTTTTATTTTCAGCATGGAACATGTATCGAAAAATGCGGTCTGGCAAAGAAACCACTGATAAAATTCAACCGGATTCTTTGTCGACTAAACTAAAATTAAATGGTAGTTATTATGATAATGCGGTCGACAAACGGATTGATTACCAGGTGGCAAATGTGCCTGGCGGTTTTACAATGATGCTGGGCGCTGGCTTGGCTAGTGGTTTGTTGGGGATCGGTAGTGGTGCATTTAAAGTGATTGCGATGGACACAATTATGAAAATGCCTTTGAAGCCATCAAGTGCCACTAGTAATTTAATGATGGGGGTTACGGCGGCGGCCAGCGCAACCGTGTACTTCTTTAATGGCTCAATCCAACCAGAAATTGCGGCACCTTTGGCCATTGGAATCCTAGTAGGCGCGGCAATCGGTTCCAAGATTATGAAACATTTGCGCGCCCGCGTTTTACGGATGATTTTCATTCCAATTTTGTTTTATATTGGATTGCAAATGTTCCTTAAAGGATTTGGGGTGACAATCTAATGGCACAAAATAAAAAAACAGAGTTAGCAGAAGATACGAAAAAAATGGAGGAAATGAATCAGATTGAACTGATCATTGGCCAGGTTTTACGGATCGGAGTTATTATTTCTGCCGCTGTTATTCTGATTGGAATTTTATTACTGGCAGTTACCGGAAAAACAGGCTACGCGCCAAATGTTTATCCAATCACGGTGAAGTCCATTACGGCCGGAATTTTAGCCTTAAAACCCTTTGCAATCATGATGTTAGGACTCTTCTTACTGATTTTGACACCAGTTTTACGAGTAGCTGTTTCCATTTATGCATTTGCGAAGGAAAAAGATCACCTTTACGTTTGGATCACGACCTTTGTTCTGGTTATTTTACTAATCGGAATGGGCATCGGGTATCTCGGTAAATAAAATTTACTGGCAAAATTAAGTAGCGTGGTATAATTGAGTTCCTTGGCAGGGGCACAATAAAACATGTGAGCAAGTTATCGGAAGTAGACGGTAGCTTGTTTTTATTTTGAAACTGAATAGTTTAGTAGATTCACGAACCGTATATCGGCCTAGTTTTGCCTTGTACCCTGTTCGAAAACTTCGCAATTAGTGAATCGATCAAGTCAAAATGAGCGGTGATTTCCAAGTAGTGAACTATACTGGATAAGTATTATACACGAAAAGGGATGAAAGTATGTCAGATTATCAATTTTTAAATGCGTATACTTTTGCAAATGGGGCAACCGTTAAAAACCGGATTGTGATGCCACCAATGACTGAACGAAGTGCTTTTGAGAATGGCGTTGTGTCGAACGACGAAATTGAGTACTATCGTAAACGGGCCGGTGGTGTCGGGATGGAGATTACTGGTTGTGCGAATGTTTCTAAGTTAGGCAAAGGATTTGAAGGTGAGCTTTCAGTCACTGAAGATCGAGATATCCCACAGCTTTCCCGATTGGCAGCTGCAATGAAGAGCCAAGGCGCAAAAGCGATTCTTCAAATTTTTGATGCTGGGCGCATGACTAATACTGCGATTTTACGTGGTGAACAACCCGTCAGTGCGAGTGCAGTTAAAGCTACAAGAGCAAATTCGGAAACACCACGAAAATTAAGCGAGCATGAAGTTGAAAAAATTATTAAAGATTTTGGTGCAGCCACCAAACGGGCCATTCAAGCCGGTTTTGATGGTGTCGAGATTCACGGTGCTAATACCTATCTAATCCAACAGTTTTTCTCTCCAGATTCCAATCGGAGGCGTGATCAGTGGGGTGGCTCGTTGGAACAGCGGATGAACTTTCCAGTGGCAGTTGCTGAAGAAGTTCGCCGAGTAGCTGATCAGTATGCACCGCGGACGTTTATTGTCGGATATCGCATTTCTCCAGAAGAAATTGAAACACCTGGAATTCGGCTTGATGACACACTGACCTTAATTCCCCGCTTGATTAAAAGTGGGATTGATTACCTTCATGTTTCTTTAAACAAGGCATGGCAAACTTCTTTGAACGATTCAACGGATTCACAACCGATTATTGAAAAAATTCAAAAGGTGGTTGATCATCAAGTTCCAATGATTGTGGTTGGGCAATTAACCAAACCAGCTGATGTTGAAAAGGTAATGGATGCCGGATTTGAATTTGCAGCAATGGGTCAAGAATTAATTCGTGAACCAAATTGGGTTCAAAAAGTAATGGCCAATGATGAAAAATCTATTCGATATGAGCTATCGCCGAGTGATTTGGATGAATTGGGCATTACCGAACCATTATGGGACTTTTTGAAAGGTCCATTTAAAGATGCCATTCATATTACCAATGAATAAATGCAAAAAATCACTCCTAACAGATTACTGTTAAGGAATGATTTTTACTTTTGGGTGAGTCTTTTTCTGAGCGTAGGTTGGCTTGCATAAATGTATAGTCCATGGACACCGCGTTTTAACAAGACATTTAAGGTGTTCATAATCAAACGAATTTTGATTGCTTTTAATTTCTTAGGATCGGTTAAATCGTCCCTTTTTTTAAAAATTTCACTATCTGTCACTTTATCCAGGTTAACCGTCACGCCGTCCGTCTTAGGGACATATTCAATTGGCGGGCCAAGGATAACGCCCACATAATTCAAGTCAAATCCTTGAACAGTATAGATTGAGCCGACTTCGTTAATCGTGGTCGGTTTTTCTGCCCAGGATTGGCTGGAATAGTTGTATTGATCCCAGGGAAGTTTAAAGTTTCCTTCCACAATATAATGTTTACCACCATCTAATTTTGAGGGATAACCAGTTGTGGACACAATTCGCGATAAACCGACGCGGTCATTTTGTTTTTTTATTAATTGGTACATCTCTTCCGCGTCAGTCATGATACGAAAATCAAAGTGATCATTTCGTTTAAGCGGGATGGGTTCAATTTTGCCATGTGTAAAGCTATCAATCCAGTCTACCAATTTGGGATCTGCATGCATCCGGAATTGGTTGTGAAGGACATAGCTTTCATGAGGATAAGGCTGGACAAGTTTTTCTAAACGCTCTCGATTCCAAAAACTTTTAGTTTTGAGTACCTGATTTTCGTCAAAAACTAAAATGACGATTCTGCTATTATGAATAATTTCTGTCAGCTGATTTTGTTGATCAAAATTATTATAGCGATCGGGGCGTGATAACAAGAGATGAGCCTCGTCAATCACGGCAATGTCATACATGAGATGATCTTTATGACGACGATTGATAAACGTGGTTGGGCGATCAAAATCTTTTTTATACAGGTGAGGCTGGTCACCAGCAATTTCTTGATAAACTTTCAAAATTTCAGGATGGTTAACTAAAAAAATGTTTTTAGTGGCATAGATATCGCTGGTAGAATCACTGCGAGCGGCAGTTTGGATATCATTAAAAATTTGGCTTAGCACAACACTTTTACCGGTCCCAGCTTCACCGTAAATTGTGAAAATGGCGTGGTCCGAATGGTTAAGATGCTGGTTAATAAATTTTAGAATTTTGTTTTTAAGGCTTAATTGATCAGCAGATAGCGGCTTAAAAGGAGATAGTTTGTAGCGAGCATCGTTGGTATGGTCTTCAGACATGGGAATCCTTCTCTCTGGAAAAGTTACTTTCATAGTAAAACAGATTGAGGGTATTTGGCAATTTATGGCCAGAATGTAAATTAGTCAGTGGTATACTTAGCAAAAAAGGAAGTTACTGAAAATGATTGAAATTGTGGGCTTAACCAAAGAAAATATGGCAGATTGGGATGTGTCAAACACGCCATTTGAATTAACAGGACGTGTCATTCCAACGCTTAAGGGCGGTAAATGGACAGTTACTGAAGAACCTTTTGCAGTTGCTAAGAAAACTAAATTTCCTTCCGAAAAACCAGATGAAACTTATTTAACCGATCCTCAAAAGCAACTTTATTTTGCTTATTTGGATGGAAAAAATGTTGGCCAGATTCGGATGTTTAGAAATTGGAACAAGTTTTGTTATATTGAAAACATTGCGATTAAAGCCGGCCATCGGCATGCGGGGATTGGTCAACAACTCTTCGCAGCCGCAGAAAAATGGGCTCGAGAGAATGATTATGTTGGAATTCAACTAGAGGCTCAAGATGATAACCTCAATGCCTGTCAGTTTTATCAAAAACGTGGTTTACAACTAGGCGGGGTAGATACTTTATTTTATACGGCCAATCCAAACATTAGTGTGGCGTTACAATGGTACAAAATATTTTAAAAGACCAGTTGGAGGAAAACTGTGAATTTAAAAAATCAACGAATTTTAATTATCGGTGGAACGTCTGGATTTGGCGCAGAAGTTGCTAGACAAGCTCTAAAGAAAGAATCCGATATTCATGTTATTGGCCACAGTGAACAGCGGTTGAGTGAATTTCTGGACCAAACTAATGGCGTAATGGGGCAGGCAATTGATGCACGGGACCCCCAAGCGTTAACGGCTTTTTTTGAAACGCAGGAGCCATTTGATCACGTGATTTCGACTCTCGGTGGGGCGATGGGTGGTGGATTTTTGGATAGCTCACTCGCGTTAATTCGTAAAACCATTGAAGAAAAGTTCTTCGTGAACTTGCAACTTGCTAAAATTGCCAGCAAGCATTTGAAACGTCACGGGTCATTAATTTTCACATCTGGATCAGGTGGTCATCCAAGTGATGCTTCGGGCGCGATTGTTGGAAACCAAGCCATTAATACAATGGTGGCTGGTTTGGCTGTGGAAATGGCGCCAGATTATCGAGTTAACGCCGTTTCACCAACGTGGACACCAACAGGATTGTGGCGATCTATACCAGCTACTGAGTTGGAGAAACAGGCGGCAACGTTTGCCAAAAATGTTCCGCTTAAAAGAGTTGGAACTGTGGAAGAAGTGGCGTCGGCCTATTTATACTGTATGGAAAATGAATTTATGACGGGGCAGATTATGCGAATTGATGGCGGCGTTGATTTGTAGAAGGTAGGAGAAAATTGAAATATTTAAAATCAGTGTTAAGTTGGTTATTACCTGTTGCGATTGGACTTGTTTTAGCAATTATTATTCGGGCCAGTTTTTTTTCAGTAGCGGTAGTTAGGGGAGATTCAATGAAGCCTAACTTACAAAATAGTGAACGGGTTGGCTTTTAGTGCATCAGGCGAAGATTGAGCGAAACTCAGTCGTGATTTTTGGCGCTTATGGAGTTGACCCCGGAGTTAAAAATAAAAAGCTTGAATATGTCAAAAGAGTAACTGCAGTTTCGGGAGACCGGATTACCTATCGAGCTAATGGAACACTAACTGTGAACGGAAAAAGAGTTTCACAGAGTTATATTAGTAAAAATCAGCAAACGGCCGGAACTCTAGATATTATTGGCGTTAAGAGTTTTACACTGGCTAGCTTAAGTAAATTTGAAAATTGGCCGAAGTTTCGCGGAGCAACCCAGGTTCCAAAGGGCTATTATTTCGTGCTTGGTGATAACCGAATTGTTTCTAATGACAGTCGGTACTATGGATTTGTGCCTAAAAATAAAATTTACGGTGTCGTAAAAACGCCATTTTGGAATAAGAACCATAAATTAGTTAACGATCAAAATTAAAAATCAAAAGCATTGTCCAGAAATTTTGGGCAGTGTTTTTTTATGGAGTCAGGCTTTCAATTTTAGTTACTGTGCCTTGTTGAGTCATGTCATTTGGATTTAAACCTAACTCACCGTTTGGAACAGAATAACCTAACTTTGCATAATGGTTTCGCCAAAAAGGTAAAATTTGTTTATGTTCTTGATCCATGAAGTTCATCGGAATTAGATGGAATATTTGTGTGGGCTCAAAGGCTATATATATAAAGTCAGCACAGTAATAGCCCGGTGCACTGGGAACGTAGCTGGCATTATAAACTTGTCCGAGAAGCTGTTTGGCCTGTTCAATAATTAAAGGAGCATCTATTTTTTGAGTGGCGCGATATAAATCAATTTTTGCCCACTGACGTGTTTTGAACTTTTTAAAAGTTTCGCGAATACTTCCGGTTGAAGGAAGGGTGTGAAGAACAAAAAATTCGTTATTTGCGGTTACTTCAAGTAAGGCGACGTGATCATAATTAGGTGTTTTTGAAGTGGCGGTGCTTTCCAAGATGGCGTCTGACAAGTTATCGGGAACACTTTGGATAAATAAGAGATCAGCATTTTTAAACATTTTTTGACTCCTTGATATGTGTTTTAGAAACAGAGGATTGTCAGTCTAATTTTTTGATTGCCTTTTAACGATTCAAAACAAACTGTGATAAGCTAAAAAGCGAGTGTTTAAAATATTATAAATTTAGGAAGTTGTTTTATGTCACGAAAAAAGGATTCGGCCGCAATTTTAACGTTTGGAATCTTTCTGGTTGGAGCGAATCTCCGGCTCCCAATCACCATGTTACCACCGTTACTGTCTGATCTGAAGCGGAGCGTAGGCCTTGCTCCATCATTAGCAGGTTTGCTGACCACCATTCCATTGGTCATGTTTGCGCTGATTTCACCCCTCATTGCAAAAGCTGGAAACAAATATGGGAGTGAGCGGACTTTGTTAGCAGCATTAATTTTGCTAACCATTGGAAGCTATTTAAGAATTATACCTACTATCTGGGCATTGATGATCGGGACCTGTTTGGTTGGTGCCGGGATTGCAGGCGGCAATGTCTTGTTACCAGCAATTATCAAGGAACGGTTTCCAACTCAAATTGCAATAAAAACTAGTTTATATACTGTATCTATGGGATTAGTGGCCTCAATCGGGACTGGTTTTTCTGGACTCCTGGCCACCAAAACCAACCTCCAGACAACAATGGGTACTTTTTCCTTGGTCGGGGTTGCCGGATTGATCGTGTGGGTTTTATGTCTCTTGGTGATGAAACCGGTGCGAATTAAATACAATCAGCGCCCACAAACCTCACGTTCAGTGTGGCGGGCCTCGCTTGCGTGGATAATTACTTTATTTTTTGGCATCCAGTCGTTGCTTTACTATTCTTTGTTAACCTGGTTACCGACAATTTGGATATCACGCGGATTTTCGACAGTTCAGGCTGGAAGCTTAGCGACATTATTTCAGTTAAGTGTGTTGCCACTTTCACTTACAGTGCCGTTACTAGCTGAAAAGAAGCATGGCATGCGCATCATCGTTGCCATTGTGGGGATTGGGTTTATCGGTGGTGCTGCTGGATTGAGTGTGGTGACGCATGGATTTTGGATAAATGCGTTTTTTTCAATCATCATGGGAGCTGCTTCAGGAGCCGCCTTTAGTGTCTGTATTGTATTTTTTCAAAAAAAGGCAACGACTGTCCAAGAAACAACCGCACTTTCAGGAATGGCGCAATCACTCGGCTATATTGTCGGAGCGGTTGGCCCGGTCTTGTTTGGGTTTGTGCAAAATCGGTTAAATAGTTGGGAACCAATCCTTATTTTAGTTATGTTACTGTCAATAATTATGACGGGATTAGGAATTCTAATTAATCACCGCCAAACTTTATTTAAGAGGATCTAAAAGGCCCGCTTACTGAAATGTAAGTGAGCCTTTGTGGTATTAATAATTATTCGTTATGGTCTTCACCAGGAGCTGTATCTACTAAACTATCCAATGTTTCCATGTCTTCATCTGGAATCACAAAATCTAATTCCTTGTTTTCATTAATGTGAGCTGGATTGACAGCCTTAGGTAATGGGAGAATGTCATGTTGGATACAGTATTTAATAGCTAATTGGGCAATGGTAACATTGTTTTGTTTAGCAATATCAGCGACGGTGTCATTTTTCAATAAATAGCCAGTGGCAAGTGGTGAAAAGGCCTCAACCAGCATGCCGCTTTCTTTTGCAAACTGCACATTCTGAGGCTCTGTGTAGCCAATGTAATATTGAAGTTGATTAACCATGGGTTCAATTTCACAATTTTCGAGAATGTTTTTTTGGTCCTGTACGTTAAAATTGGAGATTCCGATGGCTTTTGCGCGCCCGGATTTATAAATTTTTTCCATTGCACGCCAAACTTCTACGTTTTCTTTGGAATAATCAGCACCCATTTCTTCCCATGGCCATGGGGCGTGAATCAAGTAAAGATCTACGTAGTCTAGTCCAAGATTTTGCATGGTTTCTTCAAAGAATTTTAGGCTTTCATCATAACTTTTACTTTTTGCAGGTAATTTAGTGGTGACAAAAATTTGATCACGAGGGATGCCCGAATCACGAATGGCCTTACCCACACTCTTTTCATTTTGGTATTGCCAAGCTGTGTCAATATGACGATAGCCAGCTTTCAAAGCATTAGCGACGGCATTATAGGCAACGTCGCCATCGGGAACTTGCCAGGTACCAAAACCAACTTTAGGAATTCTAACCCCGTTGCGAAGCGTAAATGTATCAGTTAAAGCAGTCATCAAACATCTCTCCATTTCATTTTTAAGTTAGCTTAACAATACCACGAATAACAAAAAATGAAATTAAAAGTGATCAAGTGAGTGGAACAAAGCGGTTAAACTACAAAAACTAAGGGTGACGGCGGTGGGATCGCAATCCCGCCAGAGGCGCACTTAGATCTTGTGGTTTGCTTTGTGAAGCTGTCCTAAAAAGAGAGTTGGAAATAGGGCGGTTAGATTCCGAGCCATTGCCTTATTTCCATGTTCTAGGTATAAAATCTAAAGGTTGAAAGTAAAAAATGACTTCAGTTACTGTTATTAAACGATTTAATTCACCCAAATTAGGTTAATTACCGTTCTTCGGCTCACTTGGCCTGGAACGGGGTGCGAGTTCTTGCGGCTATCTTTGCCACAAGAACTCGCACTACGTTACAGCCCGAATTGCTGGAAGACGGAATCTAAACTAATTTGATTGTTACTAATCTTTTTGTGTCAGGTAATTAGGTGAAACTTTGTACTTTCAGCCTTTAGATATAAAGTTCGGAAATATAAAAATAAAAAGACTAGGAAAATACTTTCCCAGTCTTTTTAAAATCTTTAGTTTGCCGCTCGCTTGCGGAAAAAGTACTTTCGTAATTCTTCTATTAAAACGAGTGGAATTGGAATGCAAATTAATAATAACCATTCTCTTCCGCCAATGGCAGCTGTATTGAACAAGCCTTGTAAAAACGGAACATAAATGAGAAGAGCCAATAAAATCACTTCAAAGACAATGCCACCCCAAATTCGATGGTTACTGAAGAGGCCGATACTGAATACTGAAGAAAGTTTTGTTCGGCAATTAATGGCAGCCGCAATTTGACAGAAGACAATTGCAGCTAAAGTCATAGTCGTAGCTTCTTGATAGACATGACCACTTGCAGCAAGGGCAACATTTGGCCAACCATTTAGTTTGTTTACAAAGAAGTAAGCACACGTGGAAATGACTGACGCTATCATGCCGTACCAACAAAAGGCCTTTATAATGATGCCACGATTCAGTAAATGAGCTGTCCGTGCGCGTGGTGGCTGTTTCATGATACCAGGTTCACTCTTTTCAGCACCTAAACCTAAGGCAGGCAACATATCGGTACCTAAATCAACCGTTAAGATTTGCATAACTGTCAAAGGCAAAGGAACTAAACCTCGTGTAAACAGGAAAATGATGGATGGTGCAGCTTCTGGCATATTACTGTTAAGAATATATAACAGGAATTTCTGCAAGTTACTATAAACAGTTCGTCCTTCTTCGATAGCTGAAACGATGGATGCAAAATTATCATCGGTTAAAATCATATTTGCAGCATCTTTAGCGACATCAGTTCCGGTAACTCCCATTGCGACCCCAATATCAGCCTTTTTAAGAGCAGGTGCATCATTCACACCATCACCAGTTGAGGCTACAATTTCGCCAAGGCTCTGCAAGGTGGAAACAATCCGATACTTTTGTTCAGGAGCAACTCGAGCAAAGATAACTTCACCTTTTAAAGCCTCTTTGAGTTCACCTTTATGCATGGCAGCCAATTCATCACCAGTAATTACCCGGGCTTTATCGCCGGTAATTCCGATTTTAGTAGCGATACTTTTAGCTGTTAAAGCACTATCACCGGTAACCATAATGATTCGAATACTTGCTTCTCGGCATTTGCGAACCGCTTCAAAAATTTCTGGACGTGGTGGGTCAGACATAATTGTTAAGCCCACAAAAGTAAGATGTTGTTCAGCATTTTTAATGGTCCAGTCTTTTGGATCAGCAGGCATGTCGGAATCATCAGTAGGAGTCCGATAGGCAATTGCTAATGATCGTAAACCGTCGGCTGCATATTTTTTATCGGCCTCGTTGATTTGTTTACGATCTGCATCTGTGATGGGACGGGCTTTTCCGTTATCCAAGATCGTATCACTAATTGGTAAAATACCATCTAATGAACCTTTTACACAAATTGTGTTTTTACCATCTACTTTATGGAAAGTGGACATCCGTTTTCGATCAGAATCAAATGGCAATGCTCCAATCCGAGGAACTTTTTTAGTTTCTTCTTCAACGTTAATGCCAGCCTTCTCAGCCAAAATAATTAATGCAGCTTCGGTTGGGGTTCCAATAATTTTAGGATTATCGCCAGATTTTTCTGGTGGGTTAACTTTCGTATCGTTATTCAGTGCGGAAACCCGTAATAATATTTGTAAACCAGGGTCCTTAGAAACATCAACATCTTGATCATCTAATTGAATGTGGCCGTTATTGACGTAGCCTTCTCCACTAACCGTATATTGATGGCTAGCTAACCAAAGATGATCCACGGTCATTTGATTTTGCGTTAGGGTTCCTGTTTTATCGGAACAAATTACGGTTGTTTCACCCAGGGTTTCAACACTATTCAAATCCTTTACAAGGGCGTGCTTTTTAGCCATTCGGGTCACGCCTTGTGCTAATGACAAGGTAACGGTTGGTAGCAAGCCTTCTGGAATAAACGCAACAATCATTCCTAAAGCAAAAATGAATGATTTGGCAATTGGATAGTGGACAAAAAAGATTGCCAATATGAAGAAGAGTACCCCGATTGAAATGGCAATTAATGATAACTGCCTGGTTAAATGATTAAGTTCAATTTCAAGGGGACTAGAATGATGTTTTTGACTTTGAGTAAGTTTTGCAATTTTACCAAATTCAGAATGCATCCCTGTTGCAACGGCTACTGCAGTCGCTGTTCCGCTTCCGGCAACCGTTCCAGCAAAAACTAAATTAGATTCTGCAAAACGACCAACGCCATGTGAATAACCAGGTTGTTTGTTTACAAGAACAGATTCACCAGTTAAGGCCGATTCATCAACTTGAAGTGAGTTCGAATCGATAATTCGAGCGTCTGCTGAGATACTATTCCCAGCTTGGATCATGAAGACATCGCCAGGAACAAGATCTTCAGAGTTGATTTGCTGTGGTTTTCCATCCCGTATAACCTGGGCGTAGGTGGGCAGCATTTTTAGTAATGAATTGGTGGCTTTTTGGGCCTGATGTTCCTGCCAATAGCTGAAAACACCGTTGATTATATTAACCGCCCAAATAGCAATTCCAAGTTCTGTCATGTTGGCAAAAATAGCAATGAAGCCACTGACCCAAAGTAAGATCGCCATTAAACTCGTAAAGTTTTTCAGGAATGCTTTGAGTTGCGATTGCTTTTGACTTCGTTGGATTGTATTAGGTCCAAATTTCTTTAATAAACCGGCTGCCTTTTCTGAAGTTAACCCGGTTTCTTTAGTATCAAAATATTTATAGACATCGTTGAGCTGCATAGAAGCATACCGCGTTGTACTATTTTGATTTACTTTATCCAAAATATTGGCCTCTTTTTCTTCAATTTAAAGGGTTACTTGCCCTTACAACGTAACAGTATAACTCGAATTACTAGAAAGGGTATAGTATTTGCGAATAAGATTATCTATGTGTGATATTAGGCGGACATAATTAAATGGGATTGTTATTGTGGTGCCACATTAACTTCGGGTTGGGGGTTCTTATTAGGGTTACCAAGGATGTATTGTTGAATCAAACTGACAATTTCCCGATTTTGAGGTAAGTCATGATGGGTCGTGTCTTCCCCCGTGACGGTGATTTGCGTGTAACTTTTGGCCTGATCTTGGTAAATATATTTGCCGGCTTCAACACTCGCAAATGGAACCGTGCCATCATTATTATAATTTTCAGTTCCTGCAACCGAATACATTACTAAATTGGAAGGAATTTTTGATTTATCCCGGACTAGGTCACTCAGCATTTGGGTTCGTTTATCGATATTTGTTTCTGAGAAGTTGAAAGGAGACGCAATTGTCATCAAAGTATTCATTCGTAGTTTTTGACGATTAAAATATTTTTCAAGGTAGCGGGTCAAGACAAGGCCGCCGTTGGAATGCCCAATTGCGGAGAAATTATTAAAATGATAGCGTGCGGTCAAGATGAGCATGGCATGTTGGAACCATTGAGTTTGTTTTTTGATATTTGAATAACCATCTTTATTATTAGCGAACGCAATTACAATGTAGGGGTGGACGATTCCAGGCCGAAATTGACCGCTGTAAGATAAATGATCATCAGGATGGACGGTCACCTTTAATAAGCTGCTGGTCGTATGTGTGTTTTGATTTAATTCATTAACCATTGCATCGAAGCGTTCCTGAGTCGCACTGCTCCCAGGAACAAGAATGATGGGAGATATACGTGAATTGTTGGCCGGCATCGCGTTCCGCATATTCTGGCGCGTCCACTTTAGTCCAAAAATAGCGATTATTAGAATTAAACCTGCCAAAATTAGACCTCGTAACCATTTAGTCATGCATCTCATCTCCTTGCTCAAGGGTTGCCCGATTTAACATTTTTACAAAAGGATAGTAAATGATCCCAGAGACGGCCACACAGATTAGGCTAAGTATGAGGGCTCGCCAGTCGCCATTTGTGCCCAGAAAGGCACGTAAGAGACTAGGAGTGGCGTTAGGAATCATATAGGTTGCTGGGGGCACAAGTTTCCAGCTAATGAAAAGAAAGGCAAGTATCATACTGACTAAAGGTGACAGTAAAAATGGAATTAATAATAGCGGATTAAATAAAACAGGGATGCCGAATAATAAAGTGCCACCTTGATCAAACAGGGTTTGTCCCATGGAAAGCCGGGCAGCAAATTGCATTTGTTTGTCCTTAACTTTGAACAGGAGGGTACCGTTTAAAGCTAGTAGCATTCCACTACCACCAAGCATCCCGTATGAATTATAAAGGGTGTGAAACGTAATCGGATAGGGAATCTTCCAGAGATTATGATGAGCACTGGCATAGGCCAGATTGGCGCTCTCATCAGGAAAGTGATTTGCAACTGTGTTTGTGAAATCGCTAATCATACCAAAAAAGTGGGCAATGTTTCGTAAACTAACAGCTAGTAAAATTTTAAAGAAAGAGGGATGTTGGCCGATATTTAATAGACTGGTCACCTGCTGATAAAATAAGGTGGCGTAGTACTGAGTTTGATGAACGGTCAGGCCAATGGCACCAACAATCAGAATGAAAATGAAAAATAGCAGGATAGAAAGATTGGTATCAAATGTTGAGTGGAAGTTTGACTGAAGTTTAAGAAAACTAAAGCCGATGATTAGGCCCATAACAATTGGAAGCAGAATATTTCCAGAGGATTCAGAAATTTGAAGCAGATTAAGACTAGGTGAAGTTTCAGAGATTAATGTGAAGTAAAGAATCAGGCTGATTAGACCAGCTAAATGATTATTTTGATACTTGGTTGATGATGAAACAAGCAGATCCGCCACTAAAAAGGCTATCAAAAGTGCAATCGAAAGGAAAATGAGGCTTTCTGATACCTTTAGCGTCATGCCGATTTGTTTAAACGCGGGGATATGTGAATGAAGATCAAAAATAGCCTCGAAAATTCCATTTCTGTGGAATGTCGTTTCATAAATAATATGTAGGGAAATTCCAATGAATTCAAATGGTAATAAAATTCGAAGCGCATTGATAATAGCTTGATAGAAATGTTTTTTGGTTAGTCGCTGTGTAAAGTTAATTAATTGATTTTCCATCATTAGATCTCCCCCGTGAATATGCCTTGATTATACAACAATTTTTGGTAATCTCTTGGCGAAAAGTAAAAGCTCATCAAATTGATCATATGTGGTCAACTTGATGAGCTTTTGTAATTTTAATTTAGCTTAATTCTGGATCGCTTTGGTTCCGAGGTTGTTCATGTAGATAACTCGCTAAAGCAATCTCGACACGCTTTTGTTTACGCACAATTTCTGGCGTAACGTGTGGCATAAATAAAACGGTTTTTTTCTTGGCTTGGATGACTTTTTGATCTTGATGAATCATCTGACAGATAGAAATCAGTAATAATCCACACACCACAATTAACGGGAATCCCGCAATTGAGCTAATGGCCTGAACGGTCTTAAATCCACCGACAAAGACAATTCCAAAGGAGAAGATGATGAAGACAATTACCCAAATCAAGCGATTAAACTGACTGGGTTGTTCTCCTGGCGCCAAGTGACGACTTGTAAACGACGACACAATAAATGCTGACGATGAAATTGTGGTGGCCAAAAAGATAAAGCAAGAAATACTATAAATAATTAACATTAACATTTTAAGCGGCAACGTACTGAGAACGGCCGCAATTGCAGCTGCTTGTCCTTGCGTGTTTAAAATGTGGACTAAATTGATAACCCCTGTTTGTTGCAGGTAAAGCGAGTAACCACCAAGAATGGCATAAAAACTCATGCAACCGAGGGCACCATAACCTAACATGCCAACGACAACCTGACGAATTGTGCGACCACGAGAAATGCGCGCAATGAATAATCCCATTACAGGCATGTAAGATAACCACCAGCCCCAATAAAAGATTGTTTCATTTTTTACGATATCTGGGGAACCAGTTGTTGTGGTCCCAGTACTCATCGTGATGAACTTGGTGACCATTAAACGTAAACTGTTACCTTCATCACGAAAAATGGTTAACGTTGGGCCAATAAACAAGACAATGAGGAGAAAACCAATTGCTGTCCAAATATGGGCAGCACTCAATCTATCAATCCCGCCTTTGATACCGTGAAAAACGGTGACGGCAAAGATAATAAATAAAATTAAAAACATAAATAGTTTTAAGAATAAGGTGTCGGGAACTCCGGTGATTTGATTGATGATTTTAGAAAGTACGGGAATTTCCATACCGACTGAAGAGCCAATCCCGCCCATAATACCAAAGACAACTAAGAAATCGATAATTTGACGAATGACTTTCTTATAGCGTTCAGGACCCTTTAAAAATGAAATGGCAGAACTGATTCGCATAACCCGGGCATTACGTACGTACATCACGTAAGCAATGGCGACTGTGGCCGAAGCAAACATCATCCAAGCCATGGGACCCCAGTTAAACTGACCAAGCATGTGTGCATCGCCGTAAGCGGCAGCAGAATAAGGTTTATCACCAAAAATAGGATGTTGAACATAACGTAATGGATCAACCATACTGAGCATGAGAATGCTGGCATCAATGGCAGTGGCAAAAACCATGCTGCCCCATTGGAAGCTACTGTATTCAGGTTTGTCGTTTGCATGGCCAAGTTTGATTTTGCCAAAGTGGCTGAAGGCCAAAAACATGAAGAAAATGAAGTTAATGATGTAAATGCCGAGGTAAGCCCAACTCATGTGAGCAGTGATGCCATTCATAAGGTTGCTAAGGACAATCCGAAGATGAGAACCGCCAAGAATGAGTCCAAGCGAAACAAGGGCGAAGAGACTAACGGTGGGAATAAAAACAGTTTTATCTATATTACTGTGGTGTAAAATAATAATCCTTCTAATATATAAGTAAGTGTAGGGGAGCAATTGAATCCTGTGAAATAATCGCGCAACGGGAAGGATATCCTGCGTTAGACGTGTTTGATTTCGCCAGGCATGCTTCCAAAAAATGAGCTAACAATAATAACGAAATAAAACGTGTGAAAGAAACTAAATTTTGGACCAAATAAAAACACCATACATTATCCATTGAGGATATCTGTACAGTGTTTTGGGCTTTACAAATATTAATGAATTCGCTCGTTTTTCATTGATTGAATTAAACGTGCCAAAAAAGGCAGCTTCTTCCGCTTAGCTACGATAACCAAACGATTCCAAGTGCGAATCATTCGGTTATCTAGGCTGCCATGAGAACTTGTTGCTTTAGCAACTTTAGTTCTATGGACAACGACAGTATGCTCAGAAGCTAAACGTCTTTTTGGGACACTCTATTTTTTCATCACATCACCATTCTGATCCAAATGATGAATGATATGAGCAGGATTGCCCACAATCACAACATCATCTGGCACAGATTTGGTAACGACAGAACCTGCACCAACAACGACCCGATTACCAATGGTGACGCCGGGTAGAACAGTCACACGACCACCCATCCAAACGCTATCGCCAATTGTGATCGGAGCTCCCATTTCAACATCGGCATTGCGCCGCTTTGCATCTAAGGGATGAACTGGCGTGTATAAACCAACGTTCGGACCAAAATAGCAATAACTGCCAATCGTAATGGGACAAGTGTCCAGCATTGTGATGTCGTAGTTGCCATAGAAGTGATCCCCAATATGGATATTAAATCCATAATCAAACTTGAAATCACTTTCTACAAAGAAATGGTCACCTGTGTTTGCAAGAAGTTTCTGAAAACGTTGGTTTATGTTTTCATTATCAGTAATCTGGTTAATTTCCTGAAGTTCTTGCCGAATTACCTTGCGACGGGCAATCAGCTCTGAATCGAACTCTTTGTAAGATTCACCAGCGGTCATTTTATCTCTTTCAGTTTTCATACACTAAGAGTACCACGTTTGCAGGCATTTGTTAAAAGCGGGTAAATGTCACGATAATTTGAAACACAGCTTGCAAGGTTTTTTGACCCATTTCTTGTGCAACTGGATCCCAAGCTTTACTTTGGTTTTGAAATAACTTAGTTACCTGTTGCCAGTGCTTGATTAGGTCGTTAACGGTAACGGCCTGGGTGTCGTTCAAGATGTCCCAGAAAGTGTTAATGAATAAGCGTGCATCATTTTGTTTCAAGGAGCAAAGCCATTTGCGAAGGGATTGGTTTAAAAATGGATTTGTTGAACTAGCCATGCCTAAAACGGTGGGGCTAGTGTCTGGAATTTGCCAACTGTACAGATCATGTTGCCAAATGCCAGTTGACTGGCTGCTTATGATTTGTGGGGATTGCGGATAATTTGAACCAAGTCCGAAAAACGGCAATTGTGGTAAATATGTATAAAATATCGATTGGAGAGGAGCAGATAAGTTAGGCAATTTGGAACCTTGCGGACCATCGAAGTTAACGACTTGTTGAAGGTGGTCTTGAATGCTCGCCGTTGTTTTTAACGCTGCGGCGGTGGCCATGCTGCCACCTTTAGAGAAGCCAATTAATTGTAAGGGACCAGAGATTGTGGAAGCAACTTGAGATAAATAACTTAATGAGAAAGTCTGCCAACTTGTATCTTCGGGTGTGTAAACAAGACTCATGTCTGCTTGCCAACCTAACTGGGTCCCGTCTGCTCCTCGAAAAGCAATAATTGTAAGACTGGGTTCAATTGTAATTGAAATGGCTGCATATTGGGTTTGGAGATCATCAGAATGATGTACTTGAAAGTCAGAAAGAGCTATTTTTTTGAATCGAAAAGAGTTGGATAGTTTTTCAATTAAGATTCGATCATTATGAAGTAGCAGATGATCAGAATTAGCAGCTAATTTGTTGGTTAACAGTTTTAGAGCCTCTGGCAAGTAAATTTGATTATCAGAATTTGCAGAGACGATGTTTTCAAATGGGAAAAAAGGCAAGCGCGAAAGTAGCATTTGATCCGCCACATTTAAATGAGGTGTAATAGGTCGGTTATAGTTATCCAAATAGTTTAGTAAGTCTGACATTTTGATTATCTCCAAAATTATCGTTTAAGAAACACCATAGAAACGCTGGCGAGTCAATCATATCACGGAGTTACGCTAAATTAAAAATGAATTTTAAAAATTAGAGCAAAAACACTTGCTTCTTTATAAGAAAGTAGGTAAACTGAAATTATTCACTTACGAAAAGTAAGCAAAAAACTAAATTTAATATTCATAAGGAGAACACACATGACAAAAATGAAAGCTGGACAAGCCTTAGCAAAAGTACTGGAAGATTGGCAAGTAGATCATATTTATGGAATTACGGCCGATTCAATTAACAATACTGTGGATGGTTTGTACCAAGAAAAAGATAAAATCAAATATATTCAGGTTCGTCACGAGGAAGTTGGTTCCTTAGCCGCTTCTGCAGATGCAAAACTTACCGGTAAGATTGGGGTCAGTTTTGGATCAGCTGGTCCTGGAGCAACTCACTTATTTAATGGCTTATATGATGCCAAAATGGATCACGTTCCTGTTTTAGCCATTGTGGGACAATCCGCGACAGGCGTTATGAACACTTCATTTTTCCAAGAAATGAATCAAGATCCTATGTTTGTTGACGTAGCAGTTTTCCATGAACAAGTTGTTAGTGCCCAACAAATTCCGTACGTGGTTGATCAAGCCATTCGCGCAGCCTATGCGCATAAAGGACCAGCAGTTGTGATAATTCCTGATGATTTGTCTGGCCAAGAAATTGACTTTACTGATTTTAAAACAGCGCCAATTTATAAAGAACAAATGCAAACTAAATTTAATGAAGCAACGATTGATAAAGTTGTGAATGCTATTCAAAATGCGAAACATCCAATTTTGTGGGCTGGCGTTGGCCTGAAGGGCGCAACAAAAGAGTTAGTGGCAGTTTCTGAAAAGTACAGCCTGCCAGTCTTATCAACGGTACCGGCGACTGGAGTGATGCCAACTGATCATCCAAACTTCATGGGATCTCGTGGCCGATTAGGCACTAAGCCTGGCTTTGAGGTTTCCCAGATGGCAGATCTCGTTGTTTCTGTGGGGACAAACTACCCATTTCTACGTTTCTTGCCAGAAGGCGTTAAGATCATTCAGGTAAACAACAATGCTGCTGATATTGGTAAACAACGCGATGTTGATTTAGCCATTTTAGGTGATGGCAAAGGATTCTTAGAAGAATTGCTTAAGCGGGATGTAACCATTGCTCCTACCAACTTCTTAAAGGCTGCCCGATTAGACAAGCAGAATTGGGACAAATGGTTAGATACATTAGCTGATGACGATTCCGAGGGCTTACCTGCTGAAGCGGTTATGAAAACTATCAAACAACATGCCAATGATGATGCCATCTTTGGGGCCGATGTCGGCAATAATACTGAGTGGGCCGTTCGTCAGTTACCTTTAAATAAAAACCAGAAATTTACCCTTTCTTCATGGTTTGCCACGATGGGGTATGGCTTGCCATCTGGATTGGCTGGTAAATTGAGCTTTCCAGATCGCCAGGTCTTTACTATTTCGGGTGATGGCGGCTATGCAATGGTTATGCAGGACCTGTTAACGGAAGTGAAATATCAATTACCAGTTGTTAATGTAGTTTTGGAAAATAAGGTCTTTGGGTTTATCCAGCACGAAAAAATTGCAGCTAAGCAAGCTCCTTATGGGATTGATTTACAGGGGGCTAACTGGGCTGGCATTGCTGAAAACATGGGTGCCATTGGATTTACGGTCACCGGTCAGAAATCTCTGAGCGAAGCCTTTGATAAAATTGATGAATTACAAAAGTCTGGAAATACGCGTCCAATTGTGGTAGATGCCAAGATTAAAAATGTGGATCCCGTCGATACCTCATTTATGCCTTTGGATCCAGATCAGTTTGATCAGGCAACGATTGACCGATTTAAGAAAACGTACAATATTTTTGGTCAACCAGCCTTGTCTGAAATTTTGAAAGATATGTAATTTTTAAAATTGGTTCCGAAGAAAATTGAAATATTTTCTTCGGAACTTTTTTTGTTTATTCCTGAAGTTTTACAAAAGAACAAGGATAACTTTAAGAAAATCCAAGCAAAATGGTATAATTCTAAGCATAGAGTTGTTAAAGCTATTTAAAGAGGTAATTAAAACCATGAAATTAATTTCTTGGAACGTCAATGGAATTCGGGCCGCCGTGACCCACGACTTTATGACATCATTTAAAACGCTTGATGCCGATATTTTTTGTATTCAAGAAACAAAAATGCAAGAAGGTCAGCTTGAGCTGGATTTGCCCGGTTATTATCAATACTGGAATTATGCGGATCGCAAAGGTTATTCAGGAACGGCTATTTTCACCAAAACAAAGCCACTCAGCGTAAAATATGGCATGGATGTTGATATCCACGATCACGAAGGACGGTTAATCACCTTAGAGTATCCAGATTTTTACATGATCACTAATTACACGCCAAATTCACAAACGAAACTAAAACGTTTAGATTACCGGATGACGTGGGATGATGCATTTCGGCAGTATGTTGACAAGCTCGCGCAAACGAAATCTGTTATTTTCTGCGGTGATTTAAACGTTGCCCACGAACCAATTGATATAAAAAACGATAAAACTAATCATCACAATGCGGGCTTTACGGATGAAGAACGCGAAAAGTTCACGCAATTACTAAATAGTGGTTTTACCGACACATTTCGTTACTTCTATCCTGATAAGGCTGATATTTATTCGTGGTGGAGCTATCGATTCCATGCTCGTGATAATAATGCGGGTTGGCGAATTGATTACTTTGTTACGTCCAATGATTTACAAACAAAGTTGCAAGGTGCAAAAATCCATAATGAAATTTTTGGATCAGATCACTGTCCGGTAGAACTCGACATTGCATTACCATAGTTGGAGGAAATAAGATGGCTTTACCAAAACTGATTACTGAATATTCTGAGCAAGAGGCAAGTGACACCGCACAACAGTTGCGGGAAACTTTAAACCAATGGAGTTCAGATTATTACACGAAAGATAATCCTGAAGTGGAAGATCATGTTTATGATGAAAAATATCGTGATTTACAGGATCTAGAAGCGGCCTTTCCATCGATCGTGACGCCAGATTCGATTACCCAGCGTGTGGGTGGTGAGGTGCTTAGTGGCTTCACAAAAGTGCATCATGACATTCCCATGTTATCCATGGGGGATGTTTTTTCGAAAGATGAGCTTGTCGAATTTGATAATCGAATCCAAAAAAATGTCGGTTATCCGGTTCCATATAATGTGGAATTAAAAATTGACGGGTTGGCAATTTCGCTAGTTTATGAGAATGGTAAGTTAGTGCAAGGCTCAACGCGTGGCGATGGTACAATCGGTGAGGATATCACGAAGAACTTAAAGACCATTACATCGATTCCCCAAACGCTTACCAAACCAGTCTCGATTGAGGTTCGTGGCGAGTGTTATATGCCAAAGCAGGCTTTCGCAGATTTAAATAAACAACAAGAAGAACGTGGAGAGGCTGTCTTTGCCAATCCGCGAAATGCAGCCGCCGGGAGTTTAAGACAATTAGATACAAAAGTGACTAAGGCTCGTAATTTAGATACATTCATTTATACCATCAGCACGTTCGGTGATTTACAAGTTACCACGCAACACGATGCCATCAACGTTTTAGCAGAACTAGGATTTAATACAAATCCAACTCAGCGAGTTTGTCAAAATCTTGATGAAGTTTGGCAATTTATTGATGAGTATCAAGACCAGCGTGATCGGTTAGCTTATGGGATTGATGGCATTGTCCTTAAAGTAAATGAGTTGGATTTACAAAATCAGCTTGGCCATACCGTTAAAGTTCCGCGGTGGGAAATCGCCTATAAATTTCCTCCAGAAGAAGCCTTAACTGTGATTCGTCAGATTGAGTGGACCGTTGGACGAACCGGCGTGGTAACGCCCACCGCAATTATGGATCCAGTGCAATTGGCAGGATCAACTGTTGCGCGGGCAACTCTGAACAATGTGGATCAGATTGCCGCCAAGGGTGTGCGAATTGGTGACACAGTGAAATTACATAAAGCTGGCGATATAATTCCAGAAATTACAGAAGTGATTTTGGATAAACGGTCAGCTGAGAGTCAGGTGCTAGAGATTCCTACTCAGTGTCCTTCCTGTGGCCGTGATTTGGTTCATTTAGATGGCGAAGTGGCCTTGCGTTGCATTAATCCAGATTGCCCAGCTCAAATTGTGGCCCGTTTGGAGCATTTTGGATCACGAAATGCGATGAATATTAATGGTTTAGGACCACGTTTGATCCAAGTGTTCTTTGATCACAAATTAGTACGAAGCTTTGCTGATTTATATTCGTTGGATCCTGATGAATTGGCTAAGTTAGATAATTTTAAAGAAAAACGAATTAATAGTTTATTGGAAGCAATTGCCAACAGTCGCCAGAACTCATTAGAGCGATTGGTAAATGGTATTGGAATTCCTGGGGTTGGAACGAAGATGGCCCGAATCTTGGCTGAACATTTCTTAACTATGGATAAATTGGAACAGGCTTCAGAAGAAGAGCTTACGGAAATTAACGCGGTTGGTGGAATCTTAGCAGCCAACATCGTAACCTTTTTCCAAAGTACGGCTGCCCAAAAGACTATTGAGGATTTGGCGTCCGTGGGTGTAAACATGACGTATAATGGTCCGGTTGCCGCTCAGGTTGAAGATAATTACTTTAATGATAAAACGGTTGTTTTGACTGGTAAACTCGAAAATTATACTCGAGAAGAGTTAAAAGAAAAGCTAGAAAACTTAGGTGCTAATGTGACCGGCTCGGTATCTAAAAAAACCGATTTATTAATTGCAGGGATCGATGCTGGTAGTAAGCTGACGAAAGCGCAGACACTTGAGGTTGAAGTAATGAGTGAGAGTGAGATGGAAGAAAAGATACCGAAATAATATGACGATGGTTTTAGTGTATTCTCCATTGTATGGAACTAGCCAGCATGCTAATATTACTAATGTTTATAGAACGGGAAAGAATAGGTAGGTTAATAAAATGTCTAAATCAATTGCGCTAAGCGTTGTTGTGGCCTGTTATAATGTTGCAGACTATTTGGAGGAATGCTTAGATTCACTTGCAAATCAAACATATAAGTTAGTCGAAATCATTATGATCGATGATTGTTCGACCGATAATGATAAAACTAAAAATATTGTGGATAAATATGGGGAACGTTATGAAAATTTTCATGCGTATCACAACCCACAAAACTTAGGATTAAGCGACACCCGTAACCGAGGCGTGAAAATTGCAAAGGGAGACTACATTGCATTTGTTGATGGCGATGATATTGTCCCAAAGAACGCTTATCGAGATCTTATTAATTCGGTAGCGATGACCGGGTCACAAGTTGCTACTGGATTTGTGAGACGCTTTGATAAATTTAGGGATAAGCCTTCTTATTTACATAAAAAAGCAATTTCGGACACGATTCAGCAAACCGATCTTGAAAGAAATCCAGAATTAGTTTACGACTCTACAAGCTGGAATAAATTATATAGTTTACCTATGGTACGAGAGCACAACATGACATTTCCAGCAAATATGTTATATGAAGATATTCCGTTTGTTATGCGGGCTTTTGTTATTGCCAGTCATGAAAGTAGTATTGATATCCTTTCTAATGTTGTGTACCGTTGGCGTTGGCGAGATGGGGATAGTAAGTCTATTACCCAAGTTAAAAATGCAATGAAACCATACGGTGATCGGCTCAAAATTCTCAATATGGTTCGTGATTACTTTTTAAAAGCTCATGTCAGTCAGCGAATTCTCGATACTTTTTACGTGAAAGTATTGATGATTGATATTCCGCTGTTTATGGATGATATTGCGGATGCGGATGATGATTTTGTTTTTGATTTTCAACGGGCAACCTATATTTTTCTGCGTAATTGGGGCCTTTTGAAGAGTAATCTGTATGAACAACTTTCCGTTAAAATGCAGTTACAGTATCGGGCTCTCTTAGAAGGAAACTTTGATGAATTAAAACGTTATTCGTACTCAGGGTTTAAAGGAAGCATTGCAAAGCGTTTTGTTCGTCATTTCTGGGGGAAACGGGCACACACTGCTACTTCAGGGGCTGATGTTAAAAATACGATTCAAAGAGTCTCACAGCCGACTGAAGATACAATTCAAATTGAAGGATATATTCATCCTAAGTCTATAAAATTGCATCGTATTTGGTTAACGCCTTCTAACTTAAACGAACATATTACTGCCAATTTAGTTAATATTGATACCAATAAAAAAATGGCGATTAGCATAAATCGTGTTCGATCCATTAGTAATATCCATCTAAAAAAAGAGGATGCACCATATAGCGCATATAAGGCTGCCTTTAATGTTCAAGACGCTCTGACGACTTTAGGAAACGGGACATGGAAAATTCAGATCACTCTTCAGTATCATGGAGAAAAGTTTGAGTCCTTTGCGGGACAGCCTATTCATGGAAACCAAAAAATAGCTTCAGTTATTAATTCAAAATTAAGGCTTAATTTAATTCAAAGATATAATCGTCATTGGGATTTGACATTTGTTGTACAAAAAATGTTGAATAGTAATTCAACCCGGGACCAAAGTAAGAGCCAAATAACTGCATTAACGAATGTAATTGGTCGTGATGACGGAATTTTACTTACTTTTACCGATTGTAGTAACATCATAAAACCAACTTTACAAATTAATGATGAAAATATTGGTCAACTTGAGAAGAATACGGATCATCAGATAAAGTTTCTTGTATCCGGTGAAGAATTAGAAAAATATCGTGGTAATATGCAACATTTGGTGTTGATTGATGCAGAAACAAACGTTCCAGAAAGTTATGCAATGGATTATTCTCGCCAAACAGAGATTATTCATGGCAAAGATTATGATGTTTTTATTTCTTATAACAGTACAGATGGAATTTGGTTGATGCAAGAGGTTCCTTTTGCAGAATTAAAAAGTGCTAATTGGATTAAAACGGGAACCAATCTTGCTATTGAGATGAAAGTGAATATTCCGGCTTCTTCGAATGAAGAAAATTTTGGAAATTCTGGATCCGTTGAATTATTGAGTAGTAATAAGAAGAGTCGCTACCTGTCAATTGGGAGAGTGAAATTTGTAGAGGATGGCTGTTTTAATGTTCAAATTCCACTTGTGGCGGCAAATAATTTAAAAGTTTTATCTGGTAATTATCGCGTTTACCTAGTAGTTGCATATGGTGAGACGCAGAAACGCATTCGAGTTATAGATTTAAAAGCAGTTAGTGATCAGCTTGATACTTATACGAATAAACACTTTACGTTTGATCTTCAGTGCACAAACAATGGTTTTTTGGAATTTCATACAGTACAAACCACTTTTGGGATGGATCGCTCCAAACTTCAGAGGGGAATCAATTATTCAATCCTTTATCCAATGATGCGGATGCTCCCAATCAATAAAAAAATGGTTGTATTTGAAAGCTACTGGGGTGATTACTTTAATGGTAGTCCCAAGGCAATTTATGACTATTTGCGTAAAAATCATCCAGAGCTTAAATTTGTATGGATTTTAACTAATGATCAAATTCCAATTGAGGGTAAGGCTAAACGGGTCAAACGATTAGGATTTAAATATTGGTACTACATGGCAAGGGCTAAGTATTTTGTTGAAAATACGAATTTTCCAAATCAATATTCGAAGAGATCTGGACAAATTGAAGTTCAAACATTGCATGGGACCTTTATGAAAACGATGGGCTTTGATGAACCTCATTTTAAGAATGCGACGGCTGGAGTACAAAGAAATTTTGCTATTCGGAATAACCGATGGGATATTTTAACGGTACCTTCAAAGTACATGGCTGATACTGCTACCCATGCTTTTGATTTTAAACACGAAATTGTAGAAAGTGGCTTTCCGCGAAATGATGCGCTTTATCAACATAATAATTCGGCTTATATTGAAAATGTAAAAAAGAATCTTCATATTCCGTTGGATAAGAAGGTAGTTTTGTATGCCCCAACGTTCAGGAACAACGATGATAGTGGATTTGATTTTGAGTTAGATTTAGATAAACTCAAAGAAAAATTGGGTGATGAGTACATTGTTCTTGTACGGTTGCATTATTTTGTGGCTCATTCTATGTCATTTGTTGATCACCAGGGGTTTGTTTGGGATGTGAGCGATTATCCTGATATTGCTGATTTATATCTTATCAGTGACGTAATGATCACGGACTATTCTTCGGTAATGTTTGATTACGGACACCTTAAGCGGCCAATGATTTTCTTCTCTTATGATAAGGATTGGTACTTAAATGGCGATAATCGAGGTGTTTATCTTGATTATGACCAAACGGTTCCAGGACCAGTCGTGGAAACTACAGATGAAATTATAAAGTGGTTGCAAAACTTCCATGATTTAACGGCTAATTATGCATCTAAAATTGACTGGTTTTATGATAAGTTCTGCACGTATGGGCGTAATGGGGATGCAAGCAAAATTGTTTCTGAAAAGATGCTGAGTTTACGACCTGAAACACAGGATTCAATTGTGCATCATTTGTTTATAAATAAAGTGTTGCGAATGTTGCAACTAAATGACTTTCAATCAGACCTTTTGAATGTTTTGAGTCGAGTACTGAAGAAAAAAAATATCATTATTTTAGAGAGCTTTTTTGGAACGCAGTTTTCTGATAGTCCAAAGGCAATTTACGAATATCTAAAACGAACTCATCCAGAGTACAAACTTTATTGGAATGTTAATCGAAAAAATGTCGATTACTTCAAGACTCATGGAATTCCTTACGTTGTGCGTTTTGGGTATAAAGGCATTTTAAAACAGGCGCAGGCCAAATACTGGTTTACAAACACACGGCGTCCGTTCCGTTGGGCTAAGCCACGTGATGCTAAATTAATTCAAACATGGCATGGGACACCTTTGAAGACAATTGGAACAGATGTGCAGAACGTTACAATGCCAGGAGTGACACAACGAAGTTACCATAAACAAGTTATTCGAGATTCTGCACGTTGGGATTATTTGGTTGCTCCAAATGAATATTCTTATAATATTATGCAACGTGCGTTTAGAAAACCGTTCACTAAATTAATTAGTAGCGGTTATCCAAGAAACGATATGTTATATAACTATACAGATAGCCAGGTAAGTGAGATAAAAGAGGCCCTTGAAATTAGTCAGGATAAAAAGGTTGTTTTATATGCCCCAACCTGGCGTGATAATGAGTATGTTCACGTAGATGAATATAGTGCAAAATTACATTTGGATTTAGATCAGCTTTTAGAGAAGTTACCTGAGAATACAGTTATTTTGATTCGGACTCATTATTTAATTGCTAATCAACTTGACCTATCTAGTTATGGAGAACGTGTATTAAATGTTAGTGATTATGAGGATGTTACGGACTTATATCTTATTTCGAATGTCTTAATCACCGATTACTCCTCAGTTATGTTTGACTTTGCCAACCTTAAGCGACCAATTTTGTTTTTTGCTTATGATCTTGACGAATATGCGGGTGACATTCGTGGATTCTATATCGATTATCAAAAAACGGTTCCTGGCCCAATTGTGAAAACAAATGAAGAGTTAATTCCAGTGTTAAAAGATATGTTAAATAGCCCAGATAAATACGTCCACACATCAACTTATAGTGCATTCTTGGATAAATTTGCTTCTTGGGAGAACGGCAATTCAACACAAACGTTGGTTGAATACGTGCTAAGAGATGAACAATATGAAGTGTCTGAAAAGAGAACTGATTTACAGAAGATAACAATTAAAGATGGAACTCAATTATGGTCAGCTATTCCAGAAACGAAACAAGCAAAGTTTATTTCAAACTATAATTACAAATTAGCAGATTCTTATTCAACAAAAATGCAAGCGAAGCTACGTGATCCAATTCGTAAAAACGAAGTTGGAAATACTTGGATTGAAATTGAAAATAAGACTGATTTTGGGAAAAATGCTTGGATTCGTATGGAGGATGTTGAATCCAAAGCTAATATATTAGATTAGATGTTATAGGAAGAAAACTAGTCAGACTATGGTTTTTCATAATCTGACTAGTTCTATTATGGAAATGTTTAAATAGTATGAAAGGTTTTGAAGTTAGTGTAAGGTTTTCCTAGATGGTCA